>JAGALB010000009.1 GCA_017625405.1 Ruminiclostridium sp. | reverse complement strand
TCATATAGAAGCTTTATAAGTATTTATCGTGGGACACCTTTCTGTAGAAAGGTTATCCCCCGAACCCCCTTCCAAAGACTTTAATAATGATTTAAGCCTGACAGGGTAAATTACCCTGTCAGGCTTAAATTAAAATTAAAGGTTTTCGGAAAGGAGGCCCCGGAAAAGCCCTTTTACAAAAGGGTTTTCCTCAGTAATGCCTGTAAAGCTTCTATACGGATATCCACCTTAAGCCTGAGCTTTTTGGTTGTATAAATAAATTGCCCGAGGTGCACTCCTCAGAAGTTCATCTTGTAATAATATTCAAAGGGCAGTCCTGAATTTCTGATTTCCTTTGCGTAGTAGAGTCCTACAAATCTGTAATGCCACGGCTCATAAGTATAGCCTGTAGTATTTTCCCATTCTTTGGGATAGCGCATTATAAAACCGTATTTGTGGGCGTTTTCCTGAAGCCACAGAAATTCTTCTGTGTTTTCAAAGTCTGCGGTTACATCGTCATGTGTTTCCCACCAGTCATATGTAAGTATATCAAGGGCAAGCCCTGCATTGTGTTCGCTTTTTCCAGGTTCAGCAATCTCCATAAGAGCGAGCTTTTCAGCCTCTTCGGGAGCGTGCCCTTCGTTTATAAGCCGCTGAGTATAGCTCTCAAGATTTTCCTGCTGCTTTTCTATGCTGCGGTAGGCCGATACCACACATAAATCTATTCCGTCTGCCGCTGCCGCTTCGATCATTGTCTTTGCATATTCCGCACACCGTTCATCCATCATATAAACGCCCTGGACATGGGCAAGCTCAGGTGTATATCCGTCGGGAAGAGGAAATTCTTCGTTTATAAGAAAGTACGCCCAGCTGTTGTCTATGCCTTTCTGAGCTTCTTCGGCGTAGTTTTCCTGTATCTGCTTCAGTTTATCGGCATCATTGGGGACAAGATTTATAACGGTAAAGACAATTGCCGCCAGAGCCAGCATAATCATATTGATAATAAATATCTTTTTTGTGCTCATGTCTTGCCTCCTTTCGTAAAATGCCCGTTTTCTTTAAAGTATAACCTATTACGACAAAAAAATCAAGGGGAGAATTTTAATAACTTGTAATTAAAATTAATAAAACTATTGACAAGTTATTAAAATTATGATACAATAACCTCAGACAAGAGAAAGGAGCAGCTATAATATGAAGAAAAGCGTATACAGCCTTGTGCTGTCTGATGACGTTGTTGAGGCTATCGACCGCCTTGCATACAGCAAGGGAACCAGCCGTTCTGCAATGATAAACGGAATTCTGGCGGAGGCGGTGTCCTACACAACGCCCGAAAAGAGGATGAACGATATTTTCGGTGCCATTGAAGCCTTTATGGGAAGCACGGGCTTTCAGATCCAGCCTCAGCCTTCTGATGCAATGCTTTCAATACGCTCTGCTCTGAAATATAAATACAAGCCTGTCATAAGGTACGGGCTTGAGCTTTACCGCAGTTTTGACAAGACAATGGGTCAGCTTCGTGTATCCTTCAGAACACAGTCGGAAAACCTCAAGGCGGATCTTACCGAATTCCTTGAGTTGTGGGCAGAGCTTGAAAACAAGTACATTATGAAGTTCTTCCCCGAGGGTATTTCCTATACTATCGAGGACGGCAGATTCACCCGCACCTTCAGACTTCCCGAAGCGATTGAACACCGAAGTAACGATGAAATTGCAAAGGCAATATCTGAATATATAAAAATGTTTGATGAGATACTGAAAATATATTTCGGTAATATAGAAAACCGCAGACTTGCTGCAAAGCTTTCCGTGGACAGGTATTACGAGTATCTGGAGAACGGAATAGTAATTATATAATTTTCGGACAAAAGAAAGGAGAACAATATGAACACACAGAAATTAACAAGAAAATCAGTTGAAGCAATACAGAATGCCCAGAGTATTGCAGTGTCAAATTCCAACCAGCAGATTGATACCCTGCATCTGCTTTTGTCTCTCCTTACACAGCAGGAGGGTCTTATTCCCCAGCTTCTGAAAAGTATGGGCGTTGATGAAGCGGCAATGGCTGAGCAGGCTGAAAAGTCGGTTTCCGCACTTCCCAGGGTTACAGGCAGCGGCAGACGCCCCGATGAGGTTTACATCACTCAGGATACTGACCGTGTACTGAACTGCGCAGAGGAAACAGCTGAGCGTATGGGCGATGAATATGTTTCGGTGGAACACATTTTCCTTGCGCTTATTGAAAAGGGAAAGGACAAGACTAAGGAAATCCTTTCGGCTTTCAATGTGACAAAGGATAAGTTTTTAGCGGCGCTTAAAAATGTACGTGGAAACACAAATGTAACCAGTGACAACCCCGAAAACACCTATGATGTTCTGAAAAAATACGGTCAGGATCTGGTTGAGCTTGCAAGGAACAACAAGCTTGACCCTGTAATCGGACGTGACAGCGAAATCAGAAACGTTATCCGTATCCTCTCCCGTAAAAGCAAGAACAATCCCGTTCTTATCGGCGAGCCTGGTGTAGGTAAGACTGCTATTGCAGAGGGACTTGCTCTGCGTATTGTAAGAGGGGATGTGCCGAATTCCTTAAAGGACAGACAGCTCTTTTCCCTTGATATGGGTGCTCTTGTGGCAGGCGCGAAATACCGTGGTGAATTTGAAGAAAGACTCAAGGCGGTGCTGCAGGAAATCAAGAAGAGCGAGGGCAGAATCATCCTCTTTATAGACGAGCTTCACCTTATTGTAGGCGCAGGCAAAACCGACGGCGCAATGGACGCAGGCAATATTTTAAAGCCTATGCTTGCACGTGGTGAGCTTCACTGTATCGGTGCAACAACACTTAACGAATACCGCCAGTATATCGAAAAGGATGCGGCGCTTGAACGCCGTTTCCAGCCTGTTATTGTAGGAGAGCCTACCGTTGAGGATACTATCTCGATTTTACGTGGCTTAAAGGAACGTTACGAGGTTTTCCACGGCGTAAAGATTCAGGACACAGCGCTTATTGCTGCGGCAACTCTTTCCAACCGTTATATTTCCGACCGCTTCCTGCCTGATAAGGCAATAGACCTTGTGGATGAAGCCTGTGCGCTTATCAAGACGGAAATGGAATCCATGCCGACCGAGCTTGATGATTTATCCAGACAGATTATGCAGCACGAAATCGAAGAAGCGGCGCTTACAAAGGAAAGCGACAATCTTTCAAAGGAGCATCTTGACGAAATCCGCAAGGAGCTGTCCGATATGCGTGAGCAGTTCTCTGCAATGAAAGCACGCTGGGAAAATGAGCGCAGCTCCATTACGAAATTGCAGGATCTGCGTAAGGAAATGGAGCAGATCGGCGGCGAAATCGACAGGGCAAAGCGTGAGTATAATCTGAACAAGGCGGCGGAACTTCAGTACGGCAGACTGCCGCAGCTGAAAGCCGAGCTTGAAGCTGCGGAAAAAGCGGCTGAACAGCAGAAAAATAATTCCACTCTTCTCCGTGATAAGGTGACAGAGGAAGAAATCGCAAAGATTATCTGCCGCTGGACAGGTATCCCTGTGGCAAAGCTTATGGAAGGCGAACGAGAAAAGCTTCTCAATATGGAGGCAATTCTCCATAAGCGTGTTATAGGCCAGAATGAAGCAGTTGAAAAGGTCAGCGAGGCAATTCTGCGTTCCCGTGCAGGCATCCAGAATCCGAACAGACCCCTAGGCTCGTTCCTGTTCTTAGGGCCTACGGGCGTAGGTAAGACCGAGCTTGCAAAGGCGCTGGCAGAAGCGCTTTTCGATGATGAAAACAGCATTGTCCGCATTGATATGAGCGAGTATATGGAAAAATTCAGCGTGTCACGCTTAATCGGCGCACCTCCCGGATATGTAGGCTATGACGAAGGCGGACAGCTTACCGAAGCGGTACGCAGAAAGCCCTATGCGGTAATCCTTTTTGACGAGGTTGAAAAGGCGCACCCCGATGTGTTCAATATTCTCTTGCAGGTGCTTGACGACGGCAGAATTACCGACAGTCAGGGCAGAACTGTGGATTTCAAGAATACAATTCTCATTATGACATCAAACTTAGGCTCGCCCTTTATTCTTGACGGTATCACCTCTGACGGAGAAATCAGCGAAGAAGCGAAGGAGCAGGTTGATATGCTGCTGAAGCAGTCCTTCAGACCTGAATTTTTGAATCGTCTTGATGAGATTGTGTATTACAAGCCTTTAGGCAGAGCTGAAATTGCAGATATTGTTGACCTGATGATCGCTTCCCTCGGCAAGCGCCTTGCAGACAAGCAATTATCGGTACAGCTTACACCACAGGCTAAGGAATATATCATCGACAACGGCTATGACCCGATTTACGGTGCAAGACCCCTTGCACGCTTCATTCAGCGTAAGGCGGAAACCCTTATTGCAAGAGCAATTATCGGCGACAAGCTCCACGCAGGGGATATGATAACCATTGATGCGGATGAAAACGGGCTTTATATAAAATAAAAAAGGACGGCGAAGGTGTGCCGCCTTGGGCAATCCCCGCCTTTTATATGAAACAGCTAACCCCGCAGTTGCAAAACGGCGGGGTTAAGAACTTCTATATGGCGGACGCACCAAAGGGAGCCCCTTTGGGCAGTTCCCGCCTTTTATAAGAAATGATTAATCCCGCAGTTGAGAAACGGCGGGATTAAAAACTTCTATATGGCGGACATCCTAAAGCCGTCTTTTTTTATTTAGTGAAAAGTGAAGAGCGAAGAATGAAAAGTTGAGGAGTCGGCATAGCCGACGGATTATAATTGACATTTTTTTGGGTTGTTGGTATAATGAATGGTATGATAAATGTGAATTGGCGGAGGTGCCATATGAATGAAAAAATTACAATTATGCAGGAAAGAATTTCAGCAGAAGAATATGTGGATTTTTTAAAAAGATCGGACCTGGGTTCTCAATATCCGAAAGAAAGATTTGATGAACGTATTGAAAAACTTGTCAGGAATGTTTCCATAAGTATTGTTGCCCGTAATGTAAGCGGTGTCGCTGTAGGTGTTCTGTTTGGACTGACTGATTTTGCATATTGGCTTTATGTGACGGATCTGGGAGTAGACAGAGCATACGCAAAACAGGGAATAGGCAGACAGTTAATGAAGAAAGCTCATGAAATTTCAGGCGGAGAAAAGGATATTGCTGTTTATCTGATAGCTAATGAAGACGCAATTCCCTTTTATGAAAAACTGGGTATGGTGAAATCTGAAGAAGTCATGCAGTATAATAAAATTGAATGGACAGATTTTAAGGTGGAATAAAAGTCCGGTTTACAGAGGTAAAAATGAACATTTTTGATATAATAGACTCCCGCCGCAGCTACCGTGGAAAATATAAGCCTGTCCCTGTGCCCAGGGAAGACCTTCGGAAAATCATGGAGGCAGGTCTTGCTGCACCGTCGGGCTGCAACAAGCAGACGGTGAGCCTTATTGCAGTAGACGATAAAGAGATTTTGTCAAAGCTTCTCGGCATTATTGACCCGCCTGTGGCAGAAACTGCCCCTGCGGCAATCTGTGTGCTTACGCAGCGTATCAACGCCTACCGTGACAAGTGCTTTGCAGTGCAGGATTATTCAGCGGCAATCGAAAATATGCTGCTTATGATAACGGCTCTCGGCTATGAAAGCTGCTGGTATGAGGGACATATCACCGATGACGACAGAATATGCGATAAAATGGCGGCAATTCTCGGCGTTCCCGACGGATATGAGCTGGTGTGTCTTCTTCCTGTGGGCGTTGCCGCCAAAACAGTAAAGGCACCGCAGAAGAAAGCCTTTGAAGAAAGAGCGTGGTTTAACGGCTTCGGACAAAAATAAAAAAGCCGTGCTCTGAGGAGCTACGGCTTTATTTTCCCGTAAAGCTGCGTGCAAGCGTAATTTCGCAGCTTCAGGCTGATAACGCACGGTGGATGTGTGCGCTTGAATGGTGTCTTACTTTACGATAAATTCGTTAACAGCTTCCTTGAGTTCAGCTGCGTCATCTGTGTGAGCGATGAGCTTTAATTCCTTGGAGAGGTCGATGCTGAAGATACCCATGATAGACTTTGCGTCAATTGCGTATCTGCCGCTTACGAGATCGATGTCATAATCAAATGTCATAACTGTGGAAACGAACTTCTTAACATCGTTGATTGTTGTGATTTTTACATTGAATTCTGTCATGGTAAATTCCTCCTGTTTAATTAATTTACTTTCTTTTGTTTCTATATTTACTTTATATTTAAAGTTACGCAAGTTACATCTCCGTAACCTTTAACCATATAATAGCATAAATACGGGAATTGTCAAGGGGGTTTTTGAAAATTTGGAGATTTAGCAATAAATAACAAACCGAACCTTTGCAATTTGTGCAACATTACAACAGAAATGTAGGTGTAGAATGTATTTTACGGTAAAAACCTTCGGCTGTAAGGTCAATCAGTATGAAAGCATAGGAATCTCCACAGCCATGCGGAAAGCGGGATTTGAAGAAACCTATGACGAAAAAACAGCTGATATTATAATAATAAATTCCTGTTCGGTAACGGGTACAGGCGATAAAAAGGCCTGCCATGAGGCAGGACGGCTGAAAAGGCTTAATCCTGAAGCGGTAATTGTTCTCACAGGCTGCTTTCCTCAGGCATTTCCTGCCGAAGCAGAAAAATCCTGTGCGGATATCGTTACAGGTAATGCTTCCAAAAGCAGTATACCCGAGGTTCTGAAAAAATATATGTCAGAGCGGCAGAAAATTGTATCTGTTACACCAATGCCGACGGCTTACGAAGGCATGGAGCTTTGCAGGCAGGGCGAAAAGACCCGTGCATTTATAAAAATCGAGGATGGCTGCAACCGTTTCTGTTCCTACTGTATTATTCCCTACGCAAGAGGAAGAGTCCGTTCACGCAGCATTGAGGATATTGTGTCAGAGGTTACCGGATGTGCAGGGGCAGGGCAGAAGGAGATTGTTCTTGTAGGAATAAATCTTTCCTGCTACGGTCAGGACACGGGAAGCAACCTTGCCGATGCAGTTGAAGCGGTATGTGCAGTTGAAGGTGTTGAGAGAGTCCGTTTGTCATCGCTTGAACCCGAACTGCTTGATGACAGAATGCTTGACAGGCTTTCTGCCCAGAAAAAGCTGTGTCCGCATTTTCATCTTTCCTTGCAGAGCGGAAGCAACACAACCCTTAAACGGATGAACCGTCATTACACCGCAGATGAATATTACGAAATTGTGTGCAATATCCGCAGACGTTTTCCAAATGCGGCAATAACTACGGATATTATGGTGGGTTTTGCAGGAGAAACGGAGGAAGAGTTTGCTGAAAGCTGTGCTTTTGCCCAGAAGGTAGGTTTTGCAAAAATCCATGTGTTTTCATATTCAATCCGTGAGGGCACAGCCGCCGCAAAGCGCACGGACCATATTGCGGAAAATATCAAGGGAGAGCGTTACAGAATCCTTTCTGATATTGACGAGAAAATGCACGCGGAATTCCTTACGGCTCAGGTGGGGACGCAGCAGGAAATTCTTGTTGAAAAGCGTAAATCTCCCGATTATATCAACGGCTATACACCCAATTACACACCTGTAAGGGTTTACGGCGCCGATGTGCCTCGTCACAGCGTCGTAAAGGTTAAAATCACAGGCGCAGAAAACGGGTATTGTACAGGTGAGGAGATGAGGGACTAAAATGAAGCTTAAGGATATGATAAAGCTTGTTTATCCGCCCGTATGGCTGATAGCTCTGCTTGTACCTGTTTGTGCGGTGACGCTCATATATACTTTCGTAGGCGGTTATGAGGAACACCCTCTCGCATATTTGGTATATGTGTTGTCCTTCTACACACTTACCTGCATCGTCATGAGGTGTATAAAAACAGTACCAAAGCATTACAGAACGGTTAAAAACGCTGTTTATGACAACACTTTGGGAAACCGTTTCATGACTGACATGAAGTTCAGAACACATGTAACTCTGTACGGCTCACTTGGATTTAATTTTCTGTATGCTGCGGTAAATATTGTTTCAGGAGTTATTAATCATACTGCATGGTTTCACGTGCTTGCCTTTTATTATATTATTCTGGCGGTTATGCGCTTTCTGCTGCTTCGCTTTGTGAACAGAACAGGTATCGGAAACGACCTTTTAAAGGAATTGCACTGTTCAAGACTGTGTGGATATTTTCTGCTTGCCATTAATCTGTTCCTGTCAGGTGCAGTGCTTATGATTCTGTATCAGGACAAGGGTTATGAATATCAGGGCATACTTATCTATGTCATGGCGGTATATACCTTCTGGCTTACGGCGGTAGCGATAAAGAATCTCATAAAGTACAAAAAGCTGGGCAGTCCCGTAATGTCCATGACGAAAATCATAAGCATGGCGGCAGCACTGGTATCCATGCTGTCCCTTGAAACGGCGATGCTTTCCGAGTTCGGCGGAGAAATGTCGAATGACGACAGATGGTTAATGATTGCTCTTACCGGTGCGGGGATCAGCGTAATTATAGTCGCCATGTCGGTGTACAGTATTGTGAAGAACTCAAGGGAAATCCGGCAGATAGCAGAAAAAAATGATACAGTCGAATAAGGAATTATTCAGGTTAAATAACAGCATAAGCTAAGAAACGCCGCTTTGACAGACGGCGTTTCTTGTTTTATGTTATCTTCTCAAGTTCCTTTCTGAGTCTTTTTATAATCCGCTTTTCAAGACGTGAAATATAACTCTGGGAAATGCCGATAAGGTCGGCAACCTCCTTTTGTGTAAGCTCCTTGCCATCTATCAGCCCGAACCGCTTTTCCATAATGAACCGTTCTCTGGGTGAAAGCCTTGCGACTGATTCCAGCAGCAGTTGTTTCTCAGCTTCATTTTCGATATTTTCGTTTACCGTATCGCCGTCTGTGCCGAGAACATCCGAAAGCAGAAGTTCGTTTCCGTCCCAGTCGATATTCAGCGGTTCTTCTATGGAAATATCCATTTTGTGCTGATTGGATTTTCTCAGGAACATGAGGATTTCGTTTTCTATACAGCGTGAAGCATATGTCGCAAGCTTTATATTCTTGTCGGTGCTGAAGGTGTTTACCGCTTTTATCAGACCGATAGTGCCGATAGAAATAAGGTCTTCGATTCCGATTCCTGTTGATTCAAATTTTTTGGCAATGTATACCACAAGCCTGAGATTATGTGTAATAAGAATATCCCTTCCCTTTGAAAAATCATTTTCCAGCAGAGCAAAGGCTTCGTCCTCTTCTTCTTTGGTAAGCGGCGGCGGAAGACTGTCAGCTCCGTTTATGTAATAAATCCCCGAAGCATTTTCTGTTTTCAGAATCCTTCCCACAAAGGCGGTAAATTGTTTTGTAACTGTGTTCATATTGATTTTCCTTTCTTTGTTCATACGATTATTTTAGGATTTATAACAGCGTCAAAGCTTTCATTTACGAGAGAGTTTTCATAACTGCCGATAAGCGCTTCAATCTGTGTTTTTGCTCCGTTTTCGCGGTATGCGACAATACTGTCCGCACGGAAAGCGGCGATTACTCCGTTTCCTCCCACCGAAGAAAAAGGGATAAGTCTGATACCTGCGGCAGGCTCGGAAAAATCAGGCATTATGCTTTTCAATCTGTCCTTTCGGCATACAATCACAGGCAGTCCCGTGAGAAAATCACGCAGATTGTTTCCGCTGTCAGGGTAGGCGGTTATTTCTGCGGTGTTGCCGCCTTTTTTTATAACGAGTTTTATCAGCTCGCCTTTCTGTGGCTTGTCGCATATGCGTCGGTATATGCTGATGATTATGTAAACTGCGGTTGTGGAGATTATCAGATGAAAAACAGATATGTCAAAATACGGATATCCGCCTGCCGCACCGAAAAAACTGCTGCCTGTAAGTTCCCTGAGCAGAATTGTTGTTCCGCATACCAGTGCGCCTGTAATTGCGGTAACAAGGGTGCGCAGCGAAAAAGCGGATGTTCCGCCGAAGCCGAAAGCGATAAACGTTATAACGGCAGTAAGGGAGATTTTCAGCAGTAATGAAGCGACAAAACCGAGAGGAATAACAGCTGAAAGCGAAGAGATACCGCCGAAGACGGAAGCGGCAATAAGCCGCCGTGTGCTGTATCCTGCGTGCAGCAGCCGTGCGGCAGCCTTCAGCGAAAAATATGTAATCAGGAAATTCACTGCCATAAGTACATCGAGATATATAACCATTGAATCACCGTTCCGATATTTGTTATGTTTCAATTATACTCGGTTTTGTCCGTGAAATATGTCGCTTCGGGGTATTGACAGGAAATTTTTACGGGGGTATAATTAAATCGAAAGAGGGTGGGATAATGATAGATAATTTTGCTTATGTCAAGATAATAGAATCATTGCGGCTCAGAAAAAAAGCTGTTGAAAAAAGCTTTGGTTTTGCGGGATGGGTGTGTTTCTGGATGCCTGTCTTTCTTCTGCTGTTACAAGTGGTTTATTTTGTGCTGCGCTTGCTGGTTCTTGATATGGGACTGGTTTCTGTAATGATTGAGCCGACAAGTATTCCTGCCGGAAATATATATTTTGAATTCAATTATCCGCCTATGATTGCCTGTGTTGTTTTTGTGATACTGGGGTATTTTGCTTTCGGCACGCGTCGCCTTATTGCAATTTATACTTACATGGGGACTTCTATGGTTTTCGTTGTTATAAGCCTTATTATGATAATGAAAAATTATGAAAAATACACCTATGCAGCTGCAATAATCTGCTGCATTGCAATGATATGCGTGTGCGGTGATTGTATAAAGGCGTACAAGGAGGATAAGCTGTTGTCGGGAATTGACGGTTATCCTCATTTCAATGCGACGCTTATGTATGAAGAAAAAACAGAAGAAAAATCCCTTATCCGCTTTCCTGAAAAGAAAAGCAATGACCAGCTTTACGAAGAACGGATGGAATTGTACGTGAAAGACAATCCCGATTCCGAAACCGCCAGGGCCTATGTCCGTGCAAAGGAAGAGAAAAAGGAAATGGATATAGAAAACTGGCTTTCGGGAATGCTGGGAAAAAATGAAGAAAATCTCTGAAAAAGCTAAAGTTCAGAAATAATATGACGATATAACATATGAATAAATAGGCACTTATTTATCAGGAGAAAGGAGGGATTTATATGTTGAACTCTCTTAACAGCAACTATAACATTTATAGTTCAATGAGCAACGTAATCAACCAGTGGTCTGATTTCCGTGTAAGCAAGAACCTTTATAAGGAATACTTCGCTATGCAGAAGTCCGAAGACACATCATCCTCCGAAAGCTATATCCAGAAGCTCATAAACACTTCTACGGAAAAGGTTTACGAGGATAAGCTCGGCTCTCTCTCCAATGCTGTTTCCGAGTCTGTAAAGAAGCTTGAAGCTGCCTTTGCAGAGGACAAGGAAACAGGTGAAATTGATTATGACGCTGCATATACTGCAGCAGAAAACTTCGTTAAGAGCTATAACGATTTCGTATCAGGTATCGGCTCTTCGGGCGACAGTACGGTTTCCAACAAGAACAGCTTTGTTGCCAACATGACAAATGCTTATACCAACCGTCTTGATAAGGTAGGTATCAGCGTAAAATCCGACGGAACACTTGCTATTGATAAGGAAGCCTTCAATTCCGCCACTGCTACTCAGCTTGACAGAGTTTTCGGAAAGGAAGATTCTTTCGCAAGCTTTATGGGCGAGCAGTCAAAGCAGCTGGAGGCGTATGCCGAAAGCGACCGCTACAATAAGCTTAACGCTTATAACCAGACAGGAAATATAACCAATATTGTAAATGCAAGCGGTGCATATCTCAATATGCTTGGTTAAAATTCTGTTCCGTCATAGTGCCGTGACGGATTCGGGCCGCATACAGCGGATGCTGTATGCGGCTTTTGCGTTATAACAGGCGGTGAAATGTAAAAAAATGCTGAAAAAAGGCTTATTTCAGCGAAAAAACACTTGCAAAAATACTCGGAAAGTGATATAATAAAACTATTATAATGCATTTTTATGTATTATAAGGTCTCAGGCGAAAGGATTATTTATTTTATGGCAATTGATTTATTTAAATATGGCAAGGCAGGCAAGGGTGTACAGAAAGGCGGGCCGAAGAAAAAGCCGTTCTTTCTCTTCTGGGAAATTTTCGGAAACAAGTTCTGGAAATTCTTTCAGATAAATCTGATTTTCACTCTGTTCTGTTTACCTGTGGTTACCTTTGGCCCTGCCCTTGCGGCAATGACTCAGGTAATGCGTAAGTTTGTAATAGGCGAGCCTATATTCGTCTTCCATGAATTCAAGGAAGCCTTCAAGAAGAATTTCAAGCAGTCAATCGGCGTCGGTATCGTGGATATCGGACTGGTTATACTGATTATTTACAACATCAATTTCTACATTGCATCCATCGAAGCCGACCAGAGCTTCCAGAACAAGGCGATGCTTGCGTTATCTCTGGCATTCGGTTTTATCATCTATATGATGCATTTCTACATCTATCCGCAGATTGTGGCGCTGAATCTTAAAATGCCGCAGATTATAAAGAACTCGTTCCTTCTTATGATTCTCGGCATAAAGCGCAGCTTTGCAGGCTTTTTTGCGACAGCGGCAATCGTGGTTATAATGGCACTGGGTTATCCCTATTCGCTTCTGGCACTCCCTCTTGTTCCTGCAGCATGGATGTGTTTCATCACTACATTCTGTGCATATCCCGTAATCCAGAAGCATATAGTTGACCCGTACTATGAAGCAAGGGGCGAGAAGAATCCCGAATACGCCCGTTATGAAACAACAGATGAAGCCCTCTTTGAAGACAAGGGCGGCTTTGAAGAACCAACCGACACATCAGGCAGCAGAAAGGAAGTTCAGCACACCAAGACCGACAAGGTAAAGCTTAAAGGTAAGGTTATCCGCTGAGCGTTCACGATGATTACGAAAGAGGTATTTTATGAGAGCAGATTTGCATTGTCATACCACATTATCCGATGGTTCCCTGGGTATTGAAGAAGTTATCGCACAGGCAAAGAGAAACAATATCGACTGTCTTGCTATAACCGACCACGATAACCTTGCTTCCACTTCGAGAGCTGTTGTTCTCGGCCAGCGTTATGGTATCAGAGTTCTTCCCGCAGTTGAAATTTCAGCCGTGGATACACAGAGAGGCAAGAAGGTACATATTCTTTGCTATATGCCCAAGAAGCCTGACCGTCTTGAAGGCTTATGCCTGCGCACCTGTGAATCAAGAAAGCAGCGTGGCAAGCAGATGGCGCTTAAGGTTATGGAAAGGTATCCTATTGCGCTTGAAAATATCGTGCGTTATGCCGCAGGCGGCAAGGCAATCTACAAATGCCACATTATGCACGCTCTCATGGACTACGGTTATACAACCGAGCTTTATGGCGAGGTTTACGAATCTCTTTTCAACGCACAGTATGGTCTGTGTGCGGAAGAAGTAAAGCACGAAACCGAAAGCAACCCCGATGTACGTTTTGCACTGGAGCTTATCCGTTCCGCAGGCGGTACAGCGGTTATTGCTCACCCCAAGGTATACGACAGCTTTGAGCTTATCGAGGAGCTTGCGGCTGCTGAAAAGATTGACGGTATTGAAGTCTATCACGAAAGTGCTGATGAGGAATGCGAAAAGCGCCTTGAAGCACTCTGCGAAAAGTACGGAGTAATGCCCACAGGCGGCTCTGACTTCCACGGCTTCTACAACCACTATGCAATTTCTCTCGGTTATAAGTTCACACCTGAAGAAAGCGTAAGAAAGATAATTACAAAATTTGAAAGCTGATTTCAGATTGATATAAAGAACAAAAGAAAATAAAGGAGGCTCTTTCGATGGATATTAAGGAAGAAGCACTTAAAAAGCATTACGAATGGCAGGGAAAGATTGAAGTCATTTCCCGTGCGCCTATTGAAACAAGAGAAGATCTGTCACTTGCATACACACCCGGTGTTGCGCAGGCATGTCTTGAAATAAAGGATAAGCCTGAATTATCCTATGAGCTTACAAGAAGAAAGAATCTTGTAGCGGTTATCACCGACGGTACAGCGGTTTTAGGTCTTGGCGACATCGGCGGACTTGCAGGTATGCCCGTAATGGAAGGCAAGTGCTGTCTTTTCAAGGAATTTGCTGATGTTGATGCATTTCCTCTCTGCGTAAAGAGCAAGGATGTTGACGAAATAGTACATACAATCGAGCTTATAGCTGACAGCTTCGGCGGAATCAATTTAGAGGATATTTCTGCACCCCGCTGCTTTGAAATCGAAAGAAGACTCAAGGAAAGTCTTGATATTCCCGTTTTCCATGATGACCAGCACGGTACAGCGGTAGTCGTGGGCGCAGCTCTTATCAATGCTGCAAAGTGTGCAGGCAAGAAGCTTTCCGATTTAAGAGTTGTAATCAACGGTGCGGGCGCAGCAGGTATTGCTATCGGTACATTCTTACTGAAGCTCGGTATCGGTGACCTTGTTATGGTTGACCTGTGCGGTATAATCAATCGTGATGATAATTACGAAAATCCTGCACATAATGAAATAAAGCTTATTTCCAACAAGGACTGCCGCAAGGGTACACTTGCCGACGCCATGGTTGGTGCGGATGTTTTTGTAGGCGTATCAAAGCCTGACCTTGTTACCGATGAAATGGTAAAGAGTATGGCAAAAAAGCCGATTGTCTTTGCAATGGCAAACCCCACTCCCGAAATCATGCCTGACAAGGCAAAGGCAGCGGGCGCATATATTGTCGGAACAGGCAGAAGCGACTTCCCCAACCAGATAAATAACGTTCTTGTGTTCCCCGGTCTTTTCAAGGGTGCTCTTTCCGTAAGCGCAAAGCAGATCACCGAGGAAATGAAGATGGCAGCGGCTTACGCTATTGCTGCTGTTATTCCTGATGATGAAATCACACGTGAAAACATTATAGCAAGCCCTCTCAACAAGGCAGTTGCCGCAAGTGTTGCAAAGGCTGTTGCGGATTGCTGGGTTCAGTCGCAGAAGTAAGGAAGGAAACATATAATGACTTACGAATATACACCAAGGGGAGTATGCTCCCGCAAGATGATTATAGAAATTGATGACGGTATAGTTACAGATGTTCAGATAATGGGCGGCTGCAACGGTAATTTACAGGGCATCAGCTCCCTTGTAAAGGGAATGCCTGTTGATGAAGTAATCAAAAGGCTTGAAGGCATCAACTGCGGCTTCAAGGGCACATCCTGTCCCGACCAGCTTGCAAAGGCACTGAAAGAAGCAACAGAATAATGGAGCTTTGGGACATTCTTGACGAAAACGGAATCCCGAAAGGCTACACCCACGAAAGAGGCAAGCCCGTCAAAGACGGCGACTATCACCTTGTTGTGGGGATTATGGTGACAACACCTGATAAGCGTGTCCTGCTGACTCTGCGGCATCCCGATAAGCATCATGGCAATACATGGGAGATAACAGGCGGCTCTGTGGTTGCAGGCGAAGACAGCCTTACTGCTGCACAGCGTGAGCTGTGCGAGGAAACGGGGATTTGTGTTCCTAAGGAAAAGCTGACATTCTGCAGAAAATATCCCGGCAATCATGCGCTTTATCATCTGTATCACGTTGAAGCGGATATTTCCGAAAAGGATATAGTTCTTCAGGAAGGTGAAACCGTTGATGCAAGGCTGGTAACTGCTGATGAATTCAAAAGGCTTACCGCTGAAGGTAAAATCTGTCCGCCGATAGTTGACAGACATTATAACGACATTTTAAAGGAACTTGAAACATGAAGATAGTAGCAGTTGACTTCGGCGACAGCCATACAGGCATTGCCGCAAGCGACTTTATGGAAATGCTGGCAACTCCCGTGTGCATAATCGACGAAAAAAGGTTTGAAGTCTGCGCTGACAAGGTTGCGGAAAAGATAAAGGAAATCGGTGGTCAGCTGGTAGTTGTGGGAAACCCCATAAATATGAACGGCACATACGGTCCCAGAAGTGAAAAATGCTGTCAGTTTGCGGATCTGCTCCGTGAGCGTTTAAGCGTTGATGTGGTTATGTGGGATGAACGTTCCACTACCGTAACAGCTCATAATATGATGAACGAGGTAAACAAAAGAGGCAAGAAGCGCAAGGCGGTAATTGACGCAGTGGCTGCGGCGGTTATCCTTGAAAACTATCTTGCTTACAGAGCCAACCACAGATAAGGAAATATTATGCGTAAAAAATACAACAAGGAAGAAGAAGACAAAAAATTCCGCAAGCGTGTAACACGCAACTGGATAATTACTATTGTCACTCTTATTCTTATAATTATCTGCTATTATTTTGTCTGACTTGACATTTTTCAATGGTTATGATATTATAAATTAATAATTAAAATGACGTATGAGATATTCAGAGTAACGGATATGAAGCCTTACAGAGAGCCGTGAGGGTGGAAATCGGCAGGCGGTTACCGTGAAAGTGCGTTTATCCAGTCGGCAGGAGGAAGAAAGTATTCCTGTCCGTAAGACCTGCGTTAAAGGTAATGAGCCCGATAATATATCGGGGAAGCAAAGTGGAACAGCGTTAAAAGCGCCTTTGTAACGGTTTTTCCGTTATGGAGGCTTTTTGTTTTATAGAGAGGTTTTATATGTTTTTTAAAAATATAAAAGAGGATATAGCGTCAATCCGTGCCCGTGACCCTGCGGTGCACAGCGACCTTGAAGTGTTTTTCCTGTATCCCAGCTTCAAGGCAATACGTGCATACCGCAGAGCCCATAAGCTGTATCTGAAAAAGCATTATTTCTGGGCACGCCTTATTTCCCAGAACGCCCTCAAGCGTACGGGAATAGAAATTCACCCCGGTGCTACTATCGGCAAGGGTCTGTTTATCGACCACGGAAGCGGTGTGGTTATCGGTGAAACTACCGAAATCGGCGACAACTGCACAATCTACCAGAATGTAACCCTCGGCGGTACGGGTAAGGACACAGGAAAGCGTCACCCCACCCTTGGCAACAACGTAATGGTAGGCTCAGGCGCAAGAGTATTAGGCCCGTTCAAGGTAGGCGATAATGCAAAGATTGCTGCAAATGCGGTTGTTCTCAGCGAGGTTCCTCCCAATTCCACAGCGGTAGGTGTTCCTGCGAGAATAGTGAAGCGTGACGGTGTAAAGGTAAGCCCTGCGGCTGAACTGGACCAGATTCACATTCCTGACCCTGTATCACAGCAGTTCTGCGCTATGAATGCACAGATTGACCTGCTCAACGCAAAGATAAAAGAGCTTGAAGAAAAGCTTACAGATAAATAAGAAAGGACAGATAATATGTATCTTTACAACACAGCTACAAGAAAGAAAGAAGAATTCATTCCCCGTTTTGAAGGCAAGGTAAGCATGTATACCTGCGGACCTACCGTTTATCACTATGCTCATATCGGTAACCTCAGAAGCTATATTATGGAAGACGTACTTGAAAAGTATCTCCGTTTTACAGGCTATGATGTAAAGCGTGTAATGAATATTACCGACGTAGGCCATCTTACAAGTGACGGCGACACAGGCGATGACAAGATGTTAAAGGGAGCAAAGCGTGAAAAGAAGACTGTAATGGAAATTGCACAGTTCTACACGGATGCATTCTTTGAGGATTGCAAGAAGCTCAACATCAAGCGTCCTGACGTTGTAGAGCCTGCAACACAGTGCATTGATGAATTTATCAGAGTTATCGAAAGCCTTATTGAAAAGGGCTTTGCATACGAAGCAGGCGGAAACATCTACTTTGATACATCAAAATTAAAGCAGTACTACATCTTCAATGATTTCAAGGAAGAAGACCTTGCAGTAGGCGTACGTGAAGGCGTTGAAGAAGACGGCAACAAGAAGAACAAGGCTGACTTCGTTCTCTGGTTCACAAAGTCAAAGTTCGATGACCAGGAGCTTAAGTGGGACAGCCCCTGGGGTATCGGTTATCCCGGCTGGCATATCGAATGCTCCTGCATCAGCATGAAGCATCTGGGCGAATATCTTGATATTCACTGCGGCGGTATCGATAACGCATTCCCTCACCACACAAACGAAATTGCACAGTCCGAAGCATATCTCGGTCACGAATGGTGCAAGTACTGGTTCCATATTCTCCATCTTAATACAAACAGCGGCAAGATGAGCAAGTCAAGCGGCGAATTCCTTACAGTTTCCCTCCTTGAAAGCAAGGGTTATGATCCTCTTGTTTACCGCTTCTTCTGCCTCCAGTCCCATTACAGAAAGTCGCTTGTATTCTCCTATGAAAATCTTGATAATGCGGTTGTTGCATACAACAAGATCACATCAAAGATTGCAACTTTCCTCAAGGGCGAACAGGGTGAAATCGAGCAGGATAAGTATGACGAGCTTATGACGGCGTTCAGGGAAGCACTCAACAACGACCTTAACACATCCCTTGCAATAACAGTTGTTCATTACGTTCTCAAGGCTGACGCATCCAATGCTACAAAGCTTGCGCTTTTAAAGGAATTTGACAAGGTTCTGGGCATCGGTCTTATTGAAGGCGCACAGAAGGCTCTTGAAAATGAAGACAAGGGCGAAGAGCTTCCTGCCGAAGTAGCAGAGCTTGCTGCACAGCGTGCAGAAGCAAGAAAGGCAAAGAATTTTGCACTTGCTGATGAGCTTCGTGACAAGATTACAGCTATGGGCTATATCATCGAAGAAACACGACAGGGTACTATCATTAAAAAGGCTTGACTAAAGGCAAAAATTGAGGTATAATTGAATAAACAAATACACCGCATGTAATAATCCTGCGGTGTTGTTTATATGGAAAGGGACTCTATGAAGAAAATTTTTATTGCAGTGGCTGCAATCAGCGTTATTATCGCAGTTGTTATGATTACAGCAATCAATAACAGCAAAGGCTCAAATGCCATGTCAGGCTACAACTTTGATGAAATGGATTTAGTACAGCTTGAAGCGCCGAAAGACGGACAGATGATGGCTGTCATAGATACAACTGAGGGTGTTATCAAGGCTGTTCTTTATCCCGAATATGCACCCAATACCGTTGATAATTTCGTGGCTCGTGCAAATGAAGGCTTTTATGACAATAAGAGCGTGTATGCAATTATCAATGAATGCCTGTTTATGACAGGTTCTTATAACGAAGAGGGAACACAGGGCTTCACCAACGACGGAAATCCTATTGCCAACGAAAACAGCGTTGACCTGTGGACTTTCAAGGGTGCACTCTGTTCTTACAGCGGACAGACAGGCTACGGTGACAGCCGTTTTTATATTGTTGATGAATTTCCTGTTACAGAAGAGGAATTTGCTGAGCTTCGTTCAAGAAAAAATGAAGACGGCGAGCAGATTGTTCCTGAAGAACTGCTTACGGCTTATGCCGAGCACAAGGGAATAATTCACCTTGCGGGAACACATACGGTATTCGGACAGACAATTGAAGGATTTGAGGTTATTGAAAAAATCTGCGACAGTGAATACGATGCGCAGACAATGAGACCTGTAAATGAAATAAAAATCAATTCAATTACAATTACGGAATATAAAGGTGAAGAGGAGGTTCAGTAATGAAACATCTTTTCAGAAAAATCGGTGCCGCTTTACTTTGCGGAGCAATGCTGATTTCGCTTTCTGCCTGCGGCGGTGAAGGCAAGCCTGTTGGTAATGTGGGCGATGTAGAGCTTTTACCCGGTGACGTTTATGCGGTGATAAAGGTTATGGACTACGGTGAGATTACCGCAAAGCTTTTCCCTGAGGTAGCCCCCAATTCTGTGGCGAAGTTCACTGAGCTTGCCGAGCGCGGCTTCTACGATATGAAGACTATCCACAGAGTTATCGACAACTACGCAATACAGGGCGGTTCTCTTAACGGTGACGGCACAGACGGCGAGATTCCCGATGCTGATTATGTTGCACTTGAAACAAGCGAGCAGGCAAGACATTTCTATGGTGCTCTCTGTTTTGCAGCAAATTCAAAGGGCAGCTTCTCGCAGTTCTGCATAGTGGACAACAACACTCCCCAGGATATAAATGCGGTAATTACATTGCTGGAAGAACAGCTGGGCGATGAATCAATCGCATCAAGACTTACTGCGGAAGACAAGGCGTACTACACCGAGTATCTCGGTAAGTTAAAGAAAATACCCGCAGAGGTAGTTGAAAAGTACAATTCAAAGGGCGGTCTTTATTACCTTGACGGTACACAGACCGTTTTCGGACAGATAATCGACGGTTACAGCGTGCTTGAAGCCATAACGGCAAGCGAGGTTGTTACAGGAAATGCTATTGATGATGCAAACGGCATTCCATCAAAACCGATTTATTCAATAGTAATTGAGTCGGTTGAAATAATAAGGATTCAGGCTGAAGAAACAGAAGAAACCAAAAAGTCAACCAAAAAGACCACAACAACTACGACAACACAGGTTGTTGCGGAAACACTGATAACAACAACGCCCGAAACAACACCTGAAACTACAACGGAAGTTCCGCTCAATACCCTTGTAAGTATCGGATAATACCGATAACGATATTTGTGCATAATTGCCAAATTCGGAATATTACGTTGAAATCAGAAAAACACGGCAGTTTCATTAAAAAATAAAAAAACTGCCGTGTTTTTGCGTTAAAACAGGGCTTTACGTGGGTTTTAAAAAAAGTCGCACGGAATAAAGCGCATTTTCCCGTCAAAGATATATAGTGAAAATGTAGATTTTATAAAAAAAGGCTTTTCTTTTTTTTCAGATTGTGATATAATATAACCTAACAGCGTGCGCTGTTTTATATTGCATTTCCCGATGACGGATGATTATCCGTTCATCTTATATAAATAAACCCTTACAGGGTAAAAAAGAGGTAAGATTTTGGAAAAATTTATTATAAACGGCGGCAACCGCCTTACAGGAGAGGTTGAAATCAGCGGTGCGAAGAATGCGGCTGTTGCAATCATTCCTGCAACTTTACTTGCGGACAGCCCTTGTATTCTTGAAAACGTCCCCAACATCAACGACGTTTCCATTGATCTGAGAATACTTCGTGAGCTTGGTGCAGAAGTAACGGTTATAAATAATTCAACAATCCGCATCGACCCCAGAAACATACGTGACGTAGCAGTTCCCTATGAGCTTGCACGCTCAATGAGAGCTTCTTATTATTTCCTCGGAACACTTTTAAGCAAGTTCCGTCACGCCAGCGTTCCCATGCCCGGCGGCTGTGATCTCGGCGACAGACCTATGGATCAGCATCTCAAGTGCTTCCGTGCATTAGGCTCCAACTATACAATTGAACACGGTATTGTTGAGCTTGATGCTGATTTCCTTTTCGGAACACAGATTTACTTTGACAAGGTTTCCGTCGGCGCTACAATCAACGCCATGCTTGCGGCTGTAAAGGCTGAAGGCCTTACTATCCTTGAAAACTCAGCCAAGGAACCTCATATCGTTGACCTCGCCAACTTCCTCAACTCTATGGGTGCGGATATTATGGGCGCAGGTACTGATGTAATCAAAATCCGTGGTGTATCAGAGCTTCACGGTGCAACATATTCAATTATTCCCGACCAGATTGAGGCAGGCACATTTATGATTGCCGTAGCCGCAACAAAGGGCGACGCTCTTATCAAGAACGTAATCCCCAAGCATCTTGAACCTATTACCTCCAAGCTCCGCAAAATCGGTGTTGTTGTAATGGAATATGATGACAGCGTGCGTGTAATCGGTCAGGACAGCTATGAAAGAATTACCGTAAAGACAATGCCTCACCCCGGCTTCCCCACAGATATGCAGCCTCAGCTTGCTGCTCTTCTGACTCTTGCAAAGGGTACAAGCATTATCAATGAGGGTATTTTCGATAACCGTTTCCGTTATGTGGACGAGCTTCGCCGTATGGGTGCAGATATCTCCGTTGACGGCAACGTTGCAATGATTGAGGGTGTAAGCCACCTTACAGGTGCACCTGTAAAGGCGTCCGACCTCCGTGCAGGCGCAGCGCTTATTATCGCTGGTCTCAGTACAAACGGTACAACCGAAATCGAGGATATTTATCACGTTGAGCGTGGATACGAAAATATGGATGAAAAGCTCAGAAAAATGGGCGCTGACATCTATAAGCGTGAAATTCCCGCAAATATCAGAAAAGCATTATAATAATACGGCAAGAGCAACGCTCTTGCCGCTTTTTACATAGAAAGGAAAAAGAATGAGAGTTACATCTCTTTGCAGCTCCAGCAAGGCAAATTCAACCTATATAGAGCATGAAGGCCAGGGAATTCTTGTTGATATGGGCTGCAGCTATAAAATGCTGAAGGACGGGCTTGCGAAAATCGACCGCAGTGTTGAAAATATAAGCGCTGTATTCATAACCCACGAGCACAGCGACCATATAGCAGGACTTATGCAGCTTACAAAGAATACCGAAATCCCCGTGTATGCGTCCGAGGGTACACTTATGCGGATTGTGGGCGAAAAGAAAGTATTTTCGGAGAAAAACCTTCATACAACGGCTGAGCTTTCGTCAGTGCCCTTAAACTTCTCTGTAAACGCCTTCCACACGCCTCATGACAGTGCGGAAAGCATGGGATATACCTTTGACACAGGAAGCGTCAGAGCCGCTGTATGCACCGATATAGGGCATATTACGGAGGAGGTGCGGAAAAACCTTCTGGGATGCCGTTTCGTTCTCCTTGAATCCAACTATGACCCCATGATGCTTATCAGAAATATAAAATATCCTCCCGTTTTAAAGGAACGTATCCGCAGCAACAGGGGACATCTTTCCAATCCCGACAGCGGTGTGTTTGCAAGAGAGCTTATAAATTCGGGTACTGTGTCCTTGCTGCTGGGACATCTCAGTCAGGAGAACAACACTCCCGAAACCGCCTACAACAATATGGTAAGCTCGCTTCTTGCCGTGGGTGCACAGGTAAACCGTGACTATGCACTGGATATAGCCGAGGTAAACGGAAACGCCAGGAGAATAATAGTATGAAGTTCATTTATTCAGATGACAACAAGCGTTATCATACGCTGAATTACCATAATAAACATACCTACGGCGGCAGAATTTACAAGGCGGTTATTGACGCAGGTTTTACCTGTCCCAATCTTGACGGTACGAAAAGCAAAGGCGGCTGTATCTTCTGCGATGGAGGCAGCGGTTATTTTACCACAGGCAGTATAAGCGTTACAGAGCAGCTCAGAAAGGAAAAGGAGCGTATCACCGCAAAGAATCCCGATGCGGCGATTTCTGCCTATTTTCAGGCGCATACAAACACCTATGCAAGTCCTGATGTTCTCCGCAGAATTTACGGTGAAGCAGTAGCTTTCGGTGTAAAAAGCATTGCAATCGCAACCCGTGCCGACTGTATAAACGAAGAAATTATCAGTGTAATAAAGGAGCTGTCCGTTCCCGTGACAGTAGAGCTGGGACTTCAGAGCGTTCATGACAGCACCGCCGAAATCATCAACCGCGGGCATATTTTTACCGAGTTCCTCGCAGGCTACAATATGTTGAAAAACGCAGGAATAAGAGTCTGCGTGCATATAATAAACGGACTGCCCTGTGAAACCGCAGAAATGATGCTGAAAACAGTGGAAAGCCTCGGAAAGCTGCGTCCCGACGGTGTGAAGATACATCTGCTTCATGTGATACGTGGCACAAAGCTTCACGAAATGTACGAAAAGGGTGAGTATACGCCCCTTACAAAGGAAGAGTATATTGATATAACCGTCCGTCAGCTTGAACTTTTACCGCCCGAAACGGTAATCGAGCGTATTACAGGCGACGGCGATAAGACAAAACTTATTGCACCTCTCTGGAGCATGGATAAGATTTCCGTTCTCGGTGGAATAGATAAGGCTCAGGCGGAAAGGGACAGCTTTCAGGGGAAGCTGTATAAATAAGGCAGAGTGATAAATGAGAATTTGGTGGTGAGAGTATGGGTTTTAGAACTTGCTTAGAGTCTAATAAAAACATCCTTATGGAAGGAGCACTTGGAGAACGGTTGAAAAGAGAATATGGTCTAAAATTTGATGAGAATATTGCCATGGCAAACTTGATTTATAGTCAAGATGGAGTATCTGCACTATCGAAGCTATGGAATGAATACATTGACATTGCCAGAAAATATCATCTTCCGTTTATTGCAACAACGCCTACTCGACGAGCAAATTATGAGCGCATTTTTAAGTCGAATGAAACTGAACAAGTGATCCTTGATAATGTTTCTTTTTTGAGAACTATAGAAAAAAATAGCGGAATCGAAATGTATATTGGTGGCCTGATGGGATGTAAAGGAGATGCATATTCAGGAGAAGGGTGCTTATCCGAATCAGAAGCATTTACATTTCATAGATGGACGACAGAACAATTCAGAAAAACAAATGTTGATTTTTTATATGCGGGAATTATGCCTACATTACCTGAAGCAACGGGATTGGCAAAAGCAATTGATGATACAGAAATTCCTTATATTATCAGTTTTACCATTCAGCAGGATGGAAAATTAATTGATGGAACAACGATTGCAGATGCAATCCAATATATTGATGCCACCACGGTCAATAAACCTGTTTGCTATATGGCAAATTGTGTACATCCCAGTATTGTTTATAAAGCATTATCACATTCTTTCAATGATATAAAATTAGTAAAAGAGCGTTTTAAAGGAATTCAAGCGAATACATCGCCATTATCTTACTCGGAATTAGATGGGGCCATAGATTTAAAATGCTCATAACCTGAGGATTTTTCAAACGATATGATAAAATTGTCAGGTATTGGGGCATTTCAGATTTGGGGTGGCTGTTGTGGTACTGATAATAGACACATGGAATGTATTGCACGAAAACTCGTTGAAAGATAAATTCCAATTTCCCAGCACAATAAAACCCCAATTTAAAAAGCCTCAGAAGCTTCAAAGCTTCTGAGGCTTTTATATTATTCACTGACCAGTTTCTTGAAATGCTCGCCACGTTCCTCAAAATTCTTGTAGAAACCGTAGCTTGCCGCCGCAGGGGAAAGAAGACAGCGTACCTTTGTGACGTTCTTTGCATGTCTTACTGCGTCTATAAGGCTTTCAGCCTTGTATATGCTGCGCTTTCCGCCGTCAAGTTCGGGATAAATACGGTATCCGCTGTCAGGCAGGAGTATTACGTTTTCAATATCCGAGTCATTTAAGAATTTCACAAGCTCAGTATAGTCGATACCTCTGTCCATACCGCCGATAATGATTGTGTCAACCTTGTCGAAGGATTTCACAGCGGCAATTGCTGTACTGGGGCAGGTGCTTATGCTGTCGTTGATGTACTGCACGCCGCCGAATGTACCGACGTTTTCAAGGCGATGAGGCAGACCGTTGAAGGAAGCTACAGCTTTCAGCGCTTCGTCCTTGTCGCAGCCGAGAGTAAGGGCGATACACATGGCAATACCGATATTGTAGAAATTATGATGACCGATAAGCTTTGTGCTGATACCCGAAAGGGGAATTTCTATGCCGTTTATGCTGAGCATATCCTTTGTTACAAAAATGTCGGCGTCGCCGCAGTCGAGACTTGCGGTAACAACGTCACAACCAAAGCTGTCATGTACGCAGTCTGAACCGATGATAAGAGTACCTTTTTCGTTCATGTAGTGGTAAATGTTTTCCTTGGCATTCTTGTATGCGTTAAAATCCACATAGTGGTCAAGATGCTCTTCAAAAACGTTGAGCAGCACCGCAATATCGGGGGATGCCTGCACGTATTCCAGCTGATGACAGGACATTTCGCATACGATTATTGTATCTTCCTCAAATTCACCCATGCGTTCAAGGGGAGGAACGCCGATATTGCCGATAAGCACCGCATTTTTGCCGCATTCCTTCAGAATGTGACAGGTAAGGGAGGAGGTTGTGGATTTGCCCTTTGTTCCCGTGATACCGATAAGGGTATTCTTACGAAAACGCAGAAGCAGGTCAGTCTGGCTTGTAATTCTGGTCTTAACCTCATCAGAGATTTTATCAAGCAGAGCAATCCCCGGGGATTTCATGATAATATCGAATTTATCAAGGCAGTCAAGATAGTTCTCACCCAGATAAAGCTCGTACTGCATAAGCTCTGTTGTGGGTGTGAGATTCTTGTCAGCAATGCCTATTGTACAGTCAATATTTCTGAGTATATCAAGGGTAGAGCGGCCCTCTCTGCCAAGACCGAGAATAAGTACACGTTTACCTTTAAAGAAATTTTCAAGCTTCTTTATCATATTTTTATCCTTTCAGAAGCGGAAGAAGCTCCGCAGGCACAAAGTTGTCGTTATCGAAAAAGTCTGACAGGTCGGGGATGTCAAAACCTCCGATTTCCTTATAACCGTAGTAGGCTTTAAGGAGAGCAGGGGGATTGTTTTTTCTCAGTGCAAGGGACATTTCAAGGGATAATCTTACCTCTGATTTAGTACCCACGCATTCAAAGGGTTTATCCTTTCCGTCCAGCACAAGCCCGTCGAACATTTCCAGAAAATCCGTATTATCCAGCATATTACAGCCGAAGATTTTTACAAGCACATCGTCCGTAAGGAAAGCCGAAAGCAGTATATACACATAGAGGCATTTAGCGCATTTACCGCACCAGCTGTCCGTTTTACTGCCGAGATTACAGCTCTGGAAAACGGGGAAATATTTCGGATATTTTACAAATTCCCTTGCAATCTGCCATTCACTCCAGGGGCGTAGCAGGCTGAAATATTCGGGGCAGGAAAGGAAATACCTGCTTGTATATTCTCTGAAATCACGTTCAAATTCAGTGCTTTTGCTGTACTGGTGATTGATTTCCGCACCGCTTACATATGTTTCATTTGCGCTGCTTTCGTTGGAAAGAGCAATATATTTCTTACCTGTAAGCACAGCACCGATGTACGATGAAAAGGCAACGATTGCAGAAAAGGGAGTATGCCCGTTGAGCCAGCCTGCGGCATTGCGTTCAAGGAGAGTCTTGTCAATTGTGCGTGTGAGACCGACAATCTGACCGTCGTCATAGCCTGCGGTGCGGGCACAGTTAAGGGTAGCGCCTCTGGGATTTATGATATAGCACAGGTTATCGCTCTGCATGCCTTTAAGCAGCTCCAAGGTTACAACGCTGTCCTTACCGCCGCCGACAGCAATAAGTGCGCCTTTACGGTCAGAGCCTTCTTCTGTGAAGCGGGGTACATCGCAGCTGTCAGGAATAATATTCATGAAGCTTTCTCTGTCGGTTTCAATCCCGTTGCGGTAGAAGAATTCGGAAAGACCGTTATAGTACAGCTTTTTCCACCATTCAATCTGGAAATTGTCAAGAGCACCGCACTTTACAAGCACCGTAGGCGGGCAGGCACATTTCCAGTAGCTTACAAGCTCTGCCATACCGAGGGAGAATACCATTGTTTCTAATAGCTTCATATCTGTTTTTTCGGTGATATAATTTCCGTTCCATTTCCAGCAGGGTCTGAAATGAAATTCACCTATGGAAAAATGAAAGGAGAAGCCCTCGTCTGTGATTTCGTAGCTGTGGTATATGAATTCGGGATTATCTTTTCTCAGCTGTAAAAATTTCTCCAAAATGCTACCTCATTTCTTTTTAAGCCTTCTCCGAAAGGAGAAGGCTTTTGAGTTGTTTAATAAAATCCGCCGTCTACACCCAGAATCTGCCCCGTGGCAAATCTGTTCTGCTCAAAGAAGCGTGCCGCATGAGCAATTTCTTCGGGCGTTCCCATTCTTCCGAGAGGAGTGGAGTCGGTTAATTCAAGCAGCTCGTCGGCGTTCAGATGCGCATTCATTCTGCTGTCAATCACACCCGGAGCAATACAGTTTACTCTGATATCCGACGGTCCAAGCTCCTTTGCAAGAGCCTTGGTAAGCCCGATTACTCCTGCCTTTGCAGCGGAGTAGTGCACCTCGCAGGAAGCACCGTGAACACCCCATACAGAAGAAATATTGATAATTGAGCCGAACTTGTTATGCACCATTTCAGGTACAACCGCACGGGTAAGATAGAATACGCCCGACAGGTTTACACCTATCATCTGCGCCCAGTCTTCATCTGTGATATCGGTAAAGAGCTTTATCTGTGAGATACCCGCATTGTTTATCAGCAGGGAACAGCCCTTTATATATGGCTCAAGCTTCTTTATTTCGTCGGGACTGCTTATATCGCATTTTACAGGGGTTGCCCCGTATTTGTCGGAAAGAAGCATTGCGTCATCTTCGTTGTTGTTGAAGGTGAAGACAACGTTATAGTCTCTGGAAAATTCGGCAACAAGCGCCTTTCCGATAGCGCCTGTACCGCCTGTTATAATTGCAGTTTTCATTTTATTACCAGTTCATCCGTCTTGTTTACCTTAATGCTGATTTTCTTTAAGGGAGTATCGGCGTCAATAATAAGGTTTGCAACCTTATCCTCAATCTGCTTTCTGATAACCTTGCGGATATCTCTGCCGCCGTATTTACCGCCGTGTGCCTTCTTGGCTATCCACATATAAGCTTCGTCAGCAATAGTAAGCTTTATGCCGTTTTCTTCAAGAGCAAGAGTCATATCTTCAAGCATAAGCTTTGCGATATCTGCGTAGTTTTCCACGGTAAGGGGAGAGAATACCACGATTTCATCAACTCTGCCGATAAATTCGGGACGGAGGAATTCTCTGAGCGCCTTCATAGCCTTTTCCTTAGAAATATCCCCTGCAGTCTTGCCGAAACCAAGACCTGTGGAGTTGTCGGATGAGCCTGCGTTTGAAGTCATGCAGATAATGGTATTTTCAAAGTTTACGCTTCTGCCGTGAGAGTCGTTTACCTTACCCTCGTCAAGAATCTGTAAAAGGATGTTCATGACATCAGGGTGAGCCTTTTCGATTTCATCGAAAAGAATAACGCTGTAAGGCTTACGGCGTACCTTTTCGGTAAGCTGTCCTGCATCGTCAAAGCCCACATATCCGGGAGGTGAACCGATGATTTTGGAAACGCTGTGCTTTTCCATATATTCGGACATATCCAGTCTTATAAGGGGGTCAACACCGCTGAATAATTCCTCGGCAAGCACCTTTACAAGCTGTGTTTTACCGACACCTGTGGGGCCTACGAAAATAAAGGAAGCAGGTCTGCGCTTTACCGAAAGCTGTACTCTTGTACGCTTTACCGCAGCGGCAACCGTTTCACAGGCTTCGTCCTGACCGATGATTTTTTCTTTCAGTACGTTTTCAAGCTTTGCAATCTTCTTGAACTCGGTTTCCATAATCTTCTTTGCGGGAATACCGGTCCACATTTCTATAACTGTTGATAAATCGGAAGCTGTAAGCTCTACGTTTTCAACAATAGGCTCAAGCGCCTTGAGTTTTTCATCATTCTTTGCACGTGCAGTCTTGATTTCCGCAAGCTTTTCGTAGTCGATTTCAGTTTCGCTCATAAGCTCGGATTCTTTTGCTTCAAGCGCCTTGTTTTCCTTGGTCAGACGTTCAAAATCAGTAAGCTCCGCACTTCTTATGCTTGCGCAGGCAGAAGCCTCGTCGAGCAGGTCAATTGCCTTATCGGGCAGAAATCTGTCAGTGATATATCTTTCCGAAAGTGTTACACAGGGACGGATAAGGCTCTCGGAAATCTTTACCTTGTGGTGATTTTCATAGTAGTCCTTGATGCCCTTCAAAAGCTCAATTGTTTCATCAACAGTAGGTTCAAGCACTGTTACGGGCTGGAAACGGCGCTCAAGGGCGCTGTCCTTTTCGATGTGCTTTCTGTATTCTGCAAATGTGGTAGCACCGATAACCTGTAATTCTCCACGGGAGAGGGCAGGCTTGAACATATTTGCGGCGTTCATATTTCCTTCGCCGTCGCCGCCTGTACCGACAAGATTGTGAACTTCATCAATAAACAGAATAATATTGCCTGCTGTCTTGATTTCGTCAATGAGGGACTTCACACGGCTTTCAAACTGACCACGGAACTGTGTGCCAGCAATAAGAGAGGTAAGGTCAAGGAGATAAAGCTCCTTATCCTGTAAACGGAAAGGAACATCGCCTGCAACGATTCTCTGGGCAATACCTTCGGCAATAGCGGTTTTACCTACGCCGGGTTCGCCGATAAGACAAGGGTTGTTTTTAGTACGGCGGGAGAGAATCTGGATAACACGTTCGATTTCCTTATCTCTGCCGATAATTCTGTCGGTTTTGCCGTCTTTCGCCTTACCTGTGAGGTTGGTACAGAAGGTTTCAAGGAATTTGCGCTTTTTGGCATCCTTGTTCTTCTTTTTCTTTTCTTTTTTATCCTTGTCAGCACTCTTGTCTGAATCGGAGTTGCTTGATGTACCGCCGAAAAACTTTTCCATAAAAGGGGGGAGGATATTTGCGCCGCCCTTCTGGAATCCGCCTACGCTGTCCTCGTCATCATCTTCGTCATTCATGAGCATATCGCTGAAATCATCGTCGGAATTATTCATTTCATCGGTTCCCATACCCATAAGCATATCAAGACCGTTTTCCAGGTCTTCATCGGTAATACCCATCTGCTTCAGGTATTCGTTCACCTGAGGTACACCCATTTCCTTTGCACAGGTAAGACAGTACCCTTTTTCAAATTTTTCTGTGCCGTTGAGTCCTGCGAGAAAAACTACCGCAGGGCGCTTACCGCACCTTGAACACATCATCATAATTATCTATCCTTTCCATGTCACACATACGCTTTCAGGAGATTAATAAGGTCCAGATTATATATATGTTTGAAGAACACAGTCTCCTGAATAGTAGAAGTATTTATAAACACAAGCGAGTCATTCGTTACAGAAACGAGGAACTGAACACCTATGCAGATAACCAGAATAATAACTGCTGATTTGAGAAGTCCGAGAATTCCGCCGAGAGCTTCATTCGCCGAGGAAATAACAGGGATTCTGTTGATTATTTTAGAAGCGTTTGCAAGTGCTTCAAGTGCAATTGAAACGATAGTGAAAACCAGCAGGAAAATAACTATTTTCATGGGTACAATAACAATCGGGTCAACGATATTTGCAAGTACCGCCTTGCCGTGATTGTCATAGCTCATATCTGTTACGCTGAGTATGAGATCATAGATTATATCATTGTTTCCGTCAGAAATTTTTTCAGAGTAATCGCCGAAAACCACAGGTATAGCTTCTGAAATTTTTGTTCCGATATCCTCAAAGGCTGTGAAAAGTTCGCCTGATTTGATATTTGTGGTAAGAACTCTTGCCAGAACAATGGATTCTATGCTTCTGTCCTTCAGCTCATTCTCATGAATTTCAACATTTCCCACTTTTACAAGAGAGTAGTCGAAATTTTCATCTATACCGAAAATGGTAAGGTCAACTTCCTGCATACCTGTTTCGGTAAGGTCAATATCTGAAAGATCAAGGGTAATTTCGCCTGCGGAGTCAGGAGTAAATTCCATATTACCGAGGAACTGCCCGCCTATAACAGCCTTTGACATATCTATTTTCTGAAGATCGGAAATTACGTTATCACCGACAGTTTCATCAATAGTTTCGTCGATATAATCAAGAAGCGGTTCTTCGATATAATTTCTGTATATTGCGTCAGAAACGGTATTGCTGATTATAAAAGCGGCAATAAATGCTATTATAACCGCTGCGGTGCTGATAATTACCGCAACACCGCCCTTTTTCAGACTGCGGAAGGTAACGCCTGCAATAATTGCAAGCAAAACAATGTCATAGAACCAGAAAAAGCTTGTGCCCATTTAATTAATCCTTTCGGTATTTACTGTGTCGTAGCCCAGCAGATATACACTGTCTGCGATTTTTATGAAGTCGGAGCAATCCTCGCTGAGTGCAATGGAATCAGTGCTTTCAAGCAGCGTACCGCTGAAAGTTTTTATCTGCATACCGTCAAGAACATAGACGATATCATTGCTGAGCAGGATTTTCTGCGCATTAGCGCCTGCGTTTACTGTTGCGACGGGATTAAGAGCACCGTCCAGTGAAACAATGGTATTGAGGTTGGTGGAAGCGTCATTATAATATATTGCCGTGAAATCGGATGAAATAACAAAATCACGGAGATTTCCGCCGAAATTGTATTCGTTGATAAGGGAGCCGTCGGAGCAGCTGACCATAACGGCACTATTATCACAGATACAGGTTACCTTGTAAAGGTCTGCGTACAGACCGCAGGGCATACTGTTTCCTCTGAAGGAATATTTCCATTTATATCCCTCGTCGCTTCTGATGGAATACTTATAGAGGGATGTGACAATTTCACCGCTGTCAACGCTGATTGTTGAAACAATGATATGCTCACCGTCTTCGGTGAAGGCAACCTGCATAACGTTTTCGTCAGCAAATTTTTTGGTGTATTTCCAGTTTCCGCCGCTGTCATAAACATACAGGATATTTGAGTAACGGGGAGAGTTGGTGACAATAACAGCCATATCGTCATTGCTCAGTGCGCCGAAAAGAATTTTATCCTCGACCGTCTTTTCGTAGATAAGACTGGTTTTGTTATAGAGTGCAAAGCTGTAAGAGGCCTTGTCGTACAGCAGGATACGTCTGTCAGTTGTTATCTGGGAAGGGTTACTGTATCCGTGTCTTAAAGCGTAAATCTGCTCACCTGTTGTTCTGTATGTGTAAAGATATGTGTCGGTAAGCAAGGAAAAATTCTCTCCGAATTTTTCAAAGGAATAGCCCGCACTTCCGGGGAGCGAAACAGGGAAGCCCACTGAAGTGGAGGTTCTTGTTTCAATTTTTGAAGCAATACCACGCAGAGGCTCAAAAATAGTATCTGCGTTCATCCATACTGCCGCAAATAAAATCAGGAACGCCAGCACTGCCAGCAGCTTAAGGAGAGTTTTTCTGTTCTTTGCATTTTTGCGGAGCTGGGACAGGTTTGTCTTTCTGGCAGTGGTCTCTTTTTTAGAAGACTCGGCCGCTTTTGCAGATGCTGCAAGCTCCACATTTCTTTTTTCTTTTTCAGGTATCTTCATTTCTGTACCTTTCCAAAATATTTAATCATAAAAGACTCTGTTGAGATATAAACCTTCCGGCGGAATAGTTTTTCCTGCGGATTCACGGTCGCCTGTTTCAAGCGCACGGATTATATCCTCTTCGGTGCGTTTGCCCTCGCTGATATAAATGAGAGAGCCCACCATTATTCTTACCATATTGTGAAGAAAGCCGTTGCCCCGCACGGTAAAAACAGCCTTATTGCCCTCCTGTGAAACGCCGAAGAAGGTTACTGTCCTTACGGTGGATTTAAGATGCTCCTTTGCTTCTGCCTTGCAGAAGGCACCGAAGTCATGCTCGCCTATAAAAAGCCTTGCGGCCTTATTCATTTTTTCAATATCAAGCGCACCCTGATAGTGAAGTGCCAGCTTGCCCGAAAAAACATCACGTACAGGCGACATATTCACAACATAGATATATTCTTTTCCCTTTGAGCAGTATCTTGCATGAAAATCATCATCTGCGTCACAGCAGGAATGAACCGCAATATCGTGCGGCAGAAGTGAATTCATGCCCTTGATGAAGCCGTCGCAGGGAATATTATTGTCAATTTTTACATTGAAGTAGAATTCCTTTGCGTGAACACCCGTATCTGTTCTTGAACAGCCGTTTATTGTCACGCTCTGACCCAGCAGCCTGCTTAATGCTTCTTCAACCGTCTGTTGTACGGACGGAGCATTGTTCTGCCGCTGAAAGCCATGATAAGCTGCACCGTTATAGGAGATGCAGACCTTCAGATTTCGCATAGTATATACCTGTCAGAAAGCAATATTGTTGATAATTACAAAGCCGAAAACGCACAGCGTAATCATGATTATGCAGAAGTCAAGCTTTGTAGCCCTGAGTGTCCTGAGCTTTGTGCGTCCCTCACCGCCTTTATAGCAGCGGCATTCCATAGCCGTTGCAAGCTCGTTTGCACGTTTGAATGCGCTTACAAAAAGCGGAATCAGAATCGGTACAAGGGATTTTGCACGCTTCATAAGTCCGCCGCTGTCAAGACTTGCACCTCTTGCCTTCTGTGCCATCATTATCTTGTCGGTTTCTTCCACAAGCGTCGGTATAAAGCGCAGGGCAATAGTCATCATCATAGCCAGCTCATGCACGGGGAATTTTACTTTTTTCAGCGGTGACATAAGGCTTTCGATAGCGTCTGTAAGAACAATAGGGGAGGTGGTGTAGGTGAGCAGCGACATGCCGACGATAAGGAAAATAATTCTGATTATCATGAATAATGAAAGCTCAATACCTTCGTAGTGGATTTCAAATATCCAGAAGGAGAGAAGCGGTTCATTGTCGCCTTTTACAAAAAGAATATTCAGTGCTGCTGTAAAAAGTATAATAGGCAGAATAGGCTTAAGGCTCTTCAGAATCATTCTCAGGCTGATGCCCGAAACGATAAAGGCGGTAAGCATGAAAATGCCTGCAATGGCAAGCCCGTAAAAATTCTGCGCCATGAACAGCATTACAATATATATAAGCTCAAGGATGATTTTTACACGGCTGTCCATACGGTGAATTACGGAGTTGCCGGGAAAAAACTGTCCTATGGTAATATCTTTAAGCATTGTGTTGTTCCTTTATTTGTTCAGAATAGTGAGTAATCTTTCTTTTGCACGTTCAACGGTGTAAATATCTTCTCCCAGGTCAATGCCGTTTTCAAAAAGCAGATGGGAGAGTTTTGTAATCTGTGGGATATCCAGTCCCACCTGTCTTATTTCTCTTGCACGGCTGAAAACAACATCGGTGTTTTCGTAACAGAAAAGTCTGCCGTGATTCATTACAAGAACCTTGTCCGCATATCTGACAATATCCTCCATTGAGTGTGAGACAAGAAGGATTGTAGTGCCCGATTCTTCATGATACTGGTGGATTTCGTCCAGCACCTTGTCACGGCCTTTTGGGTCAAGTCCTGCTGCGGGTTCATCCAGAATGAGGATTTCAGGCTCCATGGCGATAACGCCTGCCAGTGCCGCACGTCTTTTCTGACCGCCTGACAGGTCAAAAGGAGAACGTTCCAGAAGCTTGTCGGAAAGTCCCATACTCTTTGCCGCGGCTCTTACTCTTCTGTCAATTTCTTCATCGGAAAGCCCCATGTTCTTCGGGCCGAAAGCGATATCTTTATAAACAGTTTCTTCAAAAAGCTGATACTCGGAGTACTGGAACACAAGTCCTGCCATAAAGCGTACCGCACGGATGTCGGAATCCTTACCCCATATATTTTTGCCGTTAACGAAAATTTCGCCGCTTGTAGGCTTTAAAAGTCCGTTAAGGTGTTGTATAAGTGTGGATTTACCGCTGCCTGTATGACCGATAACACCGATAAATGAGCCTTTCTTGATTTCAAGGCTTACATTATCGACTGCCACTGATTCAAAGGGAGTACCGACACTGTATTTGTGTGTGAGATTCTTTATTTCAGCGGCATTGGGTGTGTTTTCGGATTCGGTATAGTCGGGAATATC
>JAGALB010000001.1 GCA_017625405.1 Ruminiclostridium sp. | reverse complement strand
TTAAGCCTGACAGGGTAATTTACCCTGTCAGGCTTAAATCATTATTAAAGTCTTTGGAAGGGGGTTCGGGGGATAACCTTTCTACAGAAAGGTGTCCCACGATAAATACTTATAAAGCTTCTATATGAGTACCGCTCTTATAACGGCGGTATTTTTATGCTTTCTTTTTTCCGGTAAGAGCAAGCCCCGTAAAGAGAATAAGAGGAAATACAACGGCTGAAACAATCCCAAGCTTCAGATTATCTCCCAAAGCACCTGAAACAAAACCTACAACTGTCGGTCCCAGTCCACAGCCGCAGTCGCCGGCGAGAGCAAGTAACGCAAACATTGTTGTTCCGCCTTTTGGGCATTTTTCGGTAGCAAGGCTGAAGGTTCCCGGCCACATTTCACCTACGGAAAAACCACAGATTCCGCATCCGATAAGTGAAAGAATAGGAACAGGCGAGAAAGCTGCGATAATATAGCTTGCGATACAGACCAGAGCAGAGATGCTCAGATATTTTTCGAGTCCGATTCCTTCGCCGAATTTTGCGTGAACAATTCTTGAAGCGCCCATTAAAACTGCAAAAAAGCAGGGTCCTAACAAATCGCCCATGGTTTTTGAAACGTTAAGACCGCTTTCAGCGAAAGCGGATGCCCATTGGCTCATAGCAAGCTCGCTTGCGCCTGCGCACAGCATAAATACAGCAAGAATACGGAATATGCCTGATTTAAGAAGCTGACGTACACCCATGCCTTCGCCCTCTTCGGTAAGTCTGTTGATAGGGACAAGCATAAAGTAAAAAATATTGAATAACGGGATAATAGCCCAGAAGCAAGCTGCTATTCTCCACATTTCAATTCCGAAAACCGAAAAGAAAACCGTAGTTCCCGCCACAACCAGCACAGAACCCCAGCAATAGAAGGAATGAAGCAGACTCATAGCTGCTGATTTTCCGTCGGTGGGGCATGCTTCTACAATAGGGCTTATCAGCACCTCGGTAAGTCCGCCGCCTATTGCGTAAAGAATAACTGAAAAGCATATTCCGATGTATGGATCGGGAAGAAGATCTGGAAGAAATGACAGAGAAACAAGCCCGATAACTGCAAATACATGAGCGGCAACAACAAGTACACGGTAACCGATTTTATCGGCTGCTTTTGCTGCAATCATATCAACCAGAAGCTGTGTAAAGAAATTCACAGATACCAGCAACCCTATTTTTTCAAGAGAAATATTGTATGTGCTATTGAATGTAATGAATAATAAAGGGAGAAAGTTATTGATAATCGCCTGTGTTATGTATCCTATATAACAAGCGGCAATCGTATGTCTGAAATTTGTTCTGATACTCATTTTTAAACGTCCTTTTCATAAACTTTATGCATTATATCATTTATTAGGATCAAAGTCAATAAGTGTTGACAATTTTGTTCGCGTGTGTTATAATTATACGAACAAAACGAGTGTAATGACGGATGCTTTGTTTTAAAAAATTACTTTACATATTCTTTAATTTATGATATAATTAATTAAATATATCGAAAACTGAAAGGATAGATTAACAATGTATATTTTAAAACTTATTGCACCTTGTAAGGATTACCTCTGGGGAGGCACAAGACTCAGAGATGAATATGGCAAAAAATCCGACAAGGATAAGCTTGCCGAAAGCTGGGAGCTTTCCTGTCACAAGGATGGTCAGAGTGTTATCGCAAACGGTGAGTTTGAAGGAAAAACTCTTGCAGAATATATTGACAAGTGCGGAAAGGATATTCTCGGTAAGAATTGCGAAAAAATTGAATATTTCCCGATTCTTATCAAGCTTATTGATGCAAAGGATAATCTTTCTGTCCAGGTTCACCCCGACAATGAATATGCCATGAGAGTTGAAGGCGAATATGGTAAAACCGAAATGTGGTATATTGTTGACTGTGAAGAGGGGGCTGAACTTCTTTACGGCTTCAAGAAGGAAATCAGCCGTGAAGAGTTTGCTGAAAGAATTGCAGACAATACACTTCTTGAAGTTACAAATAATGTTCCTGTACATAAGGGTGATGTGTTCTTCATTGACGCAGGTACTCTCCATGCAATCGGCAAGGGAATACTTATTGCGGAAATTCAGCAGAATTCCAACACAACATACAGAATTTACGATTACGGCAGAGTAGGAGCTGACGGTAAGCCCCGTGAGCTTCACGTGGAAAAGGCATGTGAAGTTACAAAGCTTACACCTCCTGTACGTTCCACAAAGCCTATGGGTGAAAAGGTGGCTAAGGATGGTTACAGCACAACACTTCTTGCTACAAGTGAATATTTCAATGTAAACAAACTGGAAATCAGCGAAAAGGCGGAAATTGATGTAACTGAAAAGTCTTTTGTGTCACTCCTCTGCCTTGACGGTACATTTGAAGTGAATGATATCACGCTCATCAAGGGAGAAAGCTGCTTTATCCCCGCATCCTATGGTAAGGTCATAATTAAGGGTACAGGCGAAATTATAGCTACTGACCTCGTTTAAAATAAATTCTGTTTCTGAAAGGAGCTGCTTATGAAGTATTATGTAGGTATCGATATCGGTGGAACCAACATTTCAACAGGTGTTGTTGACGAAAATTACAAGATTGTCGGAAAGGGCAAGCTCAAAACCAATATAGGCAGGTCTTATGAAGAAATACTTGCCGATATAATAGAAACTGTAAAACTGGCTGTTGACGACGCAAAGCTTACAATCGATGATATACGCTGGATTGGTATCGGCTGTCCCGGTACATGCAATACCGATACTGGTATTGTTGAGTATTCCAACAATCTCCGTTGGCTTAATGTTCCGCTTCTCAGTGATATTGAAAAGGCCTTCGGCAGAAAAACATATATCGACAATGATGCCAATGTCGCTGCTTACGGTGAATATCTTGCAGGTGCGGCAAAGGGTGCACAGAATGCGGTTGTAATCACTCTTGGCACAGGCGTTGGTGCAGGTATCATCATTAACGGAAAAATATTCAGCGGTTCTAATTTTGCAGGCGGCGAAATCGGCCATACTGTTATTGTGTTTGACGGCTATGAATGTACTTGCGGCAGAAAAGGCTGTTTTGAAGCTTATTCTTCTGCTACCGGTCTTATCAGAATGACAAGAGAAGCAGCCGAAGCGCATCCTGAAAGCAAAATCAAGCAGCTGGTTGAAGCTGACGGAAGAATAAGTGCAAGAACCGCATTCAATGCGGCAAAAATGCTCGATGATACCGGAATGGAAGTTGTTGACCGTTATATAAAGCATCTTGCGTGCGGCATTACAAATACAATCAATGTTTTCCAGCCTGATATACTCTGTATCGGCGGCGGTGTATGCAACGAAGGCGATGCACTCCTTTTACCGCTTAAAAAGCAGGTTGCTGAGAATGTATATTCAAAGAACAGTGCAAAGAACACCGAAATCTGCATATGCAGTCTTGGTAATGATGCGGGTATTATTGGCGCTGCTATGCTCGGAAAATCATACGATGGCGTGAATATCCTGAAAAATGTATTCGGAAATAAGTAATTTGGAACTGCAAAAGGAGTGTTTTTCAGTTGTCTGACAATACTAATATTCATCAAGGCCACAGAAAACGTATGAAGAGCGCAATGCTTGAACACGGTCTTGACGGCCTGAATGATCATCAGGTCCTTGAGATTCTGTTGTTTTACGCAAAGCCTCAGGGTGATACAAATCCGATTGCACACAGACTTATACAGCATTTCGGTACTTTGAAGGGTGTTCTTGAAGCTGATTATGAAGATTTGCTCAGGGTTGATGGAATAGGTGAAAATGCTGCAAGTCTGATTAAATTTTCCCAGATGTTTTCCGGAAGGTATCTGTGTGCGTCCTGCTTTGACGGCGAGGTGCTGCATTTCGGCGATACAGTTGCTTTACGCAGGTATTATGAAGGCGTTTTCCTTGGTGTCAAGGATGAACAGATCCGAGCTATGCTTTTTGATGACGAGCTGAACATGATTAAAGAGCAGATGTTAATGGAAGGTACTATTAACAAAGTAGAACTCAGCACCAGAAAATTTGCGGATTTTGTGATTAAGAACAATTGCAGCAGAGTTGTTATTGCTCATAATCATCCTAATGGTTCGTGTCTGCCGTCTTCTGAGGATGTTGAGGTTACAAAGTATCTTGCAGATTTTCTTAAGGTACTTGAAATAGAGCTTCTTGACCACATTGTTGTAGGCAGGACAGGCAGTTTTTCTATGTTTACTTCAAAACATTTTAATTGATTATATTTTTTATACAGATGGGGTTTTGCAATGGATAAATTCGTGTTGAAATCTTCATATAAACCTACCGGAGATCAGCCGCAGGCAATAGAAAAGCTTGTGGATGGTATCCTGCGTGGTGAAAAGGAGCAGGTTCTGCTGGGTGTCACAGGTTCAGGCAAGACCTTTACCATGGCCAACATTATTGAAAAAGTAAATCGCCCGACACTTGTTCTTGCACACAATAAAACGCTTGCAGCACAGCTTTGCAGCGAATTCCGTGAATTTTTCCCTGATAATGCAGTTGAATACTTTGTTTCATATTACGATTATTATCAGCCTGAAGCATATATCCCGTCAACAGATGCTTATATCGAAAAAGACAGTTCAATAAACGACGACATTGACCGTCTGAGGCATTCTGCAACATTTTCGCTTGCGGAGCGCCGTGATGTAATCATTGTTTCCAGCGTTTCCTGCATATACAGCCTTGGCAGTCCTGAAGAATACCGCGCAAACACTGTTTCGCTCAGAAAGGGTATGGAAATATCCCGCGATGAGCTGCTTCAGAAGCTTATACTTATGCAGTATGAGCGTAATGATGTCAATTTTATAAGAAACAAATTCCGTGTCCGTGGCGACACAGTTGAAATTTTCCCTGCAGGCGCAACATCCGACATGGCAATACGTGTTGAATTTTTCGGCGATGAAATAGACCGTATTTCTGAATTTGAAGTTGTTTCAGGGCATGCAAAGCGTGAACTGACGCATGCTGCGGTTTTTCCTGCCTCTCATTATATTGTAAGCCGTGATAAGATGGAAAGGGCACTTGAAGAAATTGAAGCTGAGATGGAACAACAGGTGGAAATGTTCACCAATTCCCACAGACTTATTGAAGCACAGAGAATTGCCGAGCGAACACGCTATGATATGGAGATGCTCCGTGAAATAGGAATGTGTAAGGGCATTGAGAACTATTCCCGTATTCTTTCCGGCAGACCTCCGGGAAGTACGCCTGTAACGCTTATTGACCATTTTCCTGATGATTTTTTACTGCTTGTGGACGAAAGCCATGTTACATTGCCCCAGGTACGAGGTATGCACGGCGGTGATGCGGCACGAAAGAAGAATCTTGTAGAGTTCGGTTTTCGTCTGCCGTCGGCATATGATAACAGACCTCTTAATTTTGATGAGTTTTACGGAAAAATAAATCAGGCGGTATATGTTTCCGCTACTCCCGGTCCTTTTGAAAAGGAACATGCAACCGTAACCGCTGAGCAGGTTATAAGACCCACGGGTCTTCTCGATCCCGAAATAGAGGTCAAGCCTACCGATGGTCAGATTGAAGATCTTGTTTCGGAAATAAACAAGCGTATTGAGCGTAATGAACGAGTGCTCGTAACGACGCTAACAAAAAAGATGGCTGAAGATCTGACCAAATATCTTGAACGACTTGAAATTAAAATCAGATATATGCACCATGATATTGATACGATTGAACGAATGGAGATAGTACGTGATCTTCGTCTGGGCGAATTTGATGTACTGGTCGGTATCAACCTTTTACGTGAAGGTCTTGACTTGCCTGAGGTTTCGCTCGTTGCAATTCTTGATGCAGATAAAGAAGGTTTTCTCAGAAGTGAATCATCGTTGATTCAGACTATCGGCCGAGCTGCCCGTAACTCTGAAGGCAAGGTGATAATGTATGCCGACAGTGTTACTGACAGTATGGAGCGTGCTATACGTGAAACCAACCGCCGACGTGAGATTCAGATCAAATACAACGAGGAGCACGGAATTGTTCCCAAGACCATTATAAAGGAAATCCGTGACGTAATTGACATTGCAACACCCGAAGAAAGCGGAAAGAACAAGCATAAGAAGCTTGCAAGACAGGAAAAGGAAAAGCTTATTGCAAAGTATACCGCAATGATGAAGGAAGCTGCAAAAGTGCTTGACTTTGAACAGGCGGCGTATTTCCGTGATAAGATAAAAGAGCTTAAAGAAGAATGACAATAATGTTCGCAAAAGAAAGGAATATAAAAGTTGGCAAACGATAAAATTGTTATTAAAGGTGCCAAGGAGCATAATCTTAAGAATATCGACCTGACAATTCCACGTGATAAGCTGATTGTTATGACAGGACTTTCCGGCTCTGGTAAATCCTCGCTGGCTTTTGACACGATTTACGCAGATGGTCAGCGTCGCTATATGGAAAGCCTCTCTTCCTATGCGAGAATGTTTCTCGGTCAGATGGAGAAGCCTAATGTTGAAAGTATTGAAGGCCTTTCTCCTGCAATTTCCATTGACCAGAAGACAACATCCAAGAACCCTCGTTCAACCGTTGGCACTGTAACAGAAATTTACGATTATCTGCGACTCCTTTATGCAAGAATCGGTGTTCCACATTGCCCTGTATGCGGTAAGGAAATCCGACAGCAGACAATTGACCAGATAGTTGACCAGATAAAGTCTCTTTCTGAAGGTACTAAAATTCAGGTTCTCGCTCCTATTGCCAGAGGAAGAAAAGGTGAATATCAGAAAGAACTTGACAATATCCGTAAACAGGGATATGTAAGAGTAATAATTGACGGTGTCATGTATGACCTGTCAGAAAAAATCAAACTTGAAAAGAATATAAAGCATACAATCGAAGTTGTTGTTGACAGACTTGTTGTAAAACCTGAGATGGATTCCCGACTTACAGACAGCCTTGAAACAGCCGGCAAACTGACTGACGGACTTATCCACATTGATGTCATCGGCGGGGAAATGCTGGAATTTTCACAGAATTATGCCTGCCCCGAACATAATATCAGCGTGGACGAGCTTGTGCCGAGAATGTTTTCTTTCAATAATCCTTTCGGCGCATGCCCTCGCTGTACAGGTCTCGGTATGTTCAAGAATGTTGATATCAATCTCGTTGTACCTGACAAAAATCTTTCTATAAGAGAAGGCGCTATCAAGGCAAGCGGCTGGAATACGCTCAGTGATGATTCTGTTGCTATGATGTATTACAGAGCTATTTCCAGACATTACGGAATTTCTCTTGATGTTCCCGTAAGGGAGCTTAAACCTGAGGAGCTTGGTATATTCCTTTACGGTACAGGCGGAGAAAAAATACGTGTGGATGTAATTGATTCTTTTGGCGGCGGTTACAGATTTTCGGATTTTGAAGGTGTTGTAAATAACCTTGAACGCCGTTATAAGGATTCAGGCAGCAGTTATTCCCGTGATGATATTGAAAGTAACTATATGTGTGATATGGTTTGCCCTGATTGTCACGGCGAAAGACTCAAGAGAGAATCCCTCGCTGTAACGGTAAGCGGCATAAATATCAGCGATTTCTGTAAAATGAGTATCGCAGAAGCGATTGAATTCATTGAAAAGATGAAGCTTTCAGAGCGTGATGCACTTATCGGTGAACGTATTCTGAAAGAAATCAAGGAAAGGCTTAATTTCCTTAAAAGTGTCGGTCTTGATTATCTTACGCTTTCTCGTTCCGCAGGAACACTTTCGGGTGGTGAAAGTCAGCGTATACGCCTTGCAACACAGATAGGCAGCTCACTTATGGGAGTTCTGTATATTCTTGACGAACCCAGCATCGGTCTGCATCAGCGTGACAACGATAAGCTTATTGCCACACTCAAGCATCTGCGTGATATGGGTAACACAGTAATTGTAGTCGAGCATGACGAGGATACAATGCTTGCTGCGGACTATATTGTGGATATCGGCCCCGGCGCCGGCGTTCATGGTGGTGAGGTTGTGTGTACAGGTACAGCTGATGAAATAAAGAAATGCAAAAATTCTATAACAGGGCAGTATCTCAGCCGCAAAAAATTCATTCCTGTTCCTGATGAGCGCAGAAAGCCTGACGGAAGATGGTTAAGAGTAAAAGGCGCTAAAGAGAATAACCTCAAAGATATAGATGTGGACATTCCGCTGGGCGTTTTTACATGCGTTACAGGTGTTTCAGGCAGCGGTAAAAGCTCCTTTGTAAACGAAATTCTCTATAAAACCCTCGCTGCAAAGCTTAATCGTGCAAAAACAAAGGCTGGCTCATATGATTCAATGGAAGGCATTGAGCAGCTTGATAAGGTAATAGCTATTGATCAGGCACCTATCGGTCGTACACCTCGTTCAAACCCTGCCACCTATACGGGGCTTTTTACAGATATACGTGATCTTTTTGCTTCTACAAACGACGCTAAAATGAGAGGTTACGGTACAGGCCGTTTTTCCTTTAATGTCAAGGGTGGACGTTGTGAAGCCTGCGAGGGTGACGGTATTGTAAAAATTGAAATGCACTTCCTTCCTGACATTTTTGTTCCTTGTGAGGTTTGTAAGGGAAAAAGATATAACCGTGAAACCCTTGAAGTCAAATACAAAGGAAAGAGCATTCACGACGTTCTTGAAATGACGGTTGAGGAAGGTCTTAAATTCTTTGAAAATCTTCCTAAAATTTCACGAAAGCTCCAGACTCTTTATGATGTTGGCCTTGGTTATGTCAGAATCGGTCAGTCATCCACAACTCTTTCGGGTGGCGAAGCACAGCGTGTAAAGCTTGCGACTGAGCTTTCGAAGCGTCCCACTGGTAAGACTATTTACATTCTTGATGAGCCTACTACGGGTCTGCATACTGCCGATGTCCACAAGCTTATTGAGGTTCTCCAGAAGCTTGCATCTGGCGGCAATACAATCATTGTCATTGAGCATAATCTTGATGTAATCAAAACAGCCGATTATATTATAGATTTAGGACCTGAGGGCGGTAACGGCGGCGGCAGAATCGTTGCAAAGGGAACACCTGAAGAAGTTGCAGCCTGCAAGGAATCCTATACCGGCAGATATTTAAAGAAAGCACTTGAGGAAAAATGACGTGAAAAAGTGGTTTGACGAAGAATATGAATTTGAAATTGAAGTTACAGGCTTTCTTCAGGGGAACAAAACTGAAAACTATTGCAGAAACGGTGAAGAAATAGGAGATAAGTATCATTGTACCTATGGTTGTCCCGTTAATCATGAAGGCTATGGTATCTGCAGCAAGGCGATGGTTCAGCTGCACCCCGTTATGGAGGCTGTCAGAAGCGGTGGTGATCTTACCAAACTGGGCGGTGACAGCAAATACAGTAAAGTGATGGTTTGTCCCGACGGATGTGTGATTTTCCGCCTTACAGCAAAGCCTCTCGGTAACGAAAACTTTCATACGGGCGGTTTCTGGAAGGAGCCCGATTCATTATAATTTTATTTCAGCCTGTATGGATTAATCTGTGCAGGCTGATTTAATGTCAGATTGCTTTTTATAGAGTGTTTTTTCAAAAAATTGATAAATAGTCTTGTATTTAATGTCAAAATGTGCTATAATAAATTGAATTGGACTATAACAGGAAGGAAAAAGTTATATGAAGAAAATAGCAGTACTGGGTTACGGTGTTGTCGGCTCCGGAACCGTAGAGATTCTTTATAATCATAAAGAATCAATCGAAAAGAAAATCGGCGAATCCTACGAGGTCAAGTATATCCTTGATTTAAGGGATTTTCCCGATAGTCCCTATGCCGATAAATTCACCAAAAGCTTTGATGATATAGTAAACGACAAGGAAGTTGACATCGTTGTCGAGGTGCTTGGCGGCGTAAAGTTTGCATACCCTTATGTAAAAGCTTCCCTTGAAGCAGGAAAAAGTGTTGTAACATCAAACAAGGAGCTTGTTGCAGCTTATGGTGCCGAACTTCTGAAAATTGCACGTGAAAAGGATGTAAACTTCTTCTTCGAGGCAAGCGTAGGCGGTGGTATTCCGATTATCCGTCCTCTTAATCAGTGTCTCTCAGCAAACAAAATTGATGAAATCGCAGGTATTCTCAACGGCACAACCAACTTCATCCTTACAAAGATGATAAAAGAGGGAATGGGCTTTGATGAAGCACTTAAAATCGCACAGGATCTCGGTTATGCCGAAAAGGATCCCACTGCCGATGTTGAAGGCCACGATACCTGCAGAAAAATCTGTATTCTTTCGGCTCTCGCTTTTGGAAAGCATGTTTACCCCGATAATATCCATACAGAAGGTATTACAAAGATAACGCTTGAAGATGTTAAATACTGTGAGAGCATCGGCTCTGTAATCAAGCTTATAGGCTATGCTTCCGAAAAGGACGGAAAGGTTACTATAATGACCTGTCCTGCTGTTATTGACGGCGACAGCCAGCTCGCAGGCGTAAACGATGTGTTCAACGCGATTCTTGTGCGTGGTGATGCAACTGGTGATGTTGTATTCTACGGTAAGGGTGCAGGTAAGCTTCCTACCGCAAGCGCTGTTGTTTCCGATGTTATAATTGCTGCAAAGGAAAAGTCAACAACAAGAATGATGAGCTGGGAAGACAGCGAGCAGAACTTTATCGTTCCCGAAAGTGAAATTTCCAACAGCTTCTATGTGCGTGCCAACGCAAGTAAAGCTGATGTTGAAAAGCTGTTCGGAAATGTACGTTACTTATCCCGTGAAAATGCACCTTCAGGTGAGGTTGCGTTTATTACAGATGTTATTAATGAAAAGACATTTGCTGAAAAATGCAGTAATATTGATGTAATCGGCTCTATCAGAGTTATGAATTATTAATCGGGAAAGGAATGATACAAATGGCACCGAAATATAAAAGAATATTACTTAAATTAAGCGGCGAAGCCCTTGCAGGAGATAAAAAAACAGGTCTTGATCTCCCTACAATCAATACAATCTGTCAGAGTGTAAAGCGTTGTTATGATGCCGGGGTTGAAATCGGTATCGTTGTAGGCGGCGGCAATTTCTGGAGAGGACGTTCCAGCGAAAATATGGACAGAGTAACAGCTGACCATATCGGTATGCTTGCAACAACCATGAATGCTCTCGCAGTAGGTGATGCTCTGAAGAATCTCGGCTGCGAAGTTCGTGTAATGACTGCAATTGCAATGAATGCAATCTGCGAACCCTATATCAGAGAAAAGGCAATCCGCAATTTTGAAAAGGGCAGAATTGTGATTTTCGGATGCGGAACAGGCAACCCCTTCTTCTCCACAGACTCTGCTGCTGCGTTAAGAGCTGCGGAACTCAATATGGATATTGTGCTTAAGGCTACAATGGTTGACGGCGTTTATGATAAGGATCCTCTCAAGTTTGATGACGCTGTTAAATATGAAACCCTCAAGCATAAGGATATACTTGTCAATGGTCTGCGTGTTCTTGACGGAACAGCGGCGGCAATGTGTATTGACAACAACATTCCGTTAATTGTATTTGACCTCCACAGACCTGATAACATTTACGATGCAGTTATGGGTGAAAAGGTCGGAACACTTGTAAGCAACCAGAACTAAATAAACGAAAGGAATAAATACCATGAAAGAAACACTCAATCTTACCGAACAGAAAATGGAAAAGTGCATAAGAGCACTTGAAAACGAATTTGCAACTATCAGAGCAGGCAGAGCAAATCCTGCTGTTCTTGATAAGATTCAGGTCGATTATTATGGCGTACCTACACAGATCAATGCTATGGCTGCTGTATCTGTTGCTGAAGCCAGAATCCTTGTTATTCAGCCCTGGGATGCTACTTCTATCAAGGCTATCGAAAAGGCAATTTTAGCAAGTGATATCGGTATTGTTCCCACAAATGACGGTAAGGCTCTTCGTCTTGTGTTCCCTCAGCTTACAGAAGAACGCAGAAAGGAACTCTGCAAGCAGATCAAGAAGAACGGCGAAGATGCAAAGGTTACAATCCGTAACGCACGTCGTGACGCTATTGACAAGTTCAAGACAATGAAGAAGAATAGTGAAATAACCGAAGATGATGTTAAGGACGGCGAAAAGAAGGCTCAGACCTTAACTGATAAGTTCTGCGAAAAGATTGACAAAATCTGCGCCGACAAGGAAAAGGAAATAATGACCGTATAATTTGGTATATGTTGCTGTCTCCGCACAATAATAATTGTGCGGTACAGCTTTATTTTCCAGAAAAAAACGAAAGTGCAGGTTATGATTATGCCTGAAAATCTGATTGTTCCCAGACACATAGGAATAATAATGGACGGCAATGGCCGTTGGGCGAAGAATCGTGGATTACCACGCACAGCAGGTCATATTCAGGGTGCAAAAACCTTCAAGAAATGCGTCGGATATTGCCGTGATATGGGTGTTGAATGTGTTACGTTCTATGCATTTTCTACCGAAAACTGGAAGCGCCCCAAGGCTGAGGTTGATGCGATTATGAAGCTTTTCAGCCAGTATCTTGATGACGCTATGAAGATGACTGAGGAAAACGCAAAATTTGTGTTTCTGGGCGACCCTGAACCGCTTTCTGATGAACTGAAGAAGAAAATCAGAATTGTAACTGATGCTTCGGCAGAGAATAAAGGGATTGTCTGCTGCATAGCAATTAATTATGGCGGTCGTGACGATATTGTTCATGCTGTAAGAAGTATTATGAACGATAATATTTCTGCTGATGAAGTTGACGAAGCACTTATTTCGGAAAGATTGTATACTAAGAATCTTCCCGAAGTTGATCTTATAATCAGACCCAGCGGTGAACAACGCCTCTCGAATTTTCTTATCTGGCAGGCTGCTTATGCCGAATATGTTTTTATGGATGTTTTATGGCCGGATTTCAGTAAATCCGATCTTGAAGAAGCAGTTGCGGAATATTCACGCAGGAACCGTCGTTTCGGCGGAATCTGATAAAAAGGATTTGAATTATGGTAAAAAGACTTATTACTGCCGCTGTCGGTATACCGATAGGCATATTCATCTTATATTTAAATAATGCGCATATTCTTGCAGGTGTTACAGCCCTCCTGTCAGTTGTTGCTGTTCACGAAATACTCACAGCTTCAAAGTACAGTGAGCACAAGGCTGTTACGGTTATAAGCATTGTTTTCTCATTTGTTTTACCGCTTGTGTTCTGCTATGATGAAATGAGGAGTAACTTCGTAATCATAGGCTTTGCTTATCTTATTGCAATGTTCTGCGCAATGCTTTGCAACCACAAGAATGTTAAGTTTGAGGAATTTGCACTTATCTGTTTTGTAACTGTATGCGTTCCTCTCGGAATATCCACGCTTTCATTCTTTATGTTCCGTTATCCTGAGCATGGAATATTCTTCATAGTATACACACTTGCCTGCACATGGATATCTGATGGTGGTGCATATTTTGTTGGAACATTCCTTGGTAAACACAAGCTTTGTCCCAATATCAGTCCCAAGAAAACCTGGGAAGGATTCTGGGGCGGTGTGTTCTTTGCCGCCTTATTCGGTATGCTTCTTGGTTTCGGTTATGAAGGCTGGGATGTTATTTTTACCGGTCAGCATCATTTTTCTGTTAATATAATTGCACTTACAATAATCGGGTTGCTGAGTTCTCCTGTAGGTGTTCTCGGCGATTTATCAGCTTCCTTACTCAAAAGACAGTACGGAATAAAGGATTTCGGAAATCTGCTTCCCGGTCACGGCGGAATTATGGATAGATTCGACAGCGTTGTCTTTGTAGCGCCTTTTATCTATCTTGCTTTCCAGATTGTTTTTCCGATTAATCCCGTATAATATTTTATGGAGGTATGCCGGGTTCGCTCGGCATAATTCGTTTATATGAAAGAAATTGTTGTTTTAGGTTCTACCGGCTCCATCGGTACACAAACACTTGATGTTGCAAGGATGCATGGGTATAAGGTGAAAGCACTTTCGGCAAATTCGAGTGTAAAGCTTCTGGAGAAGCAGGCAAGAGAATTTGTTCCTGAATTTATATGCGTAAGAACAGATGAAGCGTATTCTGATTTGAAAACTCGCCTTGCAGATATGAATATAAAGCTTTTTAAGGGCGATGACGGACTCTGCGAGCTTGCTTCTGTCAAGTGCGATATGGTTGTCAATTCCGTTGTTGGAATGGTTGGTCTGAGGCCTACACTTGCGGCTATTGAAGCCGGGAACGATATTGGTCTTGCCAATAAGGAAACAATGGTTGTGGGCGGCTCAATTGTAACTAAGGCGGCTGCTGAAAAAAATGTGAAAATACTTCCTATTGACAGTGAACATTCTGCTATTTTTCAATGTCTTATGGGGAATAATGATAATAAAATCGAAAAAATCATACTTACAGCTTCAGGCGGTCCTTTTTATGGATATACCAATGAACAGCTTAAAATGGTAACGAAAGAACAGGCACTGAAGCACCCAAATTGGAGCATGGGACAGAAAATCACAACTGACAGTGCTACTCTTATGAACAAAGGCCTTGAGCTTATTGAAGCAGTGTGGTTTTTCGGCGTGAAGCCTGAACAGGTTGAAGTTACCGTTCATCGCCAGAGTATTATCCATTCGGCGGTTGAATTTGAAGATGGTGCTGTTATTGCTCAGCTTGGCGTTCCCGATATGAAAATACCGATTCAGTTTGCACTTACTTATCCCAGGCGCTATAAATCCTGTTCGGATAAATTATCACTTTTTGATGTAGGAACATTGACATTTGCCAAACCTGATGAGGATACATTCCGCTGCCTTAAATTTGCTAAGCAGGCGATTTCTGAAGGCGGAAATGTTCCGTGTATATTGAATTCTGCCAATGAAGCTGCCGTTGATGCCTTTTTAAAGGACAGGATTTCATTTTATATGATACCTGAGCTTGTGGGCGATGCACTTCAGTGCGTAGAAAAAACAGGTGAGCTTACACTTGAAACTATTATCAGCACAGATGCTGCCGCACGGGCATTTGTTGAAGAGAGAATCCGTGCGTAAGAAAGGTTTTTCATGGACATCGTTATAACTATTCTGGTTTTTTTCTCAATAATAATTATTCACGAACTCGGTCATTTTGTTGCCGCAAGGATTTTCAGAATGAATGTGGACGAGTTTACAATAGGTATGGGTCCCCGACTTTTTAAATTCCAGGGAAAGAAGACCCTTTATTCCTTCAGACTTCTTCCGATTGGCGGTGCTGTACAGCTGGGTGAAGATTTTGAAAGTGATGATCCCGATTCTTTCCGCAATAAGCCTGTATGGCAGAGAATGATTGTTATTGTTGCCGGTGCTTTTATGAACCTTATACTTGGTTTGATTGTCTGCATTGTCAGCGTAAGTATAGGTGAAAAAATAGCTACTACCCAGGTTTCCTTGTTCTATGAGAATTCTGTTTCATCCGAAAAGCTTATGCAGGGTGATGAAATTGTTGAAATCAATGATATGCCCATATGGACAACTATGGATATTTCCTACTGTTTCCAGAATACTGCTGCAAAAGCAGGAGAAAATGAACAACGTGTCTATTTTGATATGGATGTAATCCGTAATGGTCAGCGAATCAGTCTTGATGATGTACCTTTTGCTCTTAATACATCAGAGGACAGAACAGCAGGTATAATTATCGACTTTGCCGTACAGCCTGAGGATAAAACGGTAGGTACGGTGCTTTCTTCTGCGTTCAGAACTGCGCTTACAGAAGGAAGACTTATCTGGATTACACTTTTCGATCTTATTACGGGCACTTATGGTATAAATGACCTCTCAGGTCCTGTCGGTGTTGTTACAACGATGAGCAATGCCTATAACCTGATGAGTGTTGATGAATTTCTTATTCTTGTGGCATTTATAACAATCAACATTGGTATAATGAATCTGCTTCCCATACCTGCACTTGATGGTGCACGTTTCATTTTCCTTCTCATAGAAGCAATCCGCAGGAAGCCGATTCCTGCCGAAAAGGAAGGTCTTGTTCATTTTATCGGATTTGCACTTCTTATGCTTCTTATGATTATTGTGACATTTAATGATATCTCACGTTTATTTACAGGCGGAGCCTGATGAAAGGATTAAGTATGAAAAAACAGGTTAAAGTCGGTAGTCTGACACTTGGTGACGGTAATATATATATTCAGTCGATGCTTAACAAAAGCGCCGATGACATTGAAGGAAGTGTTTTTCAGGCGGTAGAGCTTGAAAAAGCAGGATGTGAAATTGTACGTGCTGCTGTTCCGAAAATTGAAAACGTGAAGCTTATTCCCGCTATCAAAGAAAAGATAAATATTCCCCTTGTAGCCGACATTCATTTTGATTACAGAATTGCTCTTGAAGCTGCAGCGGCTGGCGTTGATAAAATCCGCATCAACCCCGGCAATATCGGCAGTGACGACAAGGTGCATGAGGTAGTAAAGGCTTGTCGTAGCCGCAATATCCCGATTCGCATCGGTGTTAATTCCGGCTCTCTTGAAAAAAGAGTGCTTGAAAAATACGGCGCACCTGTTCCTATGGCTTTTGTCGAAAGCGCAATGTATCACGTGGAGCTTCTTAATAAATTTGATTTTGACGATATTGTTATTTCTATAAAATCTTCAGATGTAAAGACTACAATTGAAGCATACAGACTGCTTTCACAGCGCTGTGATTATCCTCTTCATCTGGGTGTGACCGAATCAGGAACAGAACGTATGGGACTTATAAAGTCTTCCATCGGTATCGGTTCGCTTTTATGTGACGGAATCGGTGATACTATCCGTGTTTCGCTTACCGCTGACCCTGTACGTGAGATATATGCTGCACAGGATATACTTAAATCCATTGGTATTGGCGGTGGTGTAAATATTGTTTCATGTCCTACATGCGGACGTACTAAGATTGATCTTATAGGTCTTGCAAATAAGGTTGAAGAAGCAACCCGTCATATAGATAAGAATATCAGGATTGCTGTTATGGGCTGCGTTGTCAACGGACCCGGTGAGGCGCGTGAAGCTGATATCGGAATTGCGGGCGGAAATGGCGAAGGTTTGATTTTCCGCAAGGGTGAAATACTCAGAAAAGTGCCTGAAGCACAGCTTCTTTCTGAGCTTATGAAAGAGATTGAGCTGCTTTAATTTTTGAAAGGAATGGTATTAAGCGTGTCTGCTTTACTTAAAAACTTGTTCAGAACGCTGGATTTTGATATCAGTGTCGCAAACGGAAAGGTTCTGTCTGTTTTACATAAAGAAAAGAATAATTCTCTTATTTTTCAGCTCGAGCTTGCTGAAAGAGTTCCTTATCCGCTGCTTATCGATACTGCGGACAAGATAAAGCATTGTCTTAACTCCGGAAATGTCGATATTTATCCTAAATATTCTCCTGAACTTTTTTCTGTTGAAGGTGTATGGGATATTATTGAATTTCTGCGTCATAACGGCGAAAATATCAACGGATATTTCGATGGTGCAGATATCAGAATTGACGGTAATAAAGTTGAAATCGAGCTTAATTATATCAGTGCTCAGATTCCTCTTGCTGATGATATAAACGGGAAAATAAAAAAGTATGCCAAAGGTTTTTTCGGCAGGGAAGTAGAAGTTTCCTTTACAGGAAAGACTGAATTCAACATGGCTGAATATGAGGAAAAGCTTGCCGATGAACTGGCATCATTGCCTGTTCCGCCTTCTCCGCCACCACCTGTGCAGGATAGCGGTGCAGCACCACGTGTAAATCCTGGTTATGGTGGCTTCACATCACAGGAAAAGCCTCAGGCAAAAACTTTTTCCAGAGGTCCTGCAATTCATGAGCCGCCTGAAACAATGAAGCTGATGTTTACTCACAGCTCATTCCGTGATGAAGCGGATCTTGTGCTCGGAAAGCCTATCAATGATCCGCCTGTACCGATTTCTGAGCTTGTTTCCGATTGTGATAATGTAACCATCTGGGGTGAAATTTTTGACCGTACCGAAAAGACAATCAAAGACGGTCAGTTTACAATCATTATGGTAAGTATCACTGACCGTACATCTTCACAGATTCTTAAGATTTTCACAAAATCTGAAAAGGCTAAAAGCTACGGCTTTCTGAAGCCGGGAGCAAGTGTTCTTGTCAATGGTAATGCCAAGTATGACTCCTTTGAAAAGGCTTTGCTTTTAGAGCCTCGTTCTGTCATGCTCGTAAAGACTATTGCAAAGGCTGATACAGCTGAAGTGAAGCGTGTCGAGCTTCATATGCATACAAATATGTCTGATATGGATGCTGTGACTCCTCCTTCCGACCTTATAAATCAGGCTTACAAGTGGGGACACAGAGCCGTTGCTATTACTGACCACGGTAATGTTCAGGCATATCCTGAAATTATGGGCGCATGGGATAAGATTAAGAAAAATGACCCTGAAAGCAAGTTCAAGGTTATTTATGGTATGGAAGCTTATTTCGTAAATGACGAAAGCTCACTTATTGAAGGCTGTACAGGACATTCCGTTGAAGATGATATAATAATTTTTGACCTTGAAACCACAGGTCTTAAAGCTGAAGAGGAAAGAATAACTGAAATCGGTGCCGTAAAGCTTCGCGGTCTTGAAGTTGTGGAGGAATTCCATTCCTTTGTAAATCCTGAAAAGCATATTCCTGAAAATATAACTGAAATCACTGGTATTGATGATTCAATGGTTGCTGACGCTCCCTCGGAAAAGGAAGCACTGACAAAATTCATTGAATTCTGCGGTAATTCGCCTCTTGTTGCACACAATGCGAAATTCGATATGTCCTTTATAAGAACAGGCTGTAACCGTTGCCGTATTCCGTACAAGCCTGACAGCATTGATACACTTGCTCTTTGCCGTGCCGCAATCCCCAATAAGAAGTCATATACACTTGATGCTATGGCAAAGCATTTCGGGCTTGGCGATTTCAACCATCACCGTGCAGTTGATGATGCACGTATGCTTGGTATGATTTTTGTAAAGCTTGTTGAGGAAGTAAGAAAAGGCAGAATTGTCGAAAAGCTCGGTGACCTTAATGCGGTAGCAGGAAATCTAGATATAAGAAAAATGCCTTATTTCCATCAGATAATTCTTGTAAAGAATAATACAGGGCTTAAAAATTTATATCGTCTTATCGGTCAGTCAAACCTGAGTTATTATTATAAAAAGCCCCGTATCCCTATGTCAGAGCTACGCAATTACCGTGAAGGTCTCATTCTCGGCAGTGCCTGCGAAGCAGGTGAGCTTTACAGAGCAATGCTTGAGGGTAAATCTGAAGAAAAGATTGAAGAAATTGCAAGCTTCTACGATTATCTTGAAATCCAGCCTATCGGCAATAATGCTTTTATGCTGCGCAACGGAACTGTAAAGTCCGAACTCGAACTTCAGATGTACAACCGTCGCATCGTTGAACTTGGCGATAAACTCGGTATACCTGTCGTTGCTACCTGTGACGTACATTTCATGCGTGCAGAGGACAGTATTTTCCGTGAGATTCTTCAGGCAGGACAGGGATATCAGGATGCTTCAAATCAGCCTCCACTTTATTTCCGTACAACAGAGGAAATGCTTGATGAATTTGCATATCTCGGTGAAGAAAAGGCGTATGAGGTAGTCGTTGAAAATACAAACAAGATTGCCGATATGATTGAATGTATCCGTCCTATTCCGAAGGGTACGTTTACACCTTATCTTGAGGGTGCGGAAGAAGAGTTACAGCGTCTTTGCTGGGACAGAGCGATGGCGTGGTACGGATATAATGATGAAATCCCCGAAATTGTAAAAACGAGACTTAACCGAGAGCTTGACGCTATTATCAAGTACGGCTTCTCCGTGCTTTATATGATTGCCCAGAAGCTTGTTGCTTTCTCTGAAAAGAATGGTTATCTTGTAGGTTCCAGAGGTTCGGTCGGCTCTTCATTCGTAGCGATTATGTCGGGTATTTCTGAGGTTAACCCCTTACCGCCTCATTATCGTTGCACAAAATGTCGTTATAACGAATTTATAAACGATGGCTCGGTTGGTTCAGGTTTTGACCTGCCTGCAAAGAATTGCCCGCATTGCGGTATTGAAATGTTCCGTGACGGTCACGATATTCCTTTTGAAACCTTCCTTGGCTTCAAGGGCGATAAGGCGCCTGATATCGACTTAAACTTCTCAGGTGAAGTTCAGTCAAAGGTACATAAGTATACAGAAGACCTGTTCGGTTCTGACCACGTGTTCAAAGCAGGTACTATTTCTGCTGTTCAGGAAAAAACAGCTGAAGGCTTTGTCCGAAAGTATCTTCAGGAAAGAGGTCTTTCTGTAAATAACGCAGAGCTTAAGCGTCTTGCCATGGGTTGTACCGGTGTCAAGCGCACTACCTCGCAGCACCCCGGCGGCATGGTTGTTGTGCCCAACGATTATGATATCTATGATTTCTCTGCTGTTCAAAGACCTGCCGATGATCCCACAAAGGATATTATTACAACACACTTCGACTTCCACGCGCTTCATGATACTATCCTGAAGCTTGACGAACTGGGACACGATGTTCCTACACTTTACAAGCATCTTGAAGACATGACGGGTATCAAGATTGCCGATGTATCCACCTCCGATGAAAAGGTGTACAGTCTCTTTACATCGCCTGAAGCTCTCGGAATTACCGAAGCCGAAACAGGTATCAAGGTAGGCACATACGGTCTGCCTGAATTCGGTACAAACTTTGTTATCGGAATGCTTATGGAGTCAAAGCCCAAGAATTTCTCTGACTTACTTCAGATTTCCGGCCTTTCTCACGGTACGGATGTATGGCTCGGCAACGCTCAGGAGCTTATTGCCAATGGCACATGCACTATCAGTGAGGTTATCGGTACCCGTGATAATATCATGGTCTATCTTATGCACAAGGGTGTAGACCCCAGTCTTGCATTCAAGATAATGGAAATCACACGTAAAGGTAATGCCACAAAGCTCTTTAATGATGAGATTTATCAGGCTTTCAAGGATAATAACGTTCCTGACTGGTATGTTGACAGCTGTAAGAAGATCAAGTACATGTTCCCTAAAGCGCATGCCGCTGCCTACGTTACAGGTGCAGTAAAGCTCGGCTGGTACAAGATTTATTATCCTGCTCAGTTCTATGCTGCTATTCTTACAAAGCATACAGAAAATATTGAAGTAAAGATAGCCCTTCAGGGTAAGGATGCAGTAAAGGCACGTATGCAGCAGATTCAGTCCAATCCCGATGCAACACCCAAGGAAAAATCCACATATGAAGCATTTCTCCTTGTTCATGAAATGCTTTGCCGTGGAATTAAGTTCCTGCCTGTGCATTTTGAAAAATCACATGCATCAAAGTATGTGATTGAGGACGGTAATCTCAGACTTCCGTTCCTTGCGATAGAAGGCTGCGGTGAAAACGCTGCAAACAGTCTATATGAAACAATACAGAAGAAGGATTATGTCAGCATTGAGGATATACGAAGCCAGTCTTCTCTCAATGGCTCAACAATGGACAAACTTGAAGAGATGGGTGTTTTTGATAACCTTCCCAGATCTGCACAGATGTCCTTATTTGACTTATAATTATATGTTTACCAATTAGATTTCATATTTTTTATGTTTTTTGTTTATATGTACAAAATTTATATGATTTCTTGACATTATTGCGATAATATGGTAATATGGTAGCATACTAAAGTGAATGTGTGAATGAAAGGAATTTTTCGGCATTATGAAACGCTATGATTTACTTACTCCTGAGGGAACACGTGATCTGCTTTTTGACGAATGTGTTGCACTCAGAATGGTGGAAAACAAGCTTACAGATATATTTTTAAGTCATGGATACACAGAGGTTGTAACTCCCGGACTTGAGTTTTTTGATGTTTTTACTCTCAAATCCCGTTATTTTGCTCAGGAATCCATGTATAAGCTTACTGACGGCAAGGGAAGACTCATGGTTCTCAGACCTGACAGCACAATGCCTATTGCACGTCTTGTTGCAACAAGACTGCGTGAAGAGCCTCTGCCTTTAAAGCTGTTCTACAATCAGAATATTTTCATGGTTAATCCTAAGAACAGCGGTCGTGACGATGAATTTACCCAGAGCGGTATAGAAATTCTCGGTGGTGAGCGTACAGCTGCCGATTATGAAGCTCTTGTCCTGGCTGTAAAGTCACTTTCGGTATGCAGTGATGAGTTTCGTCTTGAAATCGGCGAAAGCAGCATTTTCCGCCTGCTTGTTGCTGAGCTTGGCATTGACGCTGATGAAGCGGATACAATTCAGGCACTTATTGATACCAAGAATTATCCTGCACTGAATGATGCGCTTTCAGCTTATAACTGTGAAGCTGCAGATGCTCTCAGAGCGCTACCTACACTGTTCGGCGGTGTTGAAGTTTTTGAAAAAGCCGAGAAATTCATGATTACCGATGAGCTCAGAACAAAGCTTTCTTCTCTCAAGGAAACTTATGATGCACTTGCAGGATCGGGTATCAGCGAGCTCAAGGTCGATCTCGGCCTTGTACATAAGAAGAATTACTATACCGGTATCATTTTCCGTGGATTTGTTGAGGGTTATGGTTATCCCGTACTTTCAGGCGGACGTTATGATAATCTTATCGGTGATTTCGGAAGAGATGTATCCGCTGTTGGTTTTGCTGTAAATGTTGAGGCTGCCGCACGAGTGCAGCTCAAGTCCATGGAGCAGCAGGACACAAAATATATAACTCCTGCAGACGTACTTGTATATGCTGAAAAGGGCTGTGAAGTAAAGGGCCTTATGCATTGCAGTATGCTTATAAAGGAAAATCTCAAGGTGTTCAATTCTGTTTTCGCTAATGAAGAAGAAGCAGTAAAATATGCACTTGCTCATAGAATTAACCGCATTGATATTGTTACTTCTTCCGGTATTACAGAAAAAGTTTTATAAGGAGACAGGGAAATGGAAAATAAAAAAATAAGAATTGCTCTCACAAAGGGCAGACTTGAAAAAAAGACTGTTGATCTCCTTGATAGCATCGGTTACGATGTTTCTGAACTCAGAGACAAGGGCAGAAGACTTATTCTGTCAATTCCCGGCGAGAATATTGAAGTAGTTCTTGCAAAGGCGGCAGATGTTATCACCTATGTTGAACACGGTGTGTGTGACATCGGTGTAGTCGGCAAGGATACTATAATGGAATATGGCGGCAAGTTCTATGAAATTACAGATCTTGGTTTCGGCAGATGCAAATTTGCTCTTGCAGGCAAGAAGGGTGATGATTTTTACAGCGGTTACGGTGTAAAAACCGTCGCTACAAAATATCCCAATGTTACCCGCAGCTATTTTGAAGCAAAGGGAATGGATGTTGATATTGTAAAAATCGAGGGCAGTGTTGAGCTTGCACCGTTAGTCGGACTTGCCCACGGTATCGTTGATATTGTAGAAACAGGAACAACATTAAAGGAAAACGGTCTTGAAGTGTTTGAAGATGTTGCACCTATTTCCGCAAGGCTTATTGTAAATACTGTAAGTATGAAACTGAAAAATGATGCGATTGATAATCTTGTAAATAAGCTTACACAAGCGCTTAATGAAGGAGATAAATAAAAATGATAGGTACAATTTATGCTGACGGCAGTGAAAAGGCTTTTTTAAAGGAAGTTGAAAAGCGCAGCAGCGAAATCAATAATGACGTTGAAAAAATTGTTAAGGAAATTATTGCTGACGTAAAGGAAAACGGAGATAAAGCCGTTAAATCCTATACAGCAAAGTTTGATTGCGCTGACGTGCAGTATTACAGAGTTCCCGATGAAGTTATAAATGATGCTCTTACAGAAGCAGACCCTGAATTTGTAAACGCAATGCTCAATTGCGTTGAAAACATTACAAAGTTCCACGAAAAGCAGAAGCCCAATGGCTATGTAATGACCGAAAAGAATGGTGTAATCCTCGGAAGACGTGTAAGAGGTCTTGATAAGGTAGGTCTTTACGTTCCCGGTGGTACAGCTGCATATCCTTCTTCTGTTCTTATGAACGCAATTCCCGCAAAGATTGCAGGTGTTGGTGAAATTATCATGGTTACACCTCCTCTCAAGGACGGTACTCCCAACAAGGATATACTTGTTGCAGCTGCGCTCTGTGGTGTTGATAAGGTGTTTATGTGTGGTGGTGCACAGGCTGTTGCTGCGCTTGCTTATGGCACAGAGGAAATTCCGAAGGTTTCCAAAATCGTAGGCCCCGGAAATATCTTTGTTGCTACTGCAAAGAAGCTTCTTTACGGAATAGTTGATATTGATATGATTGCCGGTCCCAGCGAAATCCTTATTGTTGCCGATGACACAGCAAACCCCAAGTATCTTGCCGCAGACCTTATGTCCCAGGCTGAACACGATAAGCTTGCAAGCTCTATCCTTATTACCACAAGCGAACGTGTCGCAAAGGAAACAACAGAAGAGCTTGAAAGACAGGTAAAGCTGCTTTCCAGAGAAGATATTATCCGTTATTCTCTTGAAAACTACGGTAAAATAATTATTACAGATACAATGGAACAGGCGTGCGAGCTTGCTGACAGCCTTGCTCCCGAGCATCTCGAAGTGGTAGCTGAAAATCCCCTTGAATATATCGGCAAGCTGGATAATGTCGGCTCACTCTTCCTTGGTCAGTACTCTCCCGAGCCTCTTGGCGACTATTATGCCGGTCCTAACCACGTTCTTCCTACAAGTGGCACAGCAAGATTCTTCTCGCCTCTGTCGGTTGACAGCTTTATCAAGAAATCGAGTTACATTTACTATACAGAGCAGGCTCTGCGTGAAGCAAAGGATGATATTATTCTTGTGGCTGAACGTGAACAGCTTACAGCTCACGCTAATGCAATCAAGGTAAGATTTGAGGACTGATTTATGAGTAACTGGGAAAACAATGTCCGTAAGGTTGTGCCGTATACACCCGGCGAACAGCCTAAGGACACTGGTATTATAAAGCTGAATACAAATGAAAATCCATATCCTCCGTCTCCTCGTGTAAGAGCAGTTATGGATTCATTCGATGATGCAAAAATGCGTCTTTATCCTGATACCAATTCTACGGTACTTGTTGACGCGCTTGCTGAAAAGTATAATGTAAAGCCTTCACAGATTTTTGTCGGCGTTGGTTCTGACGATGTAATTTCAATGGCTTTTCTGACATTTTTCAATTCTGATAAGCCTGTTTTATTCCCCGATGTTACATATTCTTTCTATGATGTCTGGGCAGATGTTTATCGGATTCCTTACGAAACAAAGGCACTTGATGATGATTTCAGAATAAATCCCGATGATTACAAATGCGAAAACGGTGGTATCATTTTCCCGAATCCCAATGCCCCGACAGGTGTTTTCGAAAATCTCTGTAAGATTGAGGAAATAATTGAAGCTAATCCCGCTTCTATTGTCATTGTTGATGAGGCATATATAGATTTCGGCGGAACGAGTTGCATTCCGCTGATTGAAAAGTATGACAATCTGCTGGTTGTACAGACCTTTTCAAAATCACGCTCTATGGCAGGTATGAGAATAGGCTTTGCAATAGGAAATGAAAAGCTTATAAAGTTTATGAATGATGTAAAGTTTTCCATCAATTCCTATACAATGAATCCTCTTTCCCAGCTTTGCGGTGCAGAAGCGGTTTATGACGATGAATACTTTGTAAAGACAACAAATGATATAATCGAAACACGTGAGTATGCTAAGAAAAAGCTTACAGAACTCGGTTTTACATTTCCTGATTCAATGAGCAACTTTATTTTTGCATCACATGCTGAAGTTGATGCAGGTGCAATATTTGAGGAGCTAAAAAAGCGTAAGATTTTTGTCCGCTACTGGAATAAGCCGAGAATTAACAATCATCTGAGAATAACAATCGGCACAAAAGAAGAGATGAACAGACTTTTTGAAGCTCTTACTGAAATACTTGAAAAGTGAAAGGATTAACGCTATGAGAACAGCAGTTGTTGAACGTAACACAAAAGAAACAAAAATTCAGCTTGCTCTTAATCTCGACGGAACGGGCAAGGCTGATATTGATACAGGACTGGGATTTCTCAATCACATGCTTACAGCTCTTGCTGTTCACGGCAAGTTTGATATTACAATCAGATGTGATGGTGATTTAGAGGTGGACGGTCACCACAGTGCCGAGGATGTGGGCATCTGCCTTGGTAAAGCGTTTGCTGAAGCTCTCGGCGATAAGAGTGGTATCTGCCGTTTTGGTTCCGCCTTTATCCCTATGGATGAAGCACTTTGCTTCTGTTCGCTTGATATAAGTGCAAGACCCTTCCTTGTTTTCAATGCTGATTTTGAAAACGAAAGAATCGGTTACTATGAAACCTGCCTTACTGAGGAATTTATGCGTGCATTTGCTTTCAATGCGGGAATTACACTTCACCTCAGAAAGGAATACGGCAAGAATGACCACCACGTTACCGAAGCGTTGTTCAAGGCAATGGCATACGCTTTAAAGCATGCTGTTGCGCCTAATGCTGACGGTTCAGCTTTATCTTCAAAGGGAGTTTTATAATATGATTGCAATTATTGACTATGGTGCAGGTAACCTTTTCAGCGTTCAGAATGCACTTAATTACCTTGAAATTCCCAATATTGTCACAAAGAATGCCGAGGACCTCAGAAAGGCTGACAAGCTCATTCTTCCCGGTGTCGGAGCGTTTCCTGATGCCATGAGAATGCTTTCTGAAACAGGACTTATTGAAGTTATAAAGGAAGAGGTACAGAAGAAGCCTCTTCTTGGTATATGTCTTGGTATGCAGATGCTTTTTGAAAAAGGATATGAATTCGGTGAAACAGAGGGACTTGGTTTTATAAAAGGAACGGTTGAGCTTATGACTCCTCCAGGCCTTGTAATTCCGCAGATTGGTTGGAATAAGCTTGAAATGAACGAGGATTGTAAGATTCTTGAAGGACTTTCGGATGATTCATATGTATATTTTGTTCATTCCTATGCTGCAGTCTGTGATAGCAAAAATGTGGCCGCTTATACCGATTATGGCGGAAAAGTTCCTGCCTGCGTATTCAGCGGTAATGTCTATGGCTGTCAGTTCCATCCCGAAAAAAGCGGCGAAACAGGCTTAAGAATATTAAAGAACTTTGCTGAAATGTAAGGAGCTGTATTATGGAAAAGAAATGTCAGTGCGGAGGAAATCTTGAAAAGGGTGAATTTGTTTCCCTTTCTTCAATAAGTGTACCAAATGGATATAATTATCCGAAAACATATAGTCTTATTCCGTTTGTATGCGAAAAATGCGGAAAAATCGAATTTTACGCTTCTGACAATAAGCAGAATGGTAATTTTATGTTCGGAGGAATGATAATAGGATGATTATTTTACCTGCTATTGACATAAAGGACGGCAATTGTGTACGTCTGTTCAAAGGTGACTATGGTACAGTTCAGAAGGTAGCTGAAAGCTATATGGATACTGCTAGAGGCTTTGAAACCTGCGGTGCTGAATGGATTCATATGGTTGACCTTGATGGCGCAAAGGATGCGACACAGCAGAATAAAGAAATTTTTATTGATGTTGCAAAAAACACTGGCTTAAAGGTGGAAGTCGGCGGTGGTATCAGAACACTTGATACTGTGGAAATGTACCTTAACGCAGGTATTTCCAGGGTAATTATAGGTTCTGCCGCTGTCAAGAATCCTCAGCTTGTAAAGGATGCTGTAAAGGAATACGGCGACAGAATTGCCGTAGGAATTGATGCGAAGAACGGATATGTTGCCACTGAGGGCTGGCTTGAAACATCTGATGTTCATTTTACTGATCTTGCAAAGGCAATGTCCGACCTCGGTGTTAAGTACATAATTTTTACTGATATTTCAAAGGACGGCACACTTTCAGGCGTAAATGCCGAACAGCTTAAGCAGATTAATGAAGCTTGCTCCGCAAACATTATCGCAAGCGGTGGTGTTCATACCATTGATGATATTATTACCTGTAAGAATCTGAATCTTTACGGTACAATCTGCGGTAAGTCCATTTACAGCGGTACTCTTGATCTCAGAGAAGCAATCAAGGAGAGTAAATAATGTCAAAGCCTGCTTTGCTTGTGATTTTTGCTGTTTTTATAGTAGTCACAGTTATTGTGTGGATAATTCATCTTATAAAACATAAGAAAAAGATTGCTTTGATGGTTATATCTTGTTTAATTGTGTTTTTTATTGCATTCTTTATTGTTTTTCCAACCAGCTTTCCGTTTGTCGATTCGTGGATAGTAGGTAGGAGTAAGGATGAAATAATTAATGTTTATGGCGAAGGTTCGTTCGCAAACGACATTACAAATGGCTCAAAGATTGGATATCACTTGGGCGCAGATCCAATGGATTTTATCTTCAATACTAATTCGTGTATTAATTATTGTATATATTTTAATAAGGATGATATCGCAGTAAGAGTCAGCGAAGAGTCGGTAGGTTTAGACTCTCGTCATCCGGTTATAAAGGTTTATAATTTTTTTGATAAGGAGTAAGTATGCTTGCTAAAAGAATAATCCCTTGCCTTGATGTTCGTAACGGAAAGGTAGTAAAGGGTGTAAATTTTGAAGGCGTTAAGGACGTAGGCGACCCTGTGGAGCTTGCAATTCAGTATAACAAGCAGGGTGCTGATGAAATAGTATTCTACGATATTACAGCTTCCCACGAGGGAAGAGGCGTAATGCTTGATGTTGTCCGTGAGACCGCAAAGCAGGTGTTTGTGCCTCTTTGTGTTGGCGGCGGTATTGCTACAATCGAAGATTTCCGTGATACTCTCCGTGCAGGCGCTGATAAGGTTTCTATAAATTCTCAGGCTGTGAAGAATCCTAAGCTCATCAGTGATGCGGCAGAGGTTTTCGGCAGCCAGTGCGTTGTAATCGGTATTGATGCCAAGCGTAATGATAAGGGCGGTTACAGCGTCTTTATCAACGGTGGCAGACTTGATATGAACCTTGATCTCGGCGACTGGGTTAAGGAAATCGAAGAACGTGGGGCAGGGGAAATCTGTCTTAACTCCATTGATACTGATGGTGTTCGTGGCGGATTTGATATTGAAATGCTGAATTTTGTATGCAGCAGAGTAAAAATCCCCGTAATTGCCAGCGGTGGTTGCGGTGCAATCAATCATTTTTCTGAAGTTTTTGAACAGACTGCTTCATCTGCAGCGCTTGCAGCTTCGCTTTTCCATTTTGGAGAGCTTACTGTTGGTGAGGTTAAAGAATATCTCAAGGGTAAGAATATTGCTGTACGAGGTGTATAATGGGACTTATAGAAAAAACTGATGAATTAATGCTTGACTTTGACAAGCTTGCAAAAATCTCTCCCGAAAACAGGGTAATTCCTGTTGCTGTTCAGAATATGAACACAAAGGAAGTTATTCTTGTTGCTTATGTAAACGAAGAAGCACTTAAAGAATCTATAAAGCTCCGGAAAGTTGTGCTCTGGAGTACTTCAAGAAATCAGTTATGGTACAAAGGGCTTGAATCCGGCAATACCTTCACATTACATCATATATTTGTAAACTGTGAACAGAACAGCCTTGTTTTTCAGGCTACTCCCGATAAGGGAAACATCTGTCATACAAGCTATAACGGCGTAGCAAATAACTGCTATTACCGTGAGCTTGATATGGAAACTATGAAGCTTATAAATCTCAACGAAAGAAAGGGTAAATAAAATGGAAAGAAATGTTTTAATGGATTTATACGATACAGTCGTAGAACGCAAGGACAATAAGCAGGAAGGTTCATACACATGCTATCTTTTTGAAAAAGGAATTGATAAAATTCTCAAGAAGTGCGGCGAAGAATGCACAGAAATGGTAATCGCTGCGAAGAATAAGGATAACGACGAGCTTAAGAATGAGATTTCCGATCTTCTTTATCACATTATGGTTATGTGTGTTGAGCGTGGCCTTGACTGGACTGAAGTTGAAGCAATTCTTGCTGAAAGAAGCAATAAGACAGGTAATTTAAAGCAGTTCCATACAGTAGATAAGAATACATAAACGTGACGTTTAATCCGATTCCGCCTTTTGCAATATTCAGTTTATTTCGATGTTGCAAAACGGCGGATTAATATTTTCGGAGGGAAAATTAATGATAAGTTATCTTGAAACAAGAGATTTTACAAAAGTACAACTTCAGGAGCTCTTCAAGTCCGTCGGCTGGTTATCTGCGAATTACCCCGAGCGTTTATTCAAGGCTATGAATAACTGTGAAACTGTATTTACAGCTTGGGATAATAATAAGTTAGTAGGCTTGATAAATGCAATAGATGACGGTGAGCTTACAGCTTATGTTCATTATCTGCTTGTAAACCCTGAGTATCAGGGGCTGGGAATAGCTTCTGAATTGCTCAGAATGTTGAAAGAAAAATATAAAGATTATCTTTATGTAATTCTCATAGCTGAGAATAAGCCTTTAATAGATTTTTATATTAAAAATGGATTTGAAGCAACTCCTGATACACAGGTAATGGAAATAATAAATAAGTAAAAAGAAAAGCGGACAGCTTACGCTGTCCGCCTTATTTATTTTACAGGATTAAAGTTCTGCAAAGTACTTGATTGTTCTTACCATCTGGGATGTGTAAGAGTTTTCGTTGTCGTACCAGGAAACAACCTGTACTTCGTAAAGATCATCAGCGATCTTAGCAACCATTGTCTGAGTTGCATCGAAGAGAGAACCGTATGTCATACCGATAACGTCGGAAGAAACGATCTGTTCTTCGTTGTAGCCGTAGGAAGCAGAAGCAGCAGCCTTCATAGCAGCGTTGATGCCTTCCTTAGTTACATCTGTGCCCTTAACAAC
>JAGALB010000008.1 GCA_017625405.1 Ruminiclostridium sp. | reverse complement strand
TTTCCGAAAACTTTTAATTTTAATTTAAGCCTGACAGGGTAATTTACCCTGTCAGGCTTAAATCATTATTAAAGTCTTTGGAAGGGGGTTCGGGGGATAACCTTTCTACAGAAAGGTGTCCCACGATAAATACTTATAAAACTTCTATATGAGTACCGCTCTTAAGCTGCGGAGTGTTTTATTCCATATTATCCCACAAATGAGAAAGCTCTTCGGCTGTAATTTCTCTCGATTCACCTGAAGCTAGCGTCGGGTCAAGGGTTATCCCTCCCATACGCACTCTTTTCAGATGCGTTACCCTGTTTCCTGCCGCTTCCATCATCCGCTTTACCTGATGATATTTGCCCTCATGAAGTATCAGCCTTACCACATCGGGTCTGTCCGTCATAATAAGCTTTGCAGGCAGGCATTTCTCATCCCCGTCAATAGTCATACCTGACGCAAAAAGCTCAATATAACCTTCTTCGGCAGGCTTCTCAAGAGTAACAATATATTCCTTTTCCACGTGGTTCTTAGGAGAAAGCATCCTGTGGGCAAGTGCTCCGTCATCGGTAATAAACACAAAGCCCTCTGTGTCCTTATCAAGCCGCCCTGCGGGGAATATTCCCTTACGTCTGAAATCGGGAGGAAGAAGCTCCAGCACTGTTTCGCTGAGGCCGTCACGGGTTGCACAGATTACTCCGTCAGGCTTGTTGAGCATTATATACATGAACTGCCTGTAAGCCACATCTTTGCCGTTTATGGTTATTATATCCTTTTCGGGGTCAATCTTTGCATCTGCTGATTTTACCACAGTACCATTGACCAGAATCTGACCCTTTCTTATCATTGTTTTGGCATCAGAACGGGATATACCTCCCTGCTCCGATACGAATTTATCTATACGCATATTGCACCGCCTTAATTTATTAATCCGATTATATCACAAATCACGGAATAAGTAAAGTTTTTCACTATGCTTGACATAATACTGAATACATATTATAATTAATAAATGAAAGAGAGGAAATATTATGAACTACACCAATGAAAAGGCAGAAACGCTCAGACAACAGGTTTACAGCAAGGAAAGCATCAGGGCAAAGCTTGCTGTTATCTATAAAAGAAGACAGGAACTGAAAATCAGACTGGACGAGCTCGATAAAATCAGGATAAAGGAGCAACAGGACGTTGATAATCTTGAAAAATTCAGTCTGGCTTCAATTCTCAGCAGCATTACAGGAAACAAGGTTGAAAAGCTTGAAAAGGAACGTGACGAGGCTTATGCCGCAGCACTGAAGTATGAAACAGCACTGAAGGAATTCAATGCTGTCTGCGACAATATAACATATTACGAAAACGAGCTTGAAAAAATCGGCAAAGCGGAAGAAGAGTACGAAGCAGTAATCAATGAAAAATTCACACAGCTGAAACAGTCAGGGCATCCCAAGGCTGATGAAATTATGCGTCTTGACCGGCTTGTGGGCAGAATGCAGAACGAAATAAAGGAAATAGACGAAGCACTTGCCATAGGTACAAAAGCGAAGTCATCTGCCGAAAGAATAACAGCAGAACTGGAAAACGCAGAAAACAGCGCAGATGAGGATATACTCAGCCAATATTCCTGCGGCCGTGCGAAATACACTTACCTCAGCAATGCACAGGAGGAGCTGAACCTTCTTCAGGTACACCTTAGCAGATTCCGTACCGAGCTTGCGGATGTCAGGTCTATTGATGCTGACCTGCAGCTGGAAATCAACGATTTTCTTTCGTTTGCCGACATAGTTCTTGAAAATTTTATAAGCGAAATTATCGTACTCAATAAAATACGTAAATCTCTCGAGAGTGCAGAAAAAATGCGTGATAAAATCATTTCGACTATTTACAGACTGGAAGAAAAGCGTGACCAGCTTCAAAGCGATATAAAGGAAGTAAGAAAACAGCTTGAAAGCCTTGTGATTGACACTCCGCTTTAAGAAAGGACAATTTATGAAACGTACAGACTACATATCATGGGATGAATATTTTATGGGCATCGCCCTTTTTTCTGCACAGAGAAGCAAGGATAATTCCACTCAGGTGGGAGCCTGCATCGTAAACAGCGAAAAGAAGATTGTTTCCGTCGGCTATAACGGTATGCCCACAGGCTGTATCGATGACGAAATGCCCTGGGAGAGAACAGGCGAATGCTCGCTTGATACAAAGTACCCCTTTGTGTGCCATGCAGAGCTTAACGCAATTTTAAACAGCAGTATGCACGGTGTAAACGGTGCTACTCTATACGTAACACTTTTCCCCTGTAATGAATGCGCCAAGGCCATTATTCAGTGTGGCATCAAGAAGGTTGTATATCTTGAAAACAAGTACGCAGACACCGAAAGCGTAAAGGCATCGGTTATGATGTTGGAAAAGTGCGGCGTAGCGGTTGAAGAGTACAAGAAAAGCGGAAGAGAAATTACGCTGAGCTTATAATTCATATCTCATCAGAATAAAAAAGGCTCCCACATGGGAGCCTTTAATTTTTTTACTTACCAAGTGCTGCCTTTGTAACATTGACAATGTTTTCTGCACAAAGACCGAATTCCTTGAGGAGAGCAACTGCAGGGCCGCTGTGACCGAAGCAGTCGTTTACGCCGATTTTGATAACGGGAACGGGGCATTCCTCAGTTACAACGTTTGCAACTGCAGAACCGAGACCGCCGATTACGCTGTGTTCTTCAACAGTGATAATCTTGCCTGTTTCCTTAGCCGCCTTGATGATGATATCACGGTCAATAGGCTTGATTGTGTGGATGTTGATGATACGTGCGTCAATACCCTGTTCAGCAAGCGCCTTGCCGGCTTCGATTGCTTCAGCAACCATAAGACCTGTTGCGATAATTGTAATGTCCTTGCCGTCCTTTAACTGAATACCCTTGCCTACTTCAAACTTGTAGGTTGCAGCGTCGTTGAATACCGGAACAGCAAGTCTGCCGAATCTCATGTAGGTAGGTCCTACATAGTCAGCCATTGCAAGTACAGCTGCCTTTGCTTCAACATCATCGGCAGGGTTGATGACTGTCATATTGGGAAGTGCAGTCATAAGGGCGATATCTTCGTTACACTGGTGGGAAGCACCGTCTTCACCAACAGAGATACCTGCGTGAGTTGCACCGATTTTAACGTTTAACTTGGGATAGCAGATGCTGTTTCTTACGATTTCAAATGCACGGCCTGCTGCAAACATTGCAAAGGAGCTTGCAAAAACAAGCTTGCCTGTTGAAGCAATACCTGCTGCAACACCCATCATATTTGCTTCAGCAATACCGCAGTCGAAATGCTTGTCGGGGCAAGCCTTCTTGAAAATACCTGTCTTTGTAGCAGCAGCAAGGTCAGCGTCAAGAACAACTAAGTCAGGACGTACTTCAGCAAGCTGTATAAGACCTTCGCCGTAGCTTTCACGTGTAGCTTTCTTTTCCATATATATAATCCTTTCTCTTACTTCTGTAATTCGTCAAGCTGAGCCTGTAATTCGTTCATAGCGATGTTGTACTGCTCTTCGTTGGGAGCTGCACCGTGCCATGCAACGTTGTTTTCCATGTAGGAAACGCCCTTGCCCTTTACAGACTTCTGGATAATTACAGTAGGCTGGTTTGCGATTGTTTCAGCTTCGTTGAACGCCTTTTCGATTGCGTCGAAATCGTGACCGTCGATTGTGATAACGTGCCAGCCGAATGCCTGGAACTTTTCGTCAATAGGATAGGGACTCATAACGTCGCCGATTGCACCGTCAATCTGAAGATTGTTGTTATCAACTACGAAAACGAGGTTATCAAGCTGGTAGTGAGCCGCAAACATTGCGGATTCCCATACCTGACCTTCCTGGATTTCACCGTCGCCGAGAATTGCGTATACCTTATATGTTTCATTGGAAATCTTGCCCGAAAGAGCCATACCGCAGGCAGCGGATACACCCTGACCGAGAGAGCCTGTGCTCATATCAACGCCGGGAATCTTGCCTAAAACAGGATGACCCTGTAAACGGGAGTCGATTTTTCTTAATGTCTTTAATTCTTCCACAGGGAAAAAGCCTCTGTGTGCAAGGCAAGCATAAAGTGCAGGCGCTGTGTGACCCTTGGAAAGAACAAGTCTGTCACGGTCTGCCATTGTGGGGTCTTCGGGGTTTACATTCATTCTTGCCATGTAGAGATAGGTTAAAGTGTCAGCGATGGAAAGAGAGCCACCGGGATGTCCCGCTTTGGCATTGTAAACGCCCTCAATAATGCCCATTCTGACTTTTGTAGCAGTTATCTGAAGCTGCTTTTTTAAAGTTGCGTCCATATTGACCTCCTGTATTTTAACCGCACCTGCGGTTTATTAAAGACGATTCCTCGTCAAAGTTTACTTATTATAAATCGCACACAAAGCCTGTGCCTTCCTTGCCGTCAACATCGGATAAATCGGGAGAAATTCCCCATTCCTTTGACATAGTGAATACATGCTCTGTATCTGCGAACTGTGCGGTTTCCCAATCACAGTCTGTATCGGTAATGAGCTTGTCATACCCGAGACGTACTTCCTCGGGAGTAGGATTGCCCTGATTAAGATAAACCACGCCGCTTTCACCAAGCCAGCCGTAGCCTCTCTTAAGCTTGCCGTTCACATACTTTGCCCATACGTGGATATCAACCGTGCTCTGGGTTGCAAAACAGGTCATTTCATCAAACTTATCGGCAATTTTATCAAGTACCGCAAGTTCTTCCTTTACGGAATTCTTAACGCCGAAAGGTATGTAGCCGATTACAAGAACACAGCCGTTTATAACGGGAGAAACGAAAACCTTTTTCATAAAGTTTTCGCTTGCAGCCTTGAGACCGCTTTCCCAGTTGGCTTCATAGCTGTTTTTAAGGCCGAGAGTCTTGATAATTTCCTGGGGAGTACCGCCCTTTATGCAGAGCCAGCCGTTGAATTCAACGAAAGGACAGGGCATATCAGGTGTTGTATCATAAGGGGAGTCGCCCTTTGCTGCCGCCATAGCCATAGGAGAAGAAGCAGCAATATTGGGGTTTTCTGCCTTGATTTCTTCTACCTCGGCAGCCTTCTTTACAGTTTTCTTCTGTGCTGTGGTATCTGCTTTTGACTTTGACTTTTTCTTCTTGTCATCGTCATCAAAGATATCAACTACCGCATTGACAGCCTTTTTGCCCACTTCTCTGCCGATAGTTCTGCTTGCACTTTTGAATAATGTTTCAAGAAATCCCATTTTGTTTTCCTCCGTCAAAGTGTTTTGATATACTCAATTATCTGCGACATGGGCGAGCTGTTGTTGTCGCCTACCACAAGCTTTGCGGCATCCTTTACCGCCTGCTGCGCATTGGCAACCGCAACACCCAGATCAGCCATTCTTACCATATCATAATCATTGCCGAAATCTCCCGACGCAACTGTAAAACGCTCTGTTTCACCCATAGCTTCAAGAAGTCTCGGAAGCCCCGTGCCCTTGCTTATACCCTCGGGGAGCATTTCGTAATATACAGGCGAGGAACGCACCCAGTTGACGCCCTTATTACAGTCAGTTTTCGTGTACTCTGTAACAGTATCCAGCTTTTCGGGCGGATATGCAATCAGCACCTTCAGCCATCCGTCCTTCGGAACATCATCAATATCCATATAGACGGGAACGACATTTTCAATCGCCATATGTTCGTCAACGGTTTTGTTGTTATTCACGACAAAAACCTCTTCCCCTCTGAGCACCTCAATTCCGATATCAGGAAACTGCTTCATAAGCGTCTTTATGTACCCTACGGCGAAATCAGGCATGGAGCTGTGCCAAAGGAAGCGTTTTTCATTGAAATCATAAACCGCCGCACCGTTGAAAATAACGCAGGGAGTATCAATTTCAAGCACATCCACAACTCTGCGTGACATAGCCACGCCTCTGCCTGTTGCAACGGTAAAAATACCGCCGCCTTTGCGGAATTCATCAATTGCCGCCATATCCTTTTCGGAAATCTGCTTTTTATCATTAAGCAATGTTCCGTCAAGGTCGGTCATAATTACAACTTTTTCAAAATTCATATTTTTCTTTTACCGTTCAGGAATTTTTTAAAGTATTCGGGCAACTCGCTGTCAAACTCCAGATATTCACCTGTTACAGGATGAACAAATCCGATTTTTTTAGCGTGCAGACATTGACCCATAAGGGATTTCGGTTTGCCGTTTCCGTAAACCTCATCACCCGCAACGCTGTGCCCGATATATGCCATGTGAACACGTATCTGATGCGTTCTGCCTGTTTCCAGACGAAGTCTCAGATGCGTGGAATCACCGAAATTTTCAATTACAAAGTAGTGTGTAACCGCTTCTCTGCTGTTTTCTGTGGTTACGCACATTTTTTTACGGTCAGTCTTGTGTCTGCCGATAGGTGCATTCACAATTCCGTCCTCTTTTACAGAGCCGTTCACCACCGCTTCATATTCACGGGTGAAGCTGTGCTCCTTTATCTGTGCGGCAAGCCCTTTATGTGCTGTGTCGTTCTTTGCCACAATAAGAAGTCCGCTTGTATCCTTGTCAATTCTGTGAACAATACCGGGACGGATTTCTCCGTTTATACCTGAAAGACTGTCCTTGCAGTGATACATCAGCGCATTTACAAGAGTACCCGAATAATGCCCGGGAGCAGGATGAACAACCATTCCTTTAGGCTTGTTTACAACCAGCAGGTCGTTGTCTTCGTATACAATATCAAGAGGGATATTCTCAGGAAGAATATCCACATCCACCGCTTCGGGAATTTCAATCAATATTTTATCGCCTGACTTCAGCTTATAATTCTTCGCTACTGCCTTATCATTTACAGTGCAGTTACCATCCTCAATAAGCTTTACAGCAGCACTGCGGGTCAGCTCTCCGCTTGTCTGCTCGGAAATGAATTTGTCAAGCCTTGCGCCTGCTTCTTCTGCGGTAAATTCAAGAATTTCCATCTTCTGCCGCCTTGTTTTCTTCCAGTTTTTTTCGCTTTTCTTCTCTGCTCTCAGTCACAACCATCATTATTGCGAAAGCGAATCCGCCTAAAACAGCGCAGATATCCGCAAAATTGAAGATCGCAAAGTTGATGATACGAAAATCAATGAAATCAACCACATATCCGAGGAAAATACGGTCAATCAGATTTCCGAAACCGCCGCCTGCAAGAAATGCAAGCGCTATTTTCATTGCCTTGCTTTCAATCTTACCGCAAAATATAAGATATTCAACAATACCGATAAGCAGTATAGGAAGAGCAATAAGAATAAATCTCTGTCCCTCAAGCAGACTGAAGGACATACCTGTATTTTCGCAATAAGTGAAATTCACCCATTCGGTTTCACCGAATTTAATTACGGGAATAGTGCCCACGGGTTTTACATATGTTACCGCAAGCCATTTTGTGAACTGGTCAAGGACTACCGACAAAAGACTTACCAGCACCATTATAAGATTAAATTTCAAAGTCTTGTTTTTCAATCCTTTTCCCCTTTTTCACACAAATTTAATTTTGCACTGCTGCGTAAAACAGCAGTGCAAACATAGTTTTTATTCAATTACAGACGCACATCTTGCGCAGAGGTCAGCGTGAGCTGCACACTTACCTACTGTATCAGAGTATGTCCAGCAACGTGCACACTTTTCGCCTGTTGCCTTTTCAACGGTTACGGAAAGTCCTTCGTAATTACCCTTGAATTCGCCTTCGCCGTCAGCAAGCTCTACCTGAGATACGATGAATGCCTTGTCAAGCTCAGGGAGAATATCGCTTAAATCTTCCTTGGTGTGGAGAATTACCTTAGCTTCAAGGGACTTACCGATTACCTTGTCATTACGCTTCTTTTCAAGAGCAACAAGCACATCATCACGGATAGCGTGAATCTTGTCCCACTTGGCTGTATCAACGGAAATACCTGTAACCTCAGGCATCTTGTTGAATACAACGTGACGCTTGTCGTCGCCTTCCTTCTTGGGAAGCTCCTGCCAGATTTCATCAGCTGTAAAGGAAAGGATAGGTGCAACAAGTCTTGTAAGACCGCTTAAGATGATATACATAGCAGTCTGTGCTGCACGGCGGCTTTCACCGTCTTCCTTTTCGCAGTAGAGTCTGTCCTTGAGAATATCAAGGTAGAAGTTGGACATATCAACAACGCAGAAGCTGTTGATTGCGTGATATGCATGATAGTAGTCCATATCCTCGTATGCCTTCTTAACCTTTTCGATAAGTGTGTCATACTTGGAAAGTGCCCACTTGTCAATATCTTCAAGCTTGTCTAAAGCAACCATGTCTGTATCGGGGTTGAAGCCCTTGCCGTTGCAGAGGTTACCGAGGATGTAACGGGCAGTGTTACGGATCTTTCTGTAAGTTTCAGAAAGCTGCTTTAAAATATCATCAGATACACGTACGTCGCTGTGGTAATCAAGAGAGGTTACCCACAGACGGAGAACGTCTGCACCGTACTTTTCAATAACCTGTTCGGGAACAATATAGTTACCCTTGGACTTGGACATCTTTTCGCCCTTACCGTCAACAATCCAGCCGTGTGTGCATACTGCCTTATAAGGTGCATGACCTGTTGCGGCAACGGATGTTAAAAGTGAGCTCTGGAACCAGCCTCTGTACTGGTCACAGCCTTCGAGATAAAGGTCAGCAGGGCTGGAGAGATATTCTCTTTCATCCATTACTGCTGCCCAGGATACACCGGAGTCAAACCATACGTCGAAAATATCCATTTCCTTTGTGAATGTGCCACAGCCGCATTCGCACTTTACGGAAGCAGGGATAAATTCAGCGGGTTCCTTTGAATACCATGCGTCTGCTGTTTCAGCACGGAAAAGGTCAGAAATAGCCTTGATTGTTTCAGCGTTTACAATGGGCTTTCCGCAGTCCTTGCAGTATAATACGGGAATCGGAACACCCCAGCGGCGCTGACGGGAAATACACCAGTCACTTCTGTCACGTACCATGTTCTTGATACGTTCTTCGCCCCAGCCGGGAATCCATGTTACTTCTTCGATAGCCTTTACAGCTTCATCAGCAAACTTTTCAACAGAGCAGAACCACTGTTCTGTTGCACGGTAGATAATGGGCTTGTGGCATCTCCAGCAGTGAGGATAGGGGTGAACAATCTTTTCCATAGCGAGAAGATTGCCGTCGTCCTCAAGCTTCTTTGCAATTACGGGGTGTGCGTCGCCTGTTGCAATACCTGCGAACTGGCCGGATAATTCGTTAAGAATACCTCTGTCGCTTACACCTACGATAATATCGAACATACCCTTGTACTTGTTGCATACTTCAAAGTCCTCAAGACCATAGCCGGGAGCTGTATGAACGCAGCCTGTACCGCTTTCGAGAGTTACGTGGTCACCGAGGATAATTGTGGACTTTCTGCCCATGAAGGGATGATCTGTTTCGATGAATTCAAGTTCGGAACCGAGGAAGTTACCTACTGTGGAGTACTTCTTGATTCCTGCTGCTTCCATAACTGTGGAAGCAAGGTCAACCGCCATAAGGAGATAATCGCCGCAGAACTTGCTTTCTTCGTCTTCAACCTTTACGAATGTATATTCGTAGTTGGGACCGAGGCAGACAGCAACGTTGCCGGGGAGTGTCCATGTTGTGGTTGTCCAGATAACTGCGTATGCTTTGTTCAGGTCGATTCCGAGATCATCAAACTTGCCCTTGGAATCAGAAATGGGGAACTTAACATAAATAGAGTAGCATACGTCATCTTCGTATTCGATTTCAGCTTCTGCAAGGGCTGTGTTACAGTCGGGGCACCAGTAAACAGGCTTTAAGCCCTTGTACATAAGACCCTTTTCAGCCATCTTGCCGAAAACTTCAACCTGCTTTGCTTCAAATTCAGGAGCAATTGTAAGATAAGGATCATCAAAATCGCCCCATACGCCCAGACGCTTGAACTGAGCCTTCTGATCGTCAAGGCAGGAAAGAGCGAACTCACGGCAGCACTTGCGGAGCTCTACTGGGTCGATCGCGCTTCCGTCTGCACCGATCTGCTTGAGTGCCTTTAATTCAATAGGAAGACCGTGACAGTCCCAACCGGGAACAAAAGGTGCCTGGTAGCCTGTCATGGACTTGTACTTTACGATAATGTCCTTTAAAACCTTATTAAGAGCGGTACCCATATGAATGTTACCGTTGGCATAGGGGGGGCCATCGTGAAGGATGTATTTCGGAAGTCCTTCGTTCTTCTTCTGGAGCTCGTAATAAAGTCTGTCGCTTTCCCACTGTTCAAGCCACTTGGGTTCTCTTGCAGGAAGATTACCTCTCATAGGATATTCGGTCTGCGGCAGATTAAGTGTTTCGTTGTAATCCTGTGCCATTGTCTTGTGTCCTTTCCTTTGACTTATCTTCTTTTCTTATTCTTGTTATTTCCGTTATGTGTATTGTTGCCGAATTCAAGCTTTTCAAACTTGGATTTGTTTCCGCTGTGCTTGGGCTTTAAGAAATCAGGTGTGTTGTCATCTTCCTCGTCTTCTTCTGCGAATGCATTTTCAACGGTGAAACCGCCGATTTCTTCTTCAACCTCTTCAACTTCTTCAGACTGCGCTTCCTGCACTTCGATTTCGTTGAAGCTGCTTACAACCTTTACGTCGTCGTCATTTTCTTCCTCTTCGGGAATCTCGGCAACGGGAGTGATAACCTCTTCGCCCTTCTGCTGTGCAAGGAGTTCACGTAAGTTTGCTGTATCATGGTTATCAACAGTTTCCTTGACGAACTCGGTCTGGCACATTTCGGGGAGCTTCTTGATAAGCTCGATGTGGTTATTGTATTCAATAATGAGCTTTGTTCTGAAATCTTCAGCTTCTCTTCTTGTTCTTGCAAGAATTTCCTTGTCGATTTCATTCTGGATTTCCATTTCGGTATGGAGTTCTTCAGCTCTCTGCTTTGCTTCTTCTTCGATTCTTGCCTTTTCTGCAAGTGCATCTGCGATTGCCTTTTCGCCTTCTTCGTTCTTCTGGGCAACTACCGCCTCAGCGTCAGCAATCATATTATCACACTTTTCCTGAGCCTCGTCGATCATGTTCTTAGCCTTTTCCTTGGCTTCTTCCACAACCTGACGTCCCTGCTTCTGAGCACCGAGAAGCGCTTCCTTGAGGGCATCTTCATCTTCACGATATTCACGGATCTTGTCCGCAAGAACCTCAAGCTTCTTTTCAAGCTCGCTGTTGATGCTCTTCAGCTTAGCAAATTCCTGGGAAACATCATCAAGGAATTCGTCAACCTCTTCCTTCTTATAGCCTCGCATAGCTTCAGTGAAGCTCTTGCTGCTAATATTGCTAGCGTCCATTTTTGTCCTTCCTTTCTCAGTTCCGAACAGAATCGGATAAATTATCAGATATATTTTTTAAGAGTAATCCTCAGTTTTCCTTTTTTAGTCTGCACGCCCTCGTCGCAAAGTACGAATTTGCCGTAGCCTCTGAGAGAAATAATATCACCCTGTGCCAGAAGCTTGCTGACCGAGCCGCAGCTCTCATAATTAAGCGTCAGATTGCCTGCCCTTATAAAATCGGCAGACTTCTCCCTGCTCAGTCCCGAAAGTGCGCTTACAACGCAATCGGAACGCAGAGATGCCACAACAACCGCAGTTTCTTCAAACACCGCTTCGGGAAGAGGTGCGTTGATTCCGTCTGAAATATCAACGCCCACCCTGCCGATTTTGGAGATGTCAGCAGTTATCATATCATGAGCTGTCAGTGTGCAGAAAACAATAGCATAACCCTCCCCCATAAGAATATCACCGATCTGCTCACGGCCTATCTGAAGAGCCATGAACGAGCCGAGAAAATCCCTGTGGGTGAGAGTGTAAGCTTTTCTGAAAGTTATTGTAACGGGGTACACGGGAAACTCAGCTTCCATTTCAAAGGGAAGCACGCAGAGCATTTTTCGTGTGCAGCACTCTGCACCGCCCCAGAAGGCATAGACAGCCCCCTGTGAGTCAAGAAAGCTCTTTGCAAAAAACTGCTCCTGCTCGTTAAGAAAGGCAGTGAATTTCGGTGTATACTGCTTGTCGGCAATATAGCATAAATCCGAAACACGCTTTTCAATACTTTCCCGTGAAGAAAGCTCCTTCATCAGATAAAGTCAGCGTTTCCGCCCAGCTCGTCAATCATATCGCCCGAAATATCAACATTGAACGGTACGATTATGTATGTCATATTGGCTATACGCTTGAGTTCGCCGTCCATAGCATAAGCTACACCGCCGAGGAAGTCGATAAGGCGGTTTGCAACATCCTTGTTTGTGTTGTCAAGGTTTAATACAACTGTTCTCTTGCTCTTGAAATGATCAGCAATTGCCGCTGCATCACCGTATCTTTCAGGCTTTACAACAATAACCTGAAGGTGTGCTGTTGCGGGAATGCTCAATGTCTTGCTGCTCTTGATTGTAGAAGTCTTGACAGGTGTGGAATAATCATCGTCAAAGCCGATTGTGGAAGGCATGGAATCTGCATAATCGTTTTCAGATTCGTAACCCTCGTCGTTACCATTCATTCCTGCCATTTTTTTGAACTGATCCATGAAACCCATGAAAAAATCCCCCCAAAAATTAGTATTTCCTGTATCCGAATAGTAAGCTTCCGATTCTTACTATTGTTGAACCATAAACTATTGCCTTTTCAAAATCTCCCGACATGCCCATTGAAAGGGTATCAACCAGGAAATTCTCCTTGCCTGCCGACTGAGATTTCAGATCAGCATAAAGGCGCTGCATTTTTTCAAAATACCGTTCCGAGCTGCCGTTCACATCCACAGGAGGAATAGTCATAAGACCTCTCACCCTGATATTCCCGAACTGCTCCGCTTCAGCCGCAAGGGAAAGGACATCATCTGCGGGTATGCCGTTCTTTGACAGCTCACCGCCGATATTTACCTCAAGTAAGACGTCCATTATCCTGCCTGCCGCTGCGGCACGCTTGTCAATTTCGGCAGCAAGCTTTACGCTGTCCACCGAATGTATCATACTTACTTTATCAATGATGTATTTTACCTTGTTGGTCTGAAGGCCGCCGATAAAATGCACATCATAGTCACCGTCGTAGCTTTCGTACTTGTCAAGAAACTCCTGCACACGGTTTTCGCCAAGAAGCTTTATTCCCAGAGAAACCGAATGATTGACAATTTCAGGCGGTACAGTCTTGGTTACTGCCATGAAATGCACATCATCAGTTCTTCCCGCCTTTACCTTAGCATTTTCTATACGCTCGGACAGGCGGCGGTAATTATCTGTTACCGTGGAAAGTGCCTCATTTGTCAATGATTTTTCCGTCATACAAATCCTTTCCTTCCACTATAATAGTATCATATAAGGAGATATATCCGTCCAAATCGCTTGTATCCACGACGAGGGTATAATCCTCCTCGGAAATAATCTGTTTGATTTTTTTGAAAACAACCTCAATACCGTTAAGAGTGAACACCCCTGCGTTATCCTCATCGTCAAAGCGGATTGCCTCAGTCGGGATTCTGATACCCTCATAGTCGTCCATGAGCAGTTTTACCTGAGTAACACGTCCGTCTACGAAATCCGAAGAAAACATATCACACTCGAATATACACAGGCTGCTACCGTCAGGCTGGCGTTCAAGGCTAATAATATCCGCCTTTACATTCTGCTGTGAAGAGCCTACCCTGAGAGTTACGTTTGCGCCCTCGAAAACCGTACCGAGACGGACAGTGTCAAGAACTGCAATCATGTACCACTTGTAATCGTCAATAAGCTTTCCGATTACGCCCTTGGGATTTGTTTCCTGCTCTTCGGAGGAAATAATATATTCAACCTGCTCTTTTGTCAGTGTGAAAACAGTATCGCTGTTCAGAATATCCTCATAACCGTCCACACGGCTTACAAAATAACCTGTTTCACCGATGGAAATCTCATAAGGTGCTTTTGAAATACGGCCACGGAGCATGGAAATGCGGTTGTCGATTTCTGCAATCTTATCGCTGTATGAGGTTTCAACGCCCTTTACAATCTCTTTTTTACTGTAAAGATTGAGCATATCGCTCTTGAGCGCTGCCGCAGCATCATAGTCCTTGTCGTAAAGATGCTGCATTATCTGTGCGTGCTTGTCGTAAATCTGTGTGGAAAACGATTCAAGCTGTGAAGTATCGGCGCCTACAAGCTCCTGTGCGTCAACAAGCACGGAACGCTGTGCCATAAGGGATTCTATCTCCTGCTGTATGGCAAGGTCGTTCTGGCTGCTGTAAACCTCGGCAATGACCGAGTTCTTCGCAATTCTGGAGCCGTCGGGGTGAAGATAGCTTATAACTCCGCTGACGTTGTAGGAAACCAGCTTTTCATTACGCACATAAATGCCCTTGAAGCCTACCGATTCGGTAGTTGTATAAAGGGACGCAACCTCGGTTCTGATAGGGTTGTAAAAGTGTATCACCAGCTGGCTTACAATCATGATTACAAAGAAAAGTCCTATAATCAGCCAAATAAATCTGGTGGTCAAAGTCCGTTTCTTATCCGTCTCTGCCATTTATACGCCCCCTGCGTAAACTTATTCCTGTTCTTCGTCCTTTTCTTCCTTTTCAAAAGCGTCCAGGAGAGAAATAGGTCTTAAAGGTGTAATTGTGGAAATAGCGTGCTTATAAATAAGATTCTGTCTTCCGTCAGAATCGAGCACTACGATGTAGCTGTCAAAGCCTTTGATGATTCCCTTGAACTGGAAGCCGTTTGTAATAAAAATTGTAACGGGAATTCTCTCTTTTCTTGCCTGATTCAGGAAAACATCCTGTAAATTCATGTCCTTTGCCATTGTTCAATATCCTTCCTTAACCATAATACCGCACCTCGTGCAGTCACCCAAATAAATATTTTCTTATATGGTTTTCACACATTTACGCCCCAAAAACAAGCACAACGCATAAAAAACCATAATAATATTTTTCATTATAACATACTTTTTTATAAAATGCTATATTTTTTCACTAATTTTTCTGCATTTTCTAAAATTTCTTCATAATTTGTTGATTTTGACGAAGAAATTCGGTTAATTCGTATATCCTTTTTAAACCATGTAAGCTGTCTTTTTGCATATCTGCGTGTTTCACGCTTCAGGTTTTCCACGCACTCCGCAAGCTCCGCTGTGCCGTCGAAGTACGCTTTAAGCTCTTTATAGCCGATAGCCTGTGCGGCTGTTACATAGTCATCATGGGTAAAGAATTCACGTGCCTCCTCTAACAGACCGTTTTCTATCATAATATCGACTCTGCGGTCTATACGCTCATAAAGCACTTCCCTGTCGTCATAGTCTATCATCATCATGCAGGGTTCATACGGCGACGGATTGAGCCTGCTTTCAGCCTGAATCTGCGTCATGGTCTTTCCGCTGATATGGTAGACCTCCAGCGCACGTATCACACGTGAAAGGTTGTTTTCATGAAGTCTTGCGGCACTTTCAGGGTCGATTCCACGCAGCTTTTCAAGAACAGCGCCATTCCCCTGCTCCCCGGCAAGCCGTTTCATCTCCTCACGGAATGAGGGGTCGCTTCCCGTATCGTCAAACTCGATATTATCCACAAGGGAATTTATATAAAGCCCTGTACCGCCGCATATTATGGGGAGCTTTCCACGGCTGTGTATATCCGCTATTATCTCCCTTGCCATTGGTACGTAATCAGCCACCGAAAAAGGGGTTGTAGGCTCTAAGAAATCCATCATGTGATGTATGATTCCGTCCTTTTCCTTTTCGTCAGGCTTTGCGCTGGCAATATCCAGTTTTTTATATATCTGCATCGAATCGGCGGATACTATTTCGCCGTCAAAGCGTTTTGCAAGGTCTATTGCAAGCCTTGTCTTGCCGCTGGCGGTAGCTCCGCAGACTACAACAATAAAGATTTTTTCCATAGATTACCTTAAACTATTCTGCTGAAATATTTTTCAATTTCCTGCTTTGTCAGCTTCACCATAACAGGTCTGCCATGAGGACAGAAACGGATTTTTTCGTTTTGCCATACCTCTTCGGCAATAACACGCAGTTCGTCGGGATGGTTTATATCATTCGCCTTTACCGCCGACTTGCAGGCACGGCTGTGAAGCAGATCGTCATAAATTTCGCCGATAATATTGTCATTGCCGCTTGCAAGCATATCCGCCGCACGGACAACAATATCCGAGGGATTAACCTTTTCGCCTGCAAAAGCGGAGGGCGCAGCGGTAATTTCGCAGCGTACACCGTCATGCAGGATTATATCAACCCCTGCATCGGACAGCTTGTCCTCGTTGCCTGAAAGAGCGTCGTACTGCTCAGGAGAAAGGTCAACGCAGATGCTTTCCGTAAGAAGCTGGGAAGACGTGGTAAGCTCGGTTTTCTTCTTTTCAAATTTTATACGTTCATGGGCTGCGTGCTTGTCTATCATTATGAATTCATCGCCGCACTGACAAAGAATATAGGTTGCGAAAAGCTCACCTATCACCTTTATGGGCTGCACAGGCTCCTGCTCGGTAACCGCCGGCAGCTGTTCCTTTGCTTCAAGAGAAGCGCCCGTGATGAATTTGTATGTGTTTTCTTCTTTTTCTTCTGCTATGGGGGCAGTTTTCGGCGCAAAATCCGATTTCTGCCATGCCGAAGTGTTTTCCTGCGTTTTTACAGGCTCAGGCTCGGCTATATGCTGCTGAACAAAGGATGTTTCAGTCTTTCTGGGCTGTATGCCGCTCAGCGGAGAATGGAAGCGTACTTCCTTTTCCCTGATTCTGAACATTCTGTCGTCGTCAAGGTTTTTTGCAACCTTTTCCTTGTACTCCTCAGAGCTCATCTTCACAAAGCCTTCCTGAGGTGCGGTGCGGATTGCCGCTTCCACACGCTTTTCAAGAGGCTGAGGAGCAACGGGTGCAGAAACGGGCTGCTGCTTCTCCAGCTTTATTTCACGTTTATTATCGGCGTTCAGAATAGCATTTCTTGTGCCGAAATTCAGAAGATCGAATATCTGCTTTTCATCCGCAAAACGTATTTCCGTTTTGGATGGGCTTACGTTTACATCACAAAGTTCGGGAGGCATTGTTATATTCAGCACGCAGGCAGGGAATTTTCCCGTCATGATACTGCCTCTGTATCCTTCTTCAAGGGCAGTAAGGCATATTACCGAGCGCACATATCTGCCGTTCACAAAGAAATACTGCATTGAACGGTTGGGTCTTGTGAACAGAGGCGAGGAAATATAGCCTGTCAGAGTTATATCACCCATAGAATATTCAACTGGAATAAGACTTCCCGCAAACTGCTTGCCGAAAACGGCATAGATTGCGCTGTAATAATCACCGTCGCCGCCTGTACTGCGCACCTGCTTGTTATCACGTATCAGGCGGAAGCTTACATCGGGATGAGCAAGTGCAAGCTTGTCAATAAGCCCCTGCACCTGGTTGCCCTCGGTAACATCACGCTTTAAGAATTTCTGTCGTGCAGGCACATTGTAGAAAAGGTCACGGATAATGAGTGTTGTACCGTCGGGACAGCCTGTGCGTTCATGCTCCAGAATGTCGCCGCCGTTTATTTTAAAGCTTGTGCCGTATTGTTCATCCGCTTCCTTTGTAAGCACCTCAACCTTTGCCACCGCCGCAACGGAAGCAAGCGCCTCACCTCTGAAGCCCAGCGTCATTATGCTTTCAAGGTCATCAGCAGACTGCACCTTGCTGGTGGCGTGACGTAAGAACGCCGTAGGCACTTCGTCAAAGGCAATGCCGCAGCCGTCGTCGGTAACACGCATAAAGCTGCTTCCGCCGTCCTTGATTTCGATTGTAATATGCTTTGCGCCTGCGTCAATGGAGTTTTCCACAAGCTCCTTTATAACCGACGAAGGACGTTCGATTACCTCGCCTGCCGCAATCAGCTCATATACGCTTCTGTCCAGCAGATTTATCCTTGCCACGGCAATTCACCTCGTTTCATTCAAGCATTTTCTTTAATTCTTCAAGCTTTGCGTAAGCTTCTCTGGGAGTCATATCGTCAAGGTCCAGATTTCTTACCATCTGTATTGCATTGTTTTTTGCAAGGGCAGTGAAGTCATAGAGGGTATCAAGGCTTTCTTCCTCTTCAAGCTGTTTTTCAAGGTCTATCTTTGAATCAAGCTCCATAGCCCTGAGAGTCTTTTTCGCTGCTTCAATCACCTTTGAAGGAAGTCCTGCAAGCTTGGCTACCTCAATACCGTAGCTGTTGTCGGTACCGCCCTCGACTATCTTGTGAAGGAACTTTATGTCATCACCCTTCTTGGTAACGGCAACGCTGTAATTCCTGATGCCCTCATTTTCCTTTTCAAGGGAGATAAGCTCGTGATAGTGCGTTGCAAACAGGGTCTTGCAGCCGATTTTTCCATTTATATGCTCCGCAACGGATTTGGCAATGGAAATACCGTCAAAGGTTGAAGTACCTCTGCCGATTTCATCAAGAATAACAAGACTCTTCTTTGTTGCACCTCTGAGGATTTCCGCAACCTCGTTCATTTCAACCATAAAGGTAGACTGTCCTGCCGCAAGGTCATCGCTGGCGCCTACACGGGTAAAAATACTGTCAACGATACCGATTCTGGCACTTTTCGCAGGAACAAAGCAGCCTATCTGCGCCATAAGGGTAATAAGCGCAACCTGACGCATATATGTGGACTTACCTGCCATATTGGGGCCTGTGATAATGTGCATACGGCTCTTGTCCGTATCAAGCAGGGTGCTGTTGGGAGTAAAGAGTGTATCGTTACGGATTTTTTCAATTACAGGGTGTCTTCCGTCATGGATTTCCACTACATTTTCAAGAGAAATATCAGGTCTTACGTAATCATTTTCGGCAGATACCGTTGCATAGCTCTGGAGCACATCAAGGTATGCAACCGCTTCGGCTGTTTCCTGTACCGCTTCAAGACGCTCTGCAATAAATTCACGCACCTCTGCGAAAATTTCAGCTTCAAGAGCTAAAATCTTATCATTTGCGCCCAGAATTTCGTTTTCAATTTTCTTTAATTCCTCGGTTATGTAGCGTTCTCCGTTGGTTAAAGTCTGTTTTCTGATATAATGCTCGGGCACAAGGGAAATATTACCCTTGGAAACCTCGATATAATAGCCGAAAACACGGTTATAGCGCACTCTCAGATTCTTGATGCCTGTTGCTTCACGCTCTCTGGCTTCGATTTCTTCAAGTATGTTCTTTCCGCCTCTGGTGATGTCACGGAGTCTGTCCAGCTCTGCATTGAAGCCGTCGTTTATATAACCGCCGTCCTTCATCAGCGCAGGCGGATCTTCCTTTATTGCGTTGCGTACCAGTGCAGCTATATCGGAAAGCTCGCTTATTTCAAGATTCAGCTTTCTTAGCAGTGCGGATTTACCGTCTGAAAGAAGAGCCTTAAGTGCAGGGATTCTTTCGCAGGTGCAGCCCAGCGCCATGACATCCCTGGGGTTTGCCGCACGGTAGACGATACGTGTTATGAGTCTTTCAAGGTCGTATATTCCGCTGAGAGCTTCACGCATATCCTCACGGAAAGTATAATCACTGAAAAAGCAGTCAACTGCTTCAAGTCGCTGTAAAATCACAGCAGGATTAAGAAGGGGCTGCTCGATAAAACGGCGGAGCTTTCTTCTGCCCATTGCTGTTTTTGTTCTGTCCAGCACCCACAGGAGTGAGCCTTTCTTTTCCTTGCCGCGCATTGTTTCGGTAAGCTCAAGATTGCGCCTTGTGGTAATAGGCAGGGACATATAGTCATCACCAAAATGTGTGAGAAGCTTTACACTGCGCTTGATTTTCGCCTTCTGTGTGTCGTTTATGTAGCGGAAAACCGCATAGAGAGCCTTTGCTGCAAGGGGCAGCTGCAAAAGCTCTGCGTCATATGTGTTTTCACCGAAATACTGCTCGCTAAGTTCTTCACGTGAAAGCTCCTCAAAACGCTCCTCGTCAAAAAGCTCGCCTGTGGCACGCTCGATACGCACCTGTATGAAATCATGCACTTCCTGAAAATCAAGGAAGCGTTCATTGAACAGAATTTCCGACGGAACATAACGTGAAAGCTCGTTTTCAATATCCTGACAGAGAGAAGCACCGCTTTTTTCAATCACATGAAATTCGCCTGTGGAAATATCCGCAAACACCATGCCGCAGCTGTCTTCCTTTGCGTAGAAGCAGGCGATATAGTTATTGCGTGACTCGTCCAGCATGCTGTCTTCATAAAGCGTACCTGGAGTAACAAGCCTTATAACGTCACGTTCAACAAGTCCTTTTGTTGTGGCAGGGTCCTGCATCTGCTCGCAGAGTGCAACCTTATAACCCTTGTCGATAAGCTTCTTGAGATAAACCTCACAGGCATGATAAGGCACGCCGCACATAGGCACGCCTGCCCTTGCAGTAAGGGTAAGCTCCAGCTCACGGGAAATTTTTTCGGCTTCGTCATAGAACATTTCATAAAAGTCGCCCAGACGGAAAAATACAACATAATCCTTATACTTTTCTTTTATTTTAAGATACTGGGCAAGCATCGGGGAAACCTTTTCTTCAGGTGCACTCATTACTTTCACTCCATTCCGTTTCTTCAAATTCTTTACGCAAAAACAGATAAATCTGTTTTTGCGTAAAGAATTTTCAAGTGAATAACTGATAATGAAAGGTGAAAAGTTAAGGCATCGCCTGCGGCGATTATTTTTAAATCCGTGCCCTACGGGCACTCCTTAACTATTCACTATTCACTTTTCATTTTTAGTTTTTCGCCCCAAGGGCGGAAAATCAGTGGCAGCCTCCGCAGGTGGAGCAGCTTCCGGAACATGCATGAGCAGCAGGCTCGCATGTGTCGGGATCTTCACCCTCGCAGCACATGGAAATAATCATGTTTACATCTTCAAGAAGCTTGTCCAAAGCGTTCTTTACGATAACAAAGTTAGCCATGTTCACGTTGCCCATAACCTTGCCGTAGCATTCCTGCATTTCAGTGTTGAGCTTCTGGATCTTTTCTGCATCCTTTTCGCCGTCGGGCTTGTTCATTTCGTACTGGATGTTCTGGCGCTTCAGATTGAATTCGCCGATAAGGTTCTGGAGTTCCTCATCCTTGTCGTTTGCTTCCTTTGCGTTTACATAGTCGATGTAACGGGGATCAGCCTGGATAGCCTTGCCCAGTTCTCTTGCAGCCTTGATTGCGTCCATAATATTTTTCCTTTCTTACTGTATAATTTCACCCACAAGCGCCCAGTTAAGCGCTCTGGTTATTTTTACGTCAACAAACTGACCGATATGCTGTTCATTGCCGTTAAAATCTACTATAATGTTCTGACGTGATTTGCCTGTATAAAGGCTTTCGTCTGTACGTCCCCTGCCCTCGCAGAGAATACGCATTGTCTGTCCCACGTACTTCTTGTAGGCTTCGTCGCCGCATTCGCCCTGAACCTCAAGAAGCTCCCTGAACCATTTTCCCTTATCCTCATCAGATACAGGGTCGTCCATTTCCGCCGCCTTTGTACCCTCACGCTTGCTGTATATGAATGTAAAGGCGCTGTCGTACTTAATCTTACGCATAAGCTCCAGGGTTTCGGTGAAATCCTCATAGGTTTCACCGGGGAAACCTACGATAATATCCGTTGTAAGCTGTATGTCGGGGATTCTTCTTCTTGCATATTCCACAAGCTCCGTATAATGTGCAACATCGTAATGTCTGTTCATAAGCTTCAGGATTCTGTCGCTGCCGCTCTGGACAGGCAGATGCAGATGCCATGAAATATGCCTGCTGTCTGCAATGGTGTCTATAAGCTCGTGGCTGCAGTCCTTGGGATGTGAGGTCATGAAATTGATGACAAAATCACCGTCGATGCTGTCAAGCTCACGCAGAAGCCCGCTGAAATTCATGCCGCCTCCGTCGTAGGAATTTACGTTCTGTCCTAAAAGAAGTATTTCCTTATAGCCCTTTTCTATAAGCCCCTTAACCTCGGAAATAATTTCTCCGGGGGCACGTGAACGCTCACGTCCACGGACATAAGGCACTATGCAGTAGGTGCAGAAATTGTTGCAGCCGTACATTATCGGAACACTTGCCCTGAACTTGCTGTCACGCTTTACAGGAATACCCTCGCAGATTACACCGTCGCACTGGGGCAGTTCAAATACACGCTTGCCCTTTTCAAAAATGCTGTAAAGAAATTCAGGAAAACGGTGTAGCACATGAGTGCCGAAAACCAGATCCACAAAGGGAAAGGTCTTTTTTATACGCTCTGCAATATGTTCCTGCTGAACCATACAGCCGCATACCGCAATAATCAGGTCGGGGTTGCGGTTTTTGAGATGCTTCAGAGCGCCCAGATTGCCGAAAACACGGTTTTCCGCATTTTCACGGACAGCACAGGTGTTATAAAGTATAAAATCTGCTTTTTCGGGGTCGTCGGTAATATCGTAACCCATTCGGTAAAGCATACCGTTTATCTTTTCACCGTCGGAAACATTCTGCTGACAGCCGTAGCTGTGGGTATATGCCAGCGGAACATGGTCAAACATATGTGTTACCGCACACACACGCTTCATAAAAAACTGCTGTTCCTTCATTTCCTCGGGAGTTATAGTCTGTATCAGAGCAGTCGCCGCCTTTCATCAGGAAATACACCATAATAGTATACCATAAAATGCAGAATTTTTCAAGTATGAACAGTGAGTTTTTGCAACACTTTCCAAAAGGATTCCGGCTTCGGCTCATTTTCGGCTTATAGTATGATAAACGGAATAATTTTTTGTATAATTTATCCAAAATTTCAAAAATCGCATAAAAACACTTGTATATTTTAGCACAATGTGCTATAATGTGGTCATAGGGCAAAGGCAGACAGCAGCCCGAAAAGGAGTATACTCCTAAGGAAAGGAATGATTACCAATATGACAATTCAGATTACAGCTAAGAAAATGCAGTTAAGCCAGAGCTTCACAGACTATGCAGAAGAAAGAATTTCCGCAAAACTTGACAAGTTCTTCGGTGACGACGCAAAGGCAAAGCTCACACTCAGCACCATTAAGAATCTGATTGTTCTTGAGCTTACAGTCACATACAGCGGCGTTATGTTCCGTGCAGAGCAGTCTGCAGAAGACAAGAATGACGCACTTGACGCTTGTATCGACAAGATTATCCGCCAGATAAGAAAGAACAAGACAAAGCTTGCAAAGCAGCTTCGTGATACTTCCTTTGCGGATAAGTTCGAGGATACTCCTGATGAACAGACTGACTACGAGGTAATCAAGCACAAGAAATTTACTCTCAAGCCTATGAGCGTTGATGAGGCTATCTTACAGATGAATATGCTGGGTCACGGCTTCTTCATGTTCAAGAACGCTGATACAGGCGTTATAAATGTTGTTTACAAGCGTGCTGATGAAAATTATGCAGTGCTTGAACCCAGTGATGAATGATATGAAAAAGAAAAACGGGCGGTGCTTATGCACCGCCTGGTTTTTTATACCTTGTTCTGCTTTTCAATTCTTTTCATTTCCGCCCTGTCATAGCCTTTATCCTTTGCAGGCATCGCAAAAGGCACTATATCCCTGTATTCATCTATTTCCTCAGGTGTATGATTGCCACCCGAAGGAATAAGGCCTGTGCAGTCACCAGAAGAAGCGGCAGCTGTGAAAAGTGTGCGGTTTTCGTTTTCTTTCATATTATCACCTCGGAAATAATATGAACAGAAAAGCGGCGGTTTATAACCGCCGCCTTTATTATCCTGCAAAACCGAAAACAGAGGATATGAAAATGATAACCATGAATACAGGACATACATACTTTATCATTACACGGTACATTTTCTTTGATTTGAATGCGGAATTGAGCTGCACCTCATCCTCGACATACTTTGTCTTTGCCACATAGCCGATTAAAATACAGGTTATAAGCGCAACTATCGGCATTATAATGTTATTGCTGAGGAAGTCGAAGAATGTAAGAATATCACTCTTTCCGAAGGGCTTTACATCCGACCATACGCCGAAGCCGAGAACAGAAAGCATACCCATTGCAAGGGAGAACGCAATTACAACAAGGCAGGCAGGAATACGCTTCATCTTAAACTTTTCCATAACAACCGAAACAATTGTTTCCATAAGGGAAATTGACGATGTAAGCGCCGCCAGGAATACCAGCACAAAGAAGATAAAACCAATAATGCGTCCGCCTGTCATAGACTCAAATACCTGAGGGAGAGTCTGGAACATAAGACCGGGGCCTGCGTTGATTTTTGTGGGGTCACCGCCTGAAAAGGCGAAAACCGCAGGCACGATCATCATACCCGAAAGAAATGCAATTGCAGTATCGAAAACCTCGATCTGTCTTACAGAGCCTTCGAGATTATCTTCTTTTCTCATATAGGAACCGTAAGTAATCATAATACCCATTGCAAGGGACATAGAGTAGAAAAGCTGACCCATTGCCGCTACTATGGTTTCGATTCCGAAATCTGCAAAATTAGGCTTGATGTAGTAGATAAAGCCGTCAACAGCACCGGGAATTGTCAGCGAATAGATTGCAACAAAAAGAGAAATCAGCACCAGCACGGGCATCATTATCTTGCTGACCTTTTCAATGCCCTTTTCAACACCCAGCATAACAATTACTGCTGTAATGATAATGAACAGCAGGAAGTAAACAACGGATTCGCCTGTATTGGCAATGAAAACCTCAAAATATTTACCCTTGTCCGCTGCCGCTTCTGCATCTGCACCTGTGATGTAGACTGTGATATATTTCATTACCCAGCCGCCGATAACACAGTAGTAAGGGAAAATTATAGCGGGAACAAGTGCCGCAATAATGCCTAAGGGAGAAAATTTCTTATTGATTGCGGAATAAGCGCCGATAACGCTTTTTCCTGTTTTTCTGCCGATAGAGATTTCCGTTATCATCAGCGCAAAGCCGAAGGTTATCGCAAGAATAAGATATACGAGTAAGAACATACCGCCGCCGTATTTTGCCGCAAGATACGGGAAACGCCAGATGTTTCCGAGACCTACGGCTGAGCCTGCTGCCGCAAGCACAAAGCCTATTTTTGAACTGAAGCTGCTTTTATTTTCCATTTGTCAATTCCTTTCAATGTCAGGATACAAGTCCTACAATAAATACAATCAAAATAACCACAGGGAGAACATAGGTCATATAACCCTTCATCCATTTCTGAACCTTAAGCCCCTTGCCCTGGTTTGCTTCTCCCACGAAATTATCCCAGCCCCAGCCGATTCTGCGTGTACAGAAAAGAACTATTACAAGCGAGCCGAGAGGGAGAATAATATTATTTACAAGGAAATCCTCGAAATCCATAATATTCGTGCCCTTGCCGAGAGGTGCAACATCCTTCAGCAGATTGAAGCCCAGTGCACAGGGAATGGAAAGCACAAACAGGGAAATACCGTTTATGAGGCTTGCCTTCTTTCTGCTCCAGCCTGTAAGGTCACGGGTACATGAAGTAATATTTTCAAACACAGCAAGCACTGTTGAAAGCGCCGAAAAGGACATGAACACGAAGAACAGGCTTCCCCAGAGTCTGCCCAGAGGCATATTGTTGAAAATATTGGGAAGAGTCAGGAAAATAAGCTCAGGTCCGCTGTTTACATCAACGCCGTAGGCAAAGCAGGCAGGGAAAATTATAAGTCCCGATGTAATCGCCACGAAGGTGTCAAGCAAAGCGATATTTACCGATTCACCCAGCAGAGAACGGTCCTTGCCGATGTAGCTGCCGAAGATTGCCATTGAGCCGATACCAATACTGAGTGTAAAGAACGACTGGTTCATTGCCGCTACAATTACATTGCCTATACCCTTATCCTGAATCTTGCTGATGTCGGGAAGAAGATAGAAGCTGAGGCCTTCTGCACCGCCCTTGGTGAAAATGCTGTTTACAGCAAGAATAACCATTATGATTATCAGTGCGGACATCATTACTTTCGTGATTTTTTCAAGTCCGCCTTGTAAGCTGAAGGAGCATACAAGAGCGCCAACGGCAATAATTACCGCAAGATAGATTATCATTGTAACAGGGTCAGCAAGCATACCGTCGTAATAGCTTTTAATGCCTGCTGTATCCAGTCCTGTAAAGTCACCTGCCGCTGTTGAAACAAAGTAACGGAGCATCCAGCCCGAAACTGTTGTATAGAACATCATCAGCAGATAATTTCCCACCAGACTGAAAATACCATGGATATGCCATTTCTGACCTTTCTTCTGAAGCTGCTGGTAAAGCTTTACAGGGCTTTTCTGTGCCGCACGTCCCATGGAAAACTCCATTGTCATAATCGGCACACCGAATATAATGAGGAAAAATAAATATATAAGGACAAAAAGTCCGCCGCCGTTTTCACCGGTAACATAAGGAAACTTCCATACGTTTCCGATTCCTATTGCACAGCCTGCACTCAGAAGAATGAATCCGAGGCGGCTTTTAAGCTGTTCTCTTGCCATATGAAATCCTTTCATTTTTTATTACGCAACATTTCTATTATACGCAGAAAATATGATAATGTCAAGAAAAAATGATGTTTTTCATAAATTTAAAACGGCAGATTAAGGCGGCTCGCCTTGGTGTGTCCGCCTTACAGAAGTTTTAAACCCCGCCGTTTTTCAACTGCGGGGTTAACTGTTTCTTATAAAAGGCGGGAACTGCCCGAAGGGGCACCCTTTAATCTGCCGTTTTAATTTATAACTACTCCGAAAGCTCTGAAAGCATTTTTTCCATATTCTCTGCCGAAAGAGGCTTGCTGTAAAAATAACCCTGTGCAATGTGGCAGCCAAGCTTTCTGAGGATTTCGCTCTGCTCCTCCGTTTCAATACCCTCTGCAAGTACTTCAAGATCAAGGGCATTTGCCATCTCGACAATAGCCTTGATAATATTGTAAGAGGTAGGATTGAAGCAGATATCGAAAATCAGGCTGCGGTCAATTTTAAGAATATCCACAGGCAGCTGCTGAAGAGCTGAAAGGGATGAATAACCCGTTCCGAAATCATCCATGGAAACACATACACCAAGACTGCGGATTTTCTTCAGAAGCTCAATAGTGCGGTTTATATCCTGCATAGCCATTGTTTCGGTAATTTCAATTTCCAGCTGTGCAGGGTCAAGCTGTGTTTCGTCAAGCGCCTTCTTTATCGCCGCAACCACATCTGTCTTTAAAAGCTGGTCATGGGACATATTGACCGAAACACGGATTTTCCTGTATCCCTTTTCCTGCCAGTATTTTGCCTGCCTGCATGCCTGCATAAGACCCCACTCATCAATGCGTGTGATAAGTCCGCATTCTTCCGCAACAGGAATGAATGCTTCAGGGGAAATAACACCGCTGTGCGGGTGATTCCAGCGTACAAGCGCCTCTGCACCGTATATTTTGCCATCGAAGTCGGTTTTGGGCTGATAGTAAAGCTCGAGCTGATTGTCTGAAAGCGCTGCTCTGAGCTCCTGCTCCATAATGTCACGGTTATAAAGCTCCATTGCGATTTCATCACTGAAGAAACGGCAATTGCCGCCGTCCTCGGAGAAATCAGCGACCAGCGAAAGTTCGGCCTTGTTATAAGCGGAAATTACATCGTCATTTCCATCGTAAAGATATATACCTGCTGTAAAGCCCGACTGTCCCGTAAGTATTTCGGGAAGAATCTTTCCGTTGCAGGAATTTTCCACATAAAGACCCAGATTCTTTACGAATTTCAGAGCTGTTTCCCTGCCTTCGCAAGGAATGATAGCGGCGAAGGTGTCAACCGACATCTTTCCGAAAAAGGCAGGCTTTGCACTGCATTTTTCAATTCCGCCTGCATATACGTTAAGAAGCTTTTCGGCAGTTTCATTACCCATAAGGGTGAATATCTTCTGAAAACGGTTGAGCTTTATGCTGACAAAAGCTACGCCGAGGTTTTCCTCCACGGATTCATCAAGATAATCCTGTGCTTCAGCAAAAAAGCTGTTTCTTTTGAGAAAGCCTGTAACGGGATCCGAATCGCTCTCATTTTCTGCCATAGCAATACTTTTCTTGGACGAGGTATCAAGAAAAGCCGCCGTAATACAGTAAAGACCGTCTGCGGGATTTTTGGTAGACTTGAAATGGAATACAAAACGGTGCACCTCACCGTCGGAAACTTCAAAGCCTGCGCCCACATCAGCCGTAGACATCTCACCTTTGAAAATGCGCCTGATGGTTTCCATGAAAATATCCCTGTCACAGGAAGAAATCCTGTCGGTAAGCTCCATAAAATCTGCTTCCTTCATATTCATCATGGTAAGACCATTCGGAGAAATGTCGATCACATATCCGTGATCAGCATGACTGATTGTAAGAATACCGAAATCGGCACTTTCGGAAGCAACCTTCAGTCCCTCGCTTACCGCCGCATGTTCGTGACGTATGCTGTCAAGGGCTTCTTTAAGCTCAACTCTGTCGGTTATATCAACACCTGTAGAAGCAACGATACTGCACGACTCCTCCGAGCCGACAATTCTGCTTCGCCAGATAATATGTCTTTCGCTGCCGTCGGGCATGGAAATAACTGTTTTTCTGCCCGTCTTTACCATAGCCCCCATAAGCAGTACACCACCCGTGGTGCCGATTGAAGCATCATCAAGGAAAAGTCTTTTCAGGAAATTCTCATCAGGCTTCAGCTGCGCTGTTTTAAGAAAATCTCCCAGAGATTTATTGACTTCGATAAGTCTGAAATCAGTGGACCATGTGATTGTATATATCTGACCTGTATTGACCAGTGCCGAAAGACGGTCATTTTTCTGGCGTTCACGATGAAGTCTGAGAGTTGCAACAAAAGCAACCACCAGAAGAACGGCAAAAACCACAATAAACAGATATGTCGTCAATCCCATGCAATCCACTCCCTTTCATTTATCTTTACAATTAATAAAATATTTTATCACATTACGGCAGATTTGTCAATTATTTTTGTAATATTGAAGCAAATTTTGTCAGAAACATAATCTGAAGATTACGAAAAGTGCCTATCCGTAATTTTTAATCATTGCTTGTCATAACACGTACAACAGGTGAATATAATTTCTTGAAAAATGAAAACGGAGGTTAAACCATGAAACTGTTACTTGATAAAGAACCTGTTTATCTCACCGAAACGGTATGCGACGGACAGGTGGAGCAGGGCGTCGAATTTGACTACGTTCTGCCCGATTACTACCCTGACATCTTCAAGATACTCAGATGCACCCTCACACCGGGAATTGTATCATACAGCGTTTCGGGAACTCAGCTGTTTCTTGACGGGGTTGTATACATAAAGGTGCTGTATCTGTCGGAAAACAGCAGCTGCATTAACTGCGTTGAACAGAGATTCACCTATTCCAAGACGGTAGAGCTTGCAAAGGCAGCGGAAAAACCCGCAGTAACCTTTTTCCAGAAAACTGATTACTGCAACTGCCGTGCCGTAAGCGGAAGACGCATTGATGTCAGAGGTGCGGTAAGCTGCAAGGTGCGTGTTACAGGCTGCACCGAAAGCAGTATTCTCACCGATGCTTCGGGGCTTGGCGTTCAGGCACGGAAGGAAGAGGTAACCTACTGCGGCTGCCGCCTTTACGCAGACCGTCAGTATGTGGCAAGAGAAGATATTGAAACAGGCACAGGCGGCGGTATCGCATCCATTCTTTCGGTAAGCTGTCACGCAGGCGTTACCGATACAAAAATTATCGCCGACAAGGTGGTAATCAAGGGCGAAGCAAAGCTCAGGGCATTATACCTTACCAAGGCTGGCGAAGGCACTGAAACAGAAGTGATGGAAGCCGTTGTTCCGCTGAGTCAGATTATTGATGTTGACGGAATCACAGACTCACACACCTGCTTTGCAACAATGAACGTGCTGGACTGTGACCTTGAAATCAAGCAGAGCGATGACGGCGAAAACAGACTGCTGGGCTGTGAAATCACAATTGACTGCAAGGTGAATGCGTACAGGGAAATCTCTGTTTCGCCCGTGTGCGACATCTATTCCACCGATTATGAATGCACACATACCTGCACACCCGTAAAGCTGGAGCATACACCCTCATGTGTAATATCTCAGTACGGACTTAAATCAACCCTTGAATATAACGACGGTATTCTGGCGGAGGTTTACGACTGCAAGTGCGACCTTACAGGCTGCACCTACCGCTGCTCGGAACAAAGCGGAAAGATGATTCTGGGCGGACAGATGAATATCTGGCTTTTCGGCAAGGACAGCGACGGCAGACCGCTGTTCACGGAAAAGAGCGAGGCCTTTGAAATTGAAACCGACACCGAAGCTGAAATCGGCGCCTACTCCGCTGATGTGACCGCAGGAGTAAACAACGTAAGCTATTCAATTACAGGCGACCATACCGCTGATGTTCAGATTCAGCTTTCAGTCCAGGGGCTTGTATACAAGGTAAGCACAGTATGTGCAGTAAGCGAAATTACAATTGCCGAAGAAAAGCCCCTTAAAAAGGACAGCGACTATGCCCTGAAACTTTACTACGCAGAAAAGGGCGAAAAAATCTGGGATATTGCCAAGCGGTACAATTCAGGTGTTTCTGCGGTAATAGCCGAAAACGAACTGGAAGAAGAACAGCTTTCAGCGCCCTGTATGCTGCTGATTCCCATTGTCTGAGGAGGAACGTATGAATAATTCCATTTATCACGATATTTCCATGAGAACGGACGGAAATATCTATATTGGTGTAGTAGGACCTGTCCGTTCAGGTAAATCAACCTTCATCAGCCGCTTTATGCAGTCGGTGGTAATCCCCAACATCGAAAGCACCTACCGCCGTGAACGTGCGGTTGATGAGCTTCCTCAGGGTGCGGCAGGAAAAACCATTATGACCACAGAGCCGAAATTCGTACCCGAAGAAGCAATTTCAATCCATCTTGACGATAACACCTTCATGAACGTGCGTCTTATTGACTGCGTGGGATATATTGTTCCCAGTTCAATCGGCTATATCGAAAACGAGCAGCCCAGAATGGTTATGACTCCCTGGTTTGACACCGAAATTCCGTTCAATATGGCGGCAGAGGTGGGCACACAGAAAGTCATCAACGAGCATTCCACAATCGGTCTTGTAGTAACAACCGACGGCAGCATTTCTGATATTCCCAGAGAGGAGTACGCAGAAGCAGAAGCACGTGTTGTAGCCGAACTTACGGAAATAAACAAGCCCTTTGCAGTCGTAATGAACTGCAAGAATCCCGGCAGCGAGGAAAGCAAGGCTCTTGCGGCTGAGCTTTCAGAAAAATATGGAAAGCCTGTTATTCCGCTCAACTGTCTTGAAATCGGCGAACAGGAAATCAAGGAAATTCTGACCGAAATCCTTCTGCAGTTTCCTGTAAAGGAAATCGCCGTGAAAATTCCACGCTGGCTTACTGTTCTCGACAAGGAACACTGGCTGAAAAAAGAAATTTTCAGCTCACTTAAAGAATCCGCAGGAAGCATAAGCTCCATCTCGGAAATCAAGGGCATTACCTGCCGCCTTTCTGACTGCGAACATATCTCAGGCTGTGAGGTTGAAGAAATTGATCTGGGAAAAGGTGCAGGCTATGTAAAAATCGAGGTAAAGAACGAGCTTTTCTACCAGATTCTGGGAGAAACAACAGGTCTTCAGCTTCACGACGAGGGGGATCTGATGCCATGCATGATAGAGCTTGCGGAAATCAAGCGGAAATACGAGAAGGTAAAGACTGCTCTGGACGAGGTGCAGGCAACAGGCTACGGCATTGTAATGCCCGACATAAACGAGCTTACCCTTGCAGAGCCGGAAATTGTAAAGCAGGGCGGAAAATATGGTGTAAGACTCAGGGCACAGGCTCCGTCTATCCACATGATGTCCGCAAATATCGAAACAGAGGTTTCACCTGTTGTAGGTTCGGAACGTCAGAGTGAAGAGCTGATTCACTATCTTTTAAAGGAATTTGAAGAAAACCCCACCAAAATCTGGGAAAGCAACATCTTCGGAAAATCCCTTCATGAGCTGGTGAACGAGGGGCTTCACAACAAGCTTTACCGTATGCCCTCCGACGCAAGAGGCAAGCTTCAGGAAACTATCGAACGTATCATCAACGAAGGATGCGGCGGGCTTATCTGTATTATTTTATAAAAAAACGGCGGCACGTTGTGCCGCCTGTTTTGTTATTCAATAGCTATGCTGTAATCACTGAATGAAATGCTTTCAATATCGCTGGGATAAACAGGATAGGTATATCTCAGTTCGATTTCTGTTGTTATACTGCTGCCCTCCTGAGTGCTGTGTGTTTGTTCTGTTTTTGCCATAACGATTGTACCGTCTTTAAGAGTTACAACTGCCTTTTCGTCGGGTATCAGCTCATCTCTTAAGCTTTCAGCTGCAGATTTTTCAGGTTCAATGGATTTTATGTATTCTTCGTCTTTAATCTGTTCGGGAGTAAGCTTTGAGTAATCGGGCATAAGAACAGTTGTAACACCGTCAAAGAAAAGCATTGTCCTGAAGCCTGAAACTCTTGCCTTAAGCAGAGTACCATCAAAGGTCTCTGTTTTTACAGCTGTGCCAAGCTCTCTTTCAATAGTTTCGGAAACGGGAAAATCCACAGGAATATCCTGCTTCTGATTGAGAATCTCCGTATAGTTTCCATCCGAATATGCTTCGGAAATAAAGGTAATATTGAGGGTTTTGCCCGCCATATCAACGTTGTCATATTCGATTTCTATAAAGCCTGTTCTCTTGTTGCCTTCCACGGAAAGACTGCCTGTTGAATAACCCATACCCCCTGCGATTTTTCCGTCTACCCTGAAGCCGAAATGACCGAAATCAATTCTCAGCCCCGGGATTTCGCCGTTTGTTTTCTGTAACAGCTCGTCAGTTGCTTCAACTGTATACATGAGATAGCACATATCGTCATAAACCAGTATTCCGTCAACAGTTGCGGTTACACCATCGCCCTCCATGGTTAAATCAAGTGCCTTGCCGTGCTTTTCAAAATCAAAAGTGCCGATAGGCTGTTCAGGCATGTATTCTATCTTTTCGGTTGTCTGCGCTGTTGATTCAGAAGCGGTTGTATTTTCAGAAATATCCTGATATTCTGCGGTTGTCTGCACAGGAACTTCCTTAATTTCGGTATTCACTGCAACGCTGCCCTCATAATTTTGAGCGAACATATTCTTGAAATAGTCAATATAGCCCCAGCCTGTCGCCGCGCCTACCGAAATTGTCCCCACAGCCACCGCCGCTACTGCCGCACATACTGCGATAACAGGCTTCTTTATGCTGATTCTTTTCTTCTTTTCCATTTTTTCCGCCCTTTCCGTAACGTTTCTTATGATTTCTTCGTTAGCTGTCAGGGGAGCAAGCGTGGAAAAGGAGTCGTCAAATATTTTCTTATAGTTCATCATAGCCCTCCTTCAAAAGCAGGTCCTTAAGCTGTTTTCTTCCACGGTAGAGTTGAGAAGTCACCGCATTTTCCTTTATACCGAGAATTTCTGCTATTTCCCTTGTGGTGTAGCCCTCAAAATAGTGCATGTAAAGCACAATACGGTTCTTTGATTTCATTTTCATTACGATATCAACAAGACCGCTTTTCCTTTCGCTTTCAGCAGGCATATTTTCTGCCGCTTCTATGGGCTGTATCAGCTTTTTCCACGGGTTTTTCAGCATATTTCTGCACATATTCGCCGTCACCTTTATAAGCCACGCCTTTGCATGTGTATCATTCTCAAAATATGTATCTGCCGTATAAAGTTTCAGGAAAACTTCCTGCATTATGTCGTCGGCATCAGCCTTGTTTTTCGTGTAGCACATCGCCGTGCGGAACACGGCTCCGCTGAAAGTGCTGACGTAATATTCAAATTCCTGTGCGGTAATCCTTCTCACCTCCGTTACTCTCCTTTTTTCGGACGTCCTGTCTATAATACAATTTTTACACCGCTATTGTCACGTTTTTCTGAAAAATATGCAATATTTTTTCATCCTTCATAAAAAACGGCGGCACGCCTTGTGCCGCCGTTTTTATGTATTGAATTATTCTTCAGGCTGGATTACTTCAGCTTCGGGAGCGTTCTTGACTACGCTTGCGATACCGTTCTTGCAGCTGTCCTTTGCCTTATAGCCTTCGGAAGCTAAGATAGGTTCACCGTTCTTTGCCTTTAAGCGGAAGCGGAATTCACCTGCGTTATCCTTGTAAATTTCAAACTTGGGGTGCTTCTGAGCTTCAAAGCCTTCAATTGTCTGGTCTTCGATATTTGCAACAGGAGCATTCTTCTTGATGCTCTCGATGCTGTTTTCCGCACTCTTGAGAGAGCTGAAAACTTCGCCGCCGATGCCGATTACTTCACCGTTACCTGCCTTAAGGCTGATTGTATAGCCTGTGTTAGTCTTTTTAATTGCAAACTTGCCCATTTTTATCAATTCCTTTCTGAATTTAAGGGTGACCCCTTTGCTTTATTATACCAAGATTTTTGTCTATTGTCAACAATTTCCTCTTTTTTTGTGCAATCTTTTTATTCACTTTCTGAACTGTGACATATTACTGCATAAATATGCACGGAAACTTTTGTAATTATACCGCATAATATGTTAAAAAAACTGTTGACAAAGCCTTTTCTATATGGTAAAATGATTTTCAGATAGAGGCGCATTATTCATCAGTAGCACCGGCGTCAACAGTTCAGCCTGTTGCCTGTGTGAAAGGGGATATTGCCGAAGGTTGCGTGAGCTGTGACGCGTAATCCTGGTTGTCCGTCGAACAGGCGTACGATTGTCATCATGTGATGGAGAGCTATCGTCAAATAAAACTATTTTTGTTTGATGACCGGCTTAATGTCGGTTTTTTTTATAATTTATACAACAGAAGAAAGGCTGGAATTTAAAATGAAACAGTACAAAGTAGGTATTATCGGCGCAACAGGTATGGTAGGACAGCGTTTCGCAGTTCTTCTTGAAAATCACCCCTGGTTCAAGGTTACAACCCTTGCAGCTTCCCCCCGTTCCGCAGGAAAGAAATATAAGGACGCAGTAAAGAAATGGCTTATCGAAGAAAAGCCCATGCCCGAATCAATGGCTGACATCGTTGTTATGGACGCTACTGCTGACATCGAAAAGATTGCAGCTGAGGTTGACTTCGTATTCTGCGCAGTAGATATGAAGAAGGACGAAATCAAGGCTCTTGAAGAAGCTTACGCAAAGCACGAATGCCCTGTTATGTCCAACAACTCCGCACACCGTTTCACAGATGACGTTCCTATGATCATCCCTGAAATCAACGATGAACACATGGCTATCGTTGCTGACCAGAAGAAGCGTCTCGGCACAAAGAGAGGCTTCATCTCCGTTAAGTCCAACTGCTCTATCCAGAGCTACGTTCCCGCACTCTCTCCTTTAAGAAAGTACGGTATCAAGAATATTCTCGCATGCACATACCAGGCAATTTCCGGCGCAGGCAAGACTTTTGAAACATGGCCTGAAATGGTAGATAACCTTATCCCCTTCATCGGCGGTGAAGAAGAAAAGTCCGAACAGGAACCCTTAAAGGTATGGGGCGAAATCAAGGACGGCAAGATTGTAAAGGCTGATTCTCCCTCTATCACAACACAGTGCTTACGTGTTCCCGTTTCCAACGGTCACTTCGCAGCTGTATTCGTAAAGTTTGAAAACAAGCCCAGCAAGGAAGAAATCCTCGACATCTGGAAGCAGTTCAAGGGCGTTCCCCAGGAACTCGACCTCCCCTCTGCTCCCAAGCAGTTCCTCAACTACTTTGAAGAAGATAACTTCCCCCAGGCTAAGGTTCACAGAAATCTTGAAAACGGTATGGCAGTTTCCATCGGCCGTTTAAGAGAAGATACACAGTACGACTACAAGTTTGTATGTCTTTCCCACAACACATTAAGAGGCGCTGCAGGCGGTGCTGTTCTTATGGCTGAGCTTTACGCTGCAAAGGGTTACTTTGACTGATATGAATTCTGAAGTAATCAAAAATACCGCCGCAGACAGCAAAACCGCTTATATGCTCACCCGTGAGCTTATGGCTCACCATAACGCCCTCAGTATTTTCACAACTACCGAGGACAGACTGAAAGAGCTTATTGACAGCGGAATGCTGCTGAGCTACACTCTTTACTACGACGGAAAGCCTTCGGGCATAATGAATTTCTTTTTTAAGCTCACAACCTTTACAGGCAGAAAAATCCTTTATATTGAGGATTTGTATGTCCGTGAGGAATATCGCGGAAAAGGACTCGGCAAGGTGCTGCTGAACAAGGCAAGAGAAATTGCAAAGGATACTGACTGCGAACAGATTGAGCTGAAATGTGCCGACTGGAACAAGGCTTCCGCTGAATTCTACAAAGCGCAGGGAATGAAAAACGAAAACGAGTGGATTACTTTCACTCTTGACAAAACCCTATTCTGACATGAAAGGTGTGAACTAAAATGAAGAACACTATTTTTACAGGTGCAGCTGTTGCTATCATTACTCCTATGAACGCTGACGGAAGCATCAACTACGATGTTTTCGCCGACATAATCGAAGAACAGATCGCAGGCGGTACTGACGCTATCGTTGTATGCGGTACAACAGGCGAAGCTTCCACAATGACTGATGAAGAACACATTGAAGCTATCCGCTTCACTGTTGAAAAGGTTGCTAAGCGTATTCCTGTAATCGCAGGCACAGGCAGCAACGACACAGGCTATGCAATTGAGCTTTCAAAGCAGGCTGAAGCAGTAGGCGCTGACGCACTTTTACAGGTTACACCCTACTACAACAAGACTTCCCAGCGTGGACTTGTTGCACACTTCACAGCTATTGCAGACGCTGTAAATATCCCAATTATTCTTTACAATGTTCCTTCCAGAACAGGTATGACAATCTCTGTTGATACATACATCGAACTTGCAAAGCACCCCAACATTGTTGCTACCAAGGAAGCAAGCGGCAACTTCTCCCTTATTGCTGAAATCGCTGCAAAGACTGACCTTGATATCTATTCAGACAATGATGATCAGGTTCTCGGCGTTCTCGCATTCGGCGGAAAGGGCGTTATCTCCGTTTCCTCCAACGTTATCCCCAGAGAAAAGCATGATATGGTTATGCTTTTCATGAACGGCGAACGTGAAAAGGCTCTCGAGCTCCAGAACAAGTACCTTGATATGGAAAACGCAATGTTCATCGACGTTAACCCCATTCCTGTAAAGGAAGCTATGAACCTTATGGGCAAGAATGTGGGCGAATGCAGACTTCCTCTTGTAAAGATGGAAGCTGCCAAGATTGAAAAGCTTCGTGCTGAACTCGCAAAGGTAGGCCTTGTTTAAACTGTAAAGGATGTTAAAAATGGTTAAAATTGCTATTACAGGTGCAAACGGAAAAATGGGCAGGGTTATCGCAAATCTTGTTGCACAGCGTGACGATTGTCAGGTTGTGGCAGGTATTGACCTGAACGACACACAGAATGGTCAGTTCCCTATCGTAAAGAAGCCCGCAGAGCTTGCCGAAAAGCCTGATGTCATCATCGACTTTTCCCACCCCTCTGCTCTCCCCGACCTGCTTTCCTACTGCACAATCAATAATGTTCCGCTTGTTGCTGCAACCACAGGTTATTCAGCTGATGAAATTGCAACAATCAAGAAAACAGCTGAACAGATTCCGATTTTTTTCACATTCAATATGTCCCTTGGCATCAACCTTCTGGTTGAGCTGGGCAAACGTGCCGTTAACGTTCTCGGCGGTCAGTATGACATTGAAATTGTGGAAAAACATCACAATCTGAAAAAAGACGCTCCTTCAGGCACAGCAATCATGATTGCTGAAGCACTTAACGGTGAGCTGGATAATAAGATGAAGTACGTTTACGACCGTCACAACGTCAGAAAAGCCCGTGAAGCCGATGAAATCGGAATGCACGCTATCCGTGGCGGTACAATCGTAGGCGAACACGATATCATTTTCGCAGGACATGACGAGGTTATCACCCTGTCACACTCTGCAGGCTCAAAGGAAGTTTTCGCAAACGGCTCTATCAACGCCGCAATCTTCCTTTCAGACAGAGAAAGCGGACTTTATGATATGTCAGATTTACTTCAGAATTCTTAAAATGGATGTTAAAAACGCCGCACAGGCATACTGTGCGGCGTATTTTTATACCTTTGGAGGTAAATATGATTAATTTCAATGTAACTGAACATATTTCCGTAGTTACATTCGGGAATATCCCTTACGAAAGCGAAAGCGACTTCATTTACCGTTTGTTCAGACTTTCGGCAGAAGAAAACATCAATATTGACATGATTTCAAGAGCCTCGGTTTCTACCGACAGAACTTCCGTAGGCTTCACCTTTTCCGATGATGATATTTCGCTTATGCTTAAGGTGCTCGGAAGTCTGAGCTTTTACCGACCGCCGCTTGTAAGCTGCGGAAACGTGAAGATAAGCGTTAAAACCTCGGATATGATTAACGGTAAGGGCTTTGCCATGAAAGTGTTCAGCGTATTATCGGAGCTTAATATAACGCCTATACTCGTCACAACATCGGAAGATGAGATTTCTGTTGTTGTAAGGGCAAGCGACAGCTCAGATTTCGAGAAAAAGCTTAAGAGTGTGTTTCTTTGCTGATACAACCGTATTTTTTACGGATCTGAAAGAAAAGATTTACAAGCTCGGGATAATAAGGAATAAAATCACCCTTCTCAATCATGGCGAGGATTTCATCTCTTCCTGCCCATTTAACTGCCTGCACCTCCTCCGGCTGGAGTGTCAATTCATTTATATCAACATTCTTCTCAATAAGATAAATATCGTCGAAACCACGGTCAAAATTCACGGTAAGATGCGGGCGGATACCCCTGAGATCAAGCTTTAAGCCGATTTCCTCAAGCACTTCCCTTTCAGCAGCTTTCTGACTCGTATCTCCGGTAACAGCGCTGCCGCCGACGGTTATATCCCACATATCCGGCCAGCCCTCTTTAAACGGCTGTCTTTGCTGTATAAGCATTTCATTCTTATCGTTAAAAATGCAGACGTGAACCACGAGATGATATGCATCATCCTCAAATTCAGAACCACGCACCATAGTTCTGCCGGTTTTCACACGTTCAGCATCATAAATATCCCAATACTCCATTTCTGACCTCCGAAAAATTAAAAACCCATTCGTTTTAAGCGTCGGCTTTAAGCACCTTACTCAGCAATTCAAGGTTAAACTAAGGCGTCTGCCCTAAACCTGAGATTTACGATTCCTGAGTCAACTTGACGAATGGGTTTTAGTTATTTAATTAGGGGTGATTAAAGAATAAATTATTCTTCAACCTTTGTGATAACGCCGGAACCTACTGTTCTACCACCTTCACGGATAGCGAAACGGAGGCCTTCTTCGATAGCGATAGGAGTGATGAGTTCAACATCCATTGTTACGTTATCGCCAGGGATGCACATTTCCTTGTCAGCGGGAAGTGTGATAACACCTGTAACGTCTGTTGTTCTGAAGAAGAACTGAGGACGGTAGTTGGAGAAGAAAGGTGTGTGACGACCGCCTTCTTCCTTCTTTAATACGTAAACCTGACCGGAGAACTTTGTGAGGGGCTTGATGGAGCCGGGCTTACAAAGAACCTGACCACGTTCGATTTCGCTTCTCTGGATACCACGGAGAAGAGCACCGATGTTATCGCCAGCTTCAGCGTAATCAAGAATCTTACGGAACATTTCGATACCTGTAACAACTGTCTGCTTGGGTTCGTCTGTAAGACCTGTGATTTCAACTGTATCGTTTGTCTTGAGGATACCTCTTTCAACTCTACCAGTAGCAACTGTACCACGACCTGTGATTGTCATAGTATCTTCTACAGGCATAAGGAAGGGCTGGTCAGCCTTACGGTCAGGAGTAGGAATGTATTCGTCTACTGCGTCCATAAGAGCCTTGATGCAAGCGTATTCAGGAGCGGAAGGATCCTGGCTTGTGCAGTCAAGAGCTACCTTAGCGGAACCACGTACAACGGGGATGTCATCGCCAGGGAAGTCGTTAGCGGAAAGAACGTCACGGATGTCCATTTCAACGAGGTCGAGAAGTTCATCATCGTCAACGTCATCACACTTGTTGATAAATACTACCATTGCAGGAACGCCTACCTGGTGAGCAAGAAGGATGTGTTCCTTTGTCTGAGCCATAGGGCCGTCTGTACCAGCTACTACGAGGATAGCGCCGTCCATCTGAGCTGCACCAGTGATCATGTTCTTGATGTAGTCAGCGTGGCCAGGGCAGTCAACGTGAGCGTAGTGACGCTTGTCTGTTTCGTACTCAACGTGAGCTGTGTTGATTGTGATACCACGTTCTCTTTCTTCGGGAGCCTTGTCGATCATATCGTATGCTTCGAACTTAGCCTGACCCTTCATTGCAAGGTACTTTGTGATAGCTGCTGTTGTTGTTGTCTTACCGTGGTCAACGTGACCGATTGTACCAATGTTTACATGGGGCTTGGTACGTTCAAAATGCTGCTTTGCCATTTGATTTGTCCTCCTAAAAGTTTAATTAAAACTATGATGATACTATTGTACCAAAAAATTACTGAAATTACAAGAGTTTTTTGAAAAATTTTTAAGAAAAATTAATCCTTTGCTCTCTTGCTGATAATGCCGTCTGCAATGTTCTTGGGAACCTGGATATAGCTGTGGGGTTCCATTACATACTGACCACGGCCCTGAGACTTGGAACGTAAGTCATTGGAGTAACCGAACATTTCAGAAAGCGGAACGAGTGCATTGATCTGCTTAACACCGTTTCTGTCTTCCATACCCTGAATGTTACCACGACGTGAGCTGATATCGCCGATAACGTCGCCCATGTATTCTTCAGGAACGATAACTACTACCTTCATGATAGGTTCGAGAATTACGGGGTTAGCCTTCTTACAAGCTTCCTTGATTGCCATAGAACCTGCAATCTTGAACGCCATTTCAGAAGAGTCAACTTCATGGTAAGAACCGTCGTAGAGTGTAACCTTAAGGTCAACTACGGGGAATCCTGCCAGTACACCAGCCTGCATAGCGCCCTGGATACCTGCGTCAACTGCGGGGATGTATTCCTTAGGAATAGAACCGCCGACAATGCTGTTGACAAATTCGTAACCCTTACCGGATTCGTTGGGTTCAACACGGATTTTAACGTGACCGTACTGACCCTTACCACCGGACTGACGAGCGTACTTTGTATCCTGCTCTGTGGAGCCTGTGATTGTTTCCTTATATGCTACCTGAGGAGCACCTACATTAGCTTCAACCTTGAATTCACGGAGAAGTCTGTCAACAATGATTTCGAGGTGAAGTTCACCCATACCGGAAATGATTGTCTGACCTGTTTCTTCGTCTGTATAGGTTTTGAATGTGGGGTCTTCTTCAGCAAGCTTTGCTAAAGCGAGAGCCATCTTTTCCTGACCAGCCTTTGTCTTGGGCTCGATAGCCAGCGAGATAACGGGGTCCGGGAATTCCATGGATTCGAGAATAACAGGATGAGCTTCATCACAAAGTGTGTCACCTGTTGTTGTGTTCTTAACACCTACAGCTGCTGCGATATCGCCACAGTAGCAGATATCGAGGTCCTGTCTGTGGTTAGCATGCATCTGTAAGATACGGCCCATACGTTCCTTCTTGCCCTTAGTAGCATTGAGAACGCTTGCACCTGCTTCTACTGTACCGGAGTAAACACGGAAGTAGCAGAGCTTACCAACAAAGGGGTCGGTAGCGATCTTGAATGCGAGAGCGGAGAAAGGTTCGTTGTCGCCTGCTTTTCTCTCAGTTTCGTCGCCTGTATCAGGGTCTGTACCCTTGATAGCAGGGATGTCAAGAGGAGAAGGCATATAGTCAACTACAGCGTCAAGGAGCTTCTGTACGCCCTTGTTTCTGTAGGATGTACCACAAACTACGGGAACCATTTCATTAGCGATGGTTGCCTTTCTGATACATCTCTTGATTTCTTCAATGGAAATTTCTTCGCCGCCGAGGTACTTTTCCATGATCTCTTCGTCCTGTTCAGAAACAGCTTCGAGGAGTTCTTCTCTGTACTTAGCTGCAATTTCCTTCATATCTTCAGGGATTTCTTCAACTCTCATGTCCTTACCGAGATCATCATAGTAGACGTCTGCGTTCATTTCAACGAGGTCTACGATTCCTCTGAATGTGCTTTCAGAGCCGATAGGGAGCTGAATCGGAACAGCATTTGCCTTAAGACGATCCTTGATCATGCCAACTACGTTGTAGAAGTCAGCACCCATAATATCCATCTTGTTGACATATACCATTCTCGGTACCTGATATTTATCTGCCTGACGCCATACAGTTTCAGACTGGGGTTCTACACCGCCCTTAGCACATAAAACTGTTACGGAACCGTCAAGTACTCTCAGGGAACGTTCAACTTCAACGGTGAAGTCAACGTGACCGGGAGTGTCGATAATGTTAACTCTGTGCTTCTTCCAGAATGCAGTTGTAGCAGCAGAAGTAATTGTAATACCTCTTTCTGCTTCCTGTTCCATCCAGTCCATTGTGGAAGCACCGTCGTGAGTTTCACCGATCTTATGGTTTACACCTGTATAGAAAAGGATACGCTCAGTAGTTGTTGTCTTACCGGCGTCAATATGAGCCATAATACCGATGTTACGGGTCATTTCGAGAGATACTTCTCTTGCCATATTTCCTCCTTAACTATTACCACTTGTAGTGTGCGAATGCTCTGTTAGCTTCAGCCATTCTATGAGTATCGTCACGCTTCTTGCAAGAACCGCCCTGACCGTTTAATGCGTCGAGAATCTCGTTTGCGAGTCTTTCCTTCATTGTCTTTTCGTTTCTTGCTCTGCTGTATGCAGTAATCCATCTCAGACCTAAAGTTCTTCTTCTTTCGGGACGAACTTCCATAGGAACCTGATATGTTGCACCACCCACACGGCGAGCCTTTACCTCAACCTGGGGCATAATGTTTTCCATTGCTGTTTCAAAAACCTCAAGGGGTTCCTTGCCGGTCTTTTCACCTACAATTTCGAATGCGCCGTAGACAATCTTCTGTGCTACGCCCTTTTTACCGTCTAACATGATGTTGTTGATGAGTCTTGTTACAAGCTCCGAATTATAAAGCGGATCAGGTAATACATCACGCTTAGGTACGTTACCTCTTCTAGGCACTTTACTTCCCTCCTTCATAAACTTTGCGTCGCATTTTGCGACAAATGAAAATCATCGGTACTCGAAAGCGTCGGGGATTTTCCCCGAATCTCCCGCCGTGCATTCAGAGGTATCATCTATATAATACCCGCAAATGCGGCAGTTGATCAAACTTGATTACAAGTTACTTACGCTTTTTTTGCACCAGCCTTCGGACGCTTAGCGCCGTACTTGGATCTACCCTGCATTCTACCGTCAACGCCCTGTGCGTCGAGTGTACCACGGATAATGTGATAACGTACACCAGGTAAGTCCTTAACACGTCCGCCTCTGATAAGAACAACGGAGTGTTCCTGAAGCTTGTGTCCGATGCCGGGGATATAAGCAGTAACTTCGTAACCGTTGGAAAGTCTTACTCTGGCTACCTTACGCATAGCGGAGTTAGGCTTCTTAGGTGTTGCAGTACGAACAGCTGTACATACGCCTCTCTTCTGGGGAGCCTGTACGTTTGTTGCTTCTTTCTTAAGAGTGTTTAAACCCTTTAAGAGTGCAGGAGCCTTGGACTTCTTTTCGGATACCTCTCTGCCCTTTCTTACGAGCTGGTTAAAGGTTGGCATTATTTCACCTCCAATAAAAATTTATGTTTATGGGCATAGTTGTCCCACAACATTCAATATTATACACAAAAACAAGGCGAAAGTCAAGAATTTCATACTTTCATGTAAAAATTCGTAACTTTCGCCATTTTCTATGAAAATTATATCACTGTTTTGTGCAAATTGTTACACAACCTCGGATTCAGTAACCACTGTTTCTTCTTCGGTTTCCTTGCCTGCATTCATACCTGTACCTGCAGGAATAAGCTTACCGATGATAACATTTTCCTTAAGACCGAGGAGCGGGTCAACCTTACCGTGAATAGCAGCGTCGGTAAGAACTCTTGTTGTTTCCTGGAAGGAAGCAGCAGAGAGGAAGCTGCTTGTGGCAAGAGCTGCCTTTGTGATACCGAGGAGAACAGGTGAACATACAGGATACTTGATATCCTCGCCGTTTGCCTTTCTCTCATCAAGCTTTTCAATAATTGTAACAAGCTCGTTCTTGTCGATAATAGATGCGGGAAGGAGGTAAGAATCTCCGGGATCGTCAACCTTTACCTTTCTCATCATCTGACGTACAATAACTTCGATGTGCTTGTCGTTGATATCTACACCCTGTGTACGGTAAGCCTTCTGAACTTCACTGATAATGTAGTTCTGAACAGCCTGTTCGCCCTTAACAAGGAGAATATCGTGAGGATTGAATGAACCTTCTGTGATTGCGTCGCCGGCTTCCATATAAACACCGTCTTCAATGCCTCTCTTGATTCTGTAACCGAAGGGTACGGGATAAGCTTCCTCTGTACCGTCGTCAGCAGTAACAATGGCATGACGTGTCTTCTTGATTTCTTCAAAACGGATTTTACCGGAAATCTTTGTAATGATAGCACTGGACTTGGGTCGACGGCTTTCAAAGAGTTCTTCAACACGGGGAAGACCCTGTGTGATATCTTCCGCACCAGCGATACCACCGGTATGGAAGGTTCTCATTGTAAGCTGTGTACCAGGTTCACCGATAGACTGAGCTGCAATGATACCAACAGCTTCGCCGCTTGTGATAGGATTGCCGTTTGCAAGTGAAGAACCGTAGCACTTTGCACATACACCATGCTTTGCAGCACATGTAAGAACAGAGCGGATCTTTACCTTTTCAGCACCTGAAGCAATAATCTTAGCTGCATCAGCGTCATTGATAAGCTTTTCTGTGGAAACAAGAACATTACCGTTTGAGTCAAGAATATCTTCTGCAAGATATCTGCCGACGAGACGTTCCTGTAAGGGTTCGATGATTTCCTTACCATCACGGATGTCAAATACTTCGATGCCGTCGGTTGTTCCGCAGTCATCCATACGGATGATAACTTCCTGGGATACGTCTACAAGACGTCTTGTAAGGTAACCCGAGTCAGCGGTACGGAGCGCTGTATCAGCAAGACCCTTACGGGCACCACGGGAGGAAATGAAGTATTCCATGATGTTAAGGCCTTCACGGTAGTTGGCACGAATCGGAATTTCGATTGTTTCACCGGAAGTATTTGCGATAAGACCTCTCATACCTGCAAGCTGACGGATCTGGTTCATACTACCACGGGCACCGGAGTCAGCCATCATGAAGATCGGGTTGTACTGGTCAAGACCGTTCTTCAGTGCGTCGGATACATCGTCGGTAGCCCTGCTCCAGATGTCGAGAACAGCTTCCTTACGTTCAGAGTTGGAAATGAAACCTCTCTGGAACTTCTTGTTGATCTGCTGAACAGCTTCGTCCGCATTGTGGAGGATTTCCTTCTTTGCGGGAGGAATTGTAGCGTCACATACAGCTACTGTGATAGCAGCCTTTGTGGAGTACTTGAAGCCGAGAGCCTTTATCTTGTCAAGAACCTGTGCGGTTACTGTTGTGCCGTGGCTCTTGATACACTTGTCAATGATCTTGCCAAGCTCCTTCTTGCCTACCTTGAAGTCAATTTCAAGCTTGAGGGCATTTTCGGGCTTGCTTCTGTCAACAAAGCCGAGATCCTGAGGAATGTGTTCGTTGAAGATGATCTTACCTACTGTTGTATCAATAAGGCTCTGGATCTTTTCTTCGCCGATTTCCTTGGTAACTCTTACCTTGATTTTTGCATGAATGGAAATAACACCATCCTGGTATGCCATGAGAGCTTCATTGAAGTCACGGAATACCTTTCCTTCACCCATTTCACCATCCTTGGAAAGTGTAAGGTAGTAGGAGCCGAGGATCATATCCTGTGTAGGAACTGCAACAGGACGTCCGTCGGAAGGCTTCAGAAGGTTCTTTGCAGCAAGCATTAAGTTTCTTGCTTCGTCCTGAGCCTCTTCGGAAAGAGGAAGGTGAACAGCCATCTGGTCGCCGTCGAAGTCAGCGTTATAAGCTGTACATACGAGGGGGTGAAGCTTTAATGCACGGCCTTCAACCAGTACAGGAGAGAACGCCTGGATACCTAAGCGGTGAAGTGTAGGCGCACGGTTGAGGAGAACGGGATGATCCTTGATAACGTCTTCTAAAACGTCCCATACTTCATCTGTTGCACGGTCAACCATTTTTCTTGCGCTCTTGATATTGTTGGAAAGACCTCTCTTTACAAGTTCCTTCATTACAAAGGGCTTGAAGAGCTCGATTGCCATTTCCTTAGGAAGACCGCACTGATCCATTCGAAGGTCAGGGCCTACAACGATAACGGAACGTCCGGAGTAGTCAACACGCTTACCGAGAAGGTTCTGACGGAAACGTCCCTGCTTACCCTTGAGCATATCGGAAAGGGACTTTAAAGGACGGTTGGAAGGACCTGTAACGGCTCTGCCGTGTCTGCCGTTGTCGATTAATGCGTCAACAGCTTCCTGGAGCATTCTCTTTTCGTTTCTTATGATAATGTCAGGAGCCTTGAGCTCTAACATCTTCTTTAAACGGTTGTTTCTGTTGATAACACGTCTGTAAAGGTCATTCAGGTCACTGGTAGCAAATCTGCCGCCGTCTAAGAGAACCATAGGACGGATATCGGGGGGAATTACGGGGATAACGTCAAGAATCATCCACTCGGGGCGGTTACCGCTCTGTCTGAATGCTTCGATAACGTCAAGGCGCTTTAAGAGCTTTAAGCGCTTCTGACCCTGCTGTGTGCCTTCAAGCTCTTCCTTGAGTTCATCAGCAAGCTTGTCAAGATCAATCTCCATAAGGAGTTCCTTGATAGCTTCCGCACCCATGGATGCCTTGAAGCCGTCGTCATAACGTTCTCTCATGTCAGAGTATTCCTTTTCGGAAAGGAGCTCACCCTTGGAAAGAACGGTATTACCGGGGTCTGTTACGATATATTTTGTGAAGTAGAGTACTTCTTCAAGACGCTTGGGGGAGATATCAAGCACCTGACCGATACGGGAAGGTGTACCCTTGAAATACCAGATGTGGGAAACAGGAGCTGCAAGCTCTATATGACCCATTCTTTCACGTCTTACCTTGTTTCTTGTTACTTCAACGCCGCAGCGTTCACAGATTTTGCCCTTGAAGCGGATGCGCTTGTACTTACCGCAGGCACATTCCCAGTCCTTCTGGGGTCCGAAGATGCGTTCGCAGAAAAGACCGTCACGCTCGGGCTTCTGGGTTCTGTAATTGATTGTTTCGGGGCGTTCAACTATGCCGTAGCTCCACGCACGGATCTGTTCGGGTGAAGCAAGACCTATTTTCATTGATTCAAAAACATTAAATGCCAATTTCACAAACCTCAATTCTTTTAAAGTTCAGATTGCCTTGAATTACCGCAGTAACGGAATTATTCTTCTTCATCAAAGGAGTCATCGTCATCATAGATGTCGCCGTCATCAAAGCCGTCGTCATCTTCCATGCCGAAATCGTCAACTTCTTCGGGAATAAATGCAGAATCAATTTCGCTGTCATCGGCAACGTATTCGAATTCGTCAGGGCTTACTGTACCCATATCGTCGTCGTCGAATGTCTGCTTAAGGTCGATTTCTTCCTGGTTTTCGTCAAGAACCTTAACGTCAAGACCGAGGGACTGGAGTTCCTTGATAAGAACCTTGAAGGATTCGGGAACGCCGGGCTTCGGAACGTTTTCGCCCTTTACGATTGCTTCATATGTCTTTACACGTCCTACAACGTCGTCAGACTTAACAGTGAGGATTTCCTGGAGAGTGTAAGCTGCGCCGTAAGCTTCAAGAGCCCATACTTCCATTTCACCGAAACGCTGACCGCCGAACTGAGCCTTACCGCCGAGAGGCTGCTGTGTTACCAGTGAGTAAGGACCTGTGGAACGTGCGTGAATCTTGTCGTCAACAAGGTGGTGAAGCTTGAGGTAGTACATATAACCAACGGTTACGAGGCTGTCGAACTTTTCACCTGTACGTCCGTCGATAAGCTGTGTCTTAGCTTCCTGTGTCATAGGAATCTTGGAGAAGTCGATTTCGGGACCGTCCTTGCCTACATAGTTTTCACGCTGTTCGTCAGCCATAGCAAAGCACTGTCTGATATCTTCTTCGTGTGCGCCGTCAAATACGGGAGTCATGATCTTCCAGCCGAGAGCCTTTGCAGCGTAGCCTAAGTGAACTTCGAGAACCTGACCGATGTTCATACGGGAAGGTACGCCCAGAGGGTTAAGCACGATGTCAAGAGGTGTACCGTCGGGGAGGAAGGGCATGTCTTCCTGGTGAAGGATACGGGAAACGACACCTTTGTTACCGTGACGACCCGCCATCTTGTCACCTACGGAGATCTTACGCTTCTGAGCGATGTAGCAGCGTACAACCATGTTTACGCCTGCTGCAAGCTCATCGCAGTTTTCTCTTGTGAATACCTTTACGTCTACGATTACGCCGCTTTCACCATGAGGTACACGGAGTGAGCTGTCACGTACTTCTCTTGCCTTTTCACCGAAGATTGCACGGAGAAGTCTTTCTTCAGCTGTAAGCTCGGTTTCGCCCTTGGGTGCAACCTTACCTACGAGAATATCGCCGGAGTGAACTTCCGCACCGATACGGATGATACCTCTTTCGTCCAGATCCTTGAGAGCGTCATCGCCGAGGTTGGGGATGTCTCTTGTGATTTCTTCCGGTCCGAGCTTTGTATCACGGCATTCGAGTTCGTATTCTTCAATATGGATAGATGTGTATACATCATTATAAACTAACTTTTCATTGATAAGAACGGCGTCTTCGTAGTTATAACCTTCCCAGGTCATAAAGCCGATAAGTGCGTTCTTACCGAGGGAGATTTCACCCTGGCTTGTAGCAGGACCGTCAGCGATTACTGTGCCTGCCTTTACAACGTCACCCTTGGAAACAATGGGGCGCTGGTTTACGCAGGTACCCTGGTTGCTTCTCTTGAACTTGATGAGCTTGTACTTGTGATCCTGACCGAGTTCGTCACGGATAACAATTTCATCTGCGCTTACCTTGGAAACTACACCGTCTTCCTTGGCAAGTACGCATACGCCTGAGTCAACAGCAGCCTTGTATTCCATACCGGTACCAACAACAGGTGACTCGGTAACAAGCAGCGGAACAGCCTGACGCTGCATGTTTGATCCCATCAACGCACGGTTTGCGTCGTCGTTTTCAAGGAAAGGAATCATAGCAGTAGCAACGGAAACTACCATCTTAGGAGATACGTCCATGTAGTCAACGCTGTCACGGTTTACTTCAAGGATTTCATCTCTGCGGCGTGCAGTTACACGCGCTCTTACGAAATGTCCGTTTTCATCAAGGGGTTCGTTCGCCTGTGCGATTGTATAGAGGTCTTCAACGTCAGCTGTCATGTAAACAACATCATCGAGAACCTTTCCTGTTGCCTTGTCAACCTTACGGTAGGGAGTTTCGATAAAACCGTACTTGTTGATTCTTGCAAAGGATGCAAGATAGGAAATAAGACCGATGTTAGGACCTTCAGGAGTTTCGATAGGACACATACGTCCGTAGTGGGAGTAGTGTACGTCTCGTACTTCGAAGCCCGCTCTGTCACGGGAAAGACCGCCGGGACCGAGGGCAGAAAGTCTTCTCTTGTGGGTAAGCTCTGCAAGGGGGTTGTTCTGGTCCATGAACTGAGAAAGAGGAGATGAACCGAAGAATTCCTTGATAGCAGCCACAACAGGTCTGATATTTACCAGTGTATTGAGGGAAATCTTGTCTGTATCCTGCTGTAAGCCGATACGTTCACGGATAACACGTTCCATTCTTGTGAAACCGATTCTGAACTGGTTCTGAAGGAGTTCGCCTACGGAACGGATACGTCTGTTACCTAAGTGGTCGATATCGTCAACCTGACCTACGCCTTCGCAGAGGTTGATGAAATAGCTTACGCTTGCAAAGATATCGTCAAGAGTAATATGCTTGGGAACGAGGTCGTCTGCTCTGAGTCTGAGCTGTTCCTCAATTTCTTCTCTGGAATCATATTCGTCGAGAATTTCCTTTAATGCGGGGAAAAATACCTTTTCATTGATACCGAGAGCCTCAAAGTCGATATCCTCTTCAAAATAAGGAGCAATATCAACCATCTGGTTACCGATAACCTTTATCTCTCTGCCTTCAACATCAAGGAATACTTCGCCTACACCTGCCTGTTCGATTTCAAAGCCCTTGTCAGTGGAGATAACTTCACCGATTTCAGCCATGATTTCGCCTGTAAGGGGGTTGGCAACGGGACGCATGAGCTTATGGCCGATGATACGTCCGGAAACACCAAGCTTCTTGTTGAACTTGTAGCGTCCGAAACGAGAGAGGTCATAACGCTTTGCGTCAAAGAAAAGGTTATTTAAGTGACCCTGTGCGGATTCAACCGTGGGGGGTTCACCGGGTCTTAATTTCTTGTAAACCTCAAGCAGGGCCTCTTCCATATTCTTGGTAGAGTCCTTCTGGGTTATTGTCTGCTGGATACGTTCATCCTCGCCGAAAAGCTGTATAAGCTCTTCGTCTGTACCCTTGCCGAGGGCACGGATTAAAGTAGTTGCAGGAATCTTTCTGTTCTTGTCGATACGAACATAGAATACATCATTGGAGTCCATTTCGTATTCGAGCCATGCACCACGGTTAGGAATAACCTGTGACGTGAACAGCTTCTTACCTGTCTTATCATAGTCAAAGCCATAGTAAACGCCGGGAGAACGTACGAGCTGTGATACGATAACACGTTCAGCACCGTTGATTACGAAAGTACCGCTGTCTGTCATAAGCGGGAAATCGCCCATGAAGATTTCACTTTCGGCAACTTCGCCTGTTTCTTCATTACGCAGATGAGCCTTTACTCTTAATGGAGCTGCATAGGTTACATCTCTTTCCTTGCATTCTTCAATTGTGTACTTGGGATTTTCATCAATCCTGTAGTCCACGAAGCTAAGAACAAGCTTGCCGTTTGAATCGGTAATAGAAGAAATATCGTTGAATACTTCCTTAATACCTTCTTCAAGGAACCATTTGTACGAATTTTTCTGGATTTCGATGAGGTTCGGCATATCGATAACCTCATTAATCTTGGAAAAACTCATTCGGGTAGTATTACCCAACTGCACCGGCTTAACATTCACCATTGGCTTAAATCACTCCTTAAATTTTTGAAAAACATTGGCTTTTTTCCCAGTTTTCGTTAATAAGTCCATTATAATTCAGTATTTTATTATATAACAAGTCAAGGAATTTGTCAAGTATATTTTTGGAAAAAATAAAATAAAATCCATAGGTGTTTTTGTGCGTAATTATATACAATTTAAATATATAATGTCGGAAAACAAAGAAATTTGTAGTAAAAATAAAAAAGCGGCAAGGCGTGCCGCCTTTGGCAGTTCCTGCCTTTTATAAGAAACGATTAATCCCGCAGTTGCAAAACGGCGGGATTAAAAACTATTATATGACGGACACGGCAGGCTGTCCTTTTAAACTGTCACTTTTTCTTCTGTTTCCTTATAGCTCATATCCATTGCGTTAAGTGCCGATTCGTCGATACCCTCGGTGCTTTCCTTTTCAAAGATAGTGCGTATGGTCATGAACATAATCTTAAGGTCAAGTAAAATCGAGAAATTCTCAATATAGATAAGGTCCATCTTCAGCTTGTCATAAGGTGTGGTGTTATACTTGCCCATAACCTGTGCATAGCCTGTAAGGCCTGCCTTGGCATTAAGGCGGAAGCTGAATTCGGGAATTGTTTCCTCATATTCCTTTGCTATTTCGGGACGCTCGGGTCTGGGACCGACAATTGACATTTCGCCTTTAAGAATATTTATAAGCTGAGGAAGCTCATCCAGTCTTGTCTTACGGATAAACTCGCCCACAGGTGTGATTCTGCTGTCGCCCTGTGCCGCAAGTCTTGCCTTGCCGTCCTTTTCCGCATCAACCACCATCGAACGGAATTTATAGAGATAAAATTCCTTTCCACCGTAAGTAAGACGCTTCTGCTTGTATATTGCAGGACCGCCGTCATATGCCTTTACTGCGATTGCGGTTATAAGCAGGAACGGAGAAAGCACAATCAGCGCAATAAGAGATACCACAAAATCAAAAGCTCTCTTTATGATTCTCTGCTCCATCTTTGCGCCGAAATTACGACTCACCAGCAACGGAGTATCCAGAATATGCAGTTCCTCCGAGCCTCTGATTATAATATCGGAAATCTTCGGGGTTACATATGTAACGATTTTATGCTTGAAGCAGAATTTGAGAATATCATTTCTGATACGGTTTTCCGTATCGCAGATTACAACAGCATCAAAATTCAGAATTTCACGGGAAATCCTTTCAAAGCCTTCATCCACATTGATTGCGGCACAGATAATGAACTTATCATAGCGCTTGCTCATCTTATACACAAGAGAACGGGCGGATTTGTTTGCGTACACGAGAATCATCTTCTTGGGCGGGAACAATCTTGCGAAATTGCGGTGTATGTATACGCTCCAAAGAAGTGTCACACACACAACCACAGGAAGTGTCGCAATAAGTATCAGCGGATTAAGTATACGTCTGGCAATAAGGCACATAAGAAGATAAGCAATACCGTCGGTGAGGGTTACTGTTATCACCTGAGTGAATACCGAGTCGGTAATTCTCAGACTTCCTATCCTGAAGCCGCCGTACATTTCAACAAGGATAAAGTAGATTACCGCATAGATGAAATAGAGAATAATATTACCGTTTTTGAAAAAGCCCATATTATTAAGCGGAGGGTTGTAATATTCCTCCCACACAAAGGCAAAGATTGATGTATATAATAATGTATTGAAAAGCGCATTCAGGAAGATAACAAGACGTTTGACATTAGTTCCTGTGCGTGGTGTTCTGAACATCATATCGCTCCTTTCGGACGTTATGGCTAAAGTATAACATAATTCCGACAAAATAGCAATGAAAATTACTTGAATTTCTCCCTTTTTATGCTAAATTTAAAAAAACGGTAATTATTTTCGTTTACGTTGCATATATTTTACAGACTGCATACGCAGAAAATGCAGCAGCTTATTCCTGTGAAGTATTGCGGGCAGAAGCTGCTGCGGCAAAAAATAATCCCTCGGGTGCATAAATACACGGCGACACACGGTTTTTGCAGTACTGCAAAAACAACCGCCGGCAGCATCGAAGATGCTGCCGGCGGTTTGCTTTTTCTGCGGCAAAGCCGCAGAAAAAGCACGTGTGTCGCCTTATGCCATTTCCTTATCAATTGTGATAACTGCGTTGAGATTTTCATCTTCACGCTTTATTTTTTCACAGATAAGTGCCTTTATGGCATTATCATTCATTCTGAATTTGTAAGGAACTACCACATCAAAAATAAGGTTGCGGTTCTTCACGCCATCGGTCATGCGGAAATCATGCATGGAAATTTCAGGGCTGATTTCCGAAATAAAGCTTTTTACAAGCTCCTTGTATTTACGTGCAGTTTCATTGGTAGTTTCCACAGGGTCCATATGTACAGTAGCCACAGCGGCATATTTTTCCTTCAGGTCATTCTCGATTACGTCAATCAGCTCATGAGCCTCCATAAATCCCATTTCCGAGGGAACTTCCGCATGAAGAGAAATGATGTTCGAGCCTACACCGTAATTGTGAACGATAAGGTCATGGATTCCGATAATTCCCTCATAGCCCATTACCGTGCTTTCAATTTCCTTTACATAATCGCTGTCAGGGCGTTCGCCGATAAGGGGGGTGAGGCTTTCCTTCGCGGCTTCAAAGCCTGCCTTGAAAATGAATAACGCAACAAGTATACCTACGTAACCGTCAATATTGACGCTGAATATTTCATATACAACAAGGCCTGCAATAACCGCAGCGGTTGATATGCAGTCAGAAAGGCTGTCTACGGCAGTGGCTTTCATTGCAGGAGAATTCACAAGCTTTCCTATCTTTCTGTTGTAGAGGCAGATATAGAATTTAACCAGCACCGAGGCACCGAGAATTATCAGCGAAACCACGTTGAAGGTAACCTCTTCGGGATTGAAAATCTTGATTATACTGTCTTTGCCAAGTTCATAACCCATTATCAGGATAACCGCAGCTACCGCAAGTCCCGCCACATACTCCATTCTGCCGTGGCCGAAGGGATGTTCCTTGTCGGCGGGTCTGCCTGCAAGCTTTATACCCACCATGGAAATAACCGATGTACCCGCATCAGAAAGGTTGTTGAATGCGTCTGCGGTTACGGAAATCGCACCTGTTATAATACCTGCGAAAAGCTTTCCGCCGAATAACAGGAGATTCAGCACTATGCCCATTATTCCCGTAAGCATACCGTAACCTCTGCGGACAGCAGGGTCAGTGACGTTTTTATAATCCTTTATGAAAATTCTCGAAAGAAGCGATATCATTTGTCATACCTCCGTTTGTCGGTTTTGATTAATATAACACAAAACTATAATGTTAGTCAATAACTAACATGAAGCGTGCCGCTTCACCCTGTCCCTGCCTTTTAAAAAATCTGCTCTGTCGGAAAAGCAAAACGGCAGGGATAAGCAAAATGTTTTAATACACAAAAGTTATGCGTGCCGCTTCACCCTGTCCCTGCTTTTTAGCCCCCCTACGTTACCGTACTTGACTATTTTTCTCAAATATGCTACAATAAACTGATATATTATGTTTAAAAAGGAGTGTTTCAGGTGCTTTTCGTAATTGACGGACTTGACGGATGCGGAAAATCCACACAGTTTGAAATGCTGAAAGAAAAATTTACCGACGCACATTTTATCACCTTCCCTTATTATAATACTAACAGCGGTAAAATCGTAAGCGATTATCTGGCAGGAAAATTCCACGAAGAAAATCCTTCCGCAAGCGCATATTCCGCAAGTGCAATCTACGCTGTCGACCGCTACACAAGCTTCAAGACACACTGGCAGGAGCTTTACGAAAGCGGCGCACCCGTTATCTCCGCAAGATATACCACCTCAAACGCCATCTATCAGATGACAAAGCTTCAGAAAAGCGAATGGGACAGCTACCTTGACTGGCTTTATGATTTCGAATATGGAAAAATGGGGCTTCCCAGACCCGATAAGACGGTTTTCCTGGACATGCCCGTCGAAATCTCCCAGAAGCTTCTTTCCGCACGCTATGACGGCGACGAAAGCAAAAAGGATATTCACGAACAGAATGTGGATTTCCTGAAAGCCTGCCGTGAAGCTGCCTTATACGTTGCAAGCCGTGACGGCTGGATAATAATACCCTGCAATAAAGGCGACAATCCGAGAACAATAGAAGAGATAAATGCTGATTTATGCAGAATAATAGAAAAGGAATAAAAAATGCTTGAATTCAGACCCGTTCTGCTGTCTGACAAGAAATGGGCGGACGAGCTGCTCGCCCTGTCTGATTTCCGGGGCTGTGAATACACCTTCGGAAATAATTTCTGCTGGCAGAACATCTATGATATAAAAATATGCAGATACAAGGACTTTTATCTGCTGAAAAACAGTAATGGCTTCTTTTTTCCTGCGGGAAAGGGCGATATTGCGGAAGTAATTTCCGAAATGGGAAATTACTGTAAAAATGAAGGTATCCCCTTTGTTTTCACCACTATGAACAAGCTTTCCATGCTGGAGCTTAAAGAAATGTACGGAAGCAGAGCCGAGGTTTCCACCAATCCCGATTATTACGACTATATTTACAGCTACGAGGATTTAACCGAGCTTAAAGGCAAGAAATATCACGCAAAGCGTAACCACATAGCCCGTTTTTCCGACAACAACTGGAGCTTTGAAGAAATTGACAGCTCAAATATTGCCGAATGTATGGGAATGAATGACGAGTGGTGCAGACGCAACAACTGCATGGGCAATACCGACAAGGCAGAAGAAATCTGCGCTGTGCGTGTGGGACTTCAGAATTTTGAAGCTCTCGGCTACAAGGGTGGACTTATCCGTGTAAACGGACAGATACAGGCCTTCTCCTTCGGCGAGCAGACGAACAGCGATACCTTTGTGGTACACGTTGAAAAGGCATTTACGGATTTTCAGGGTGCATACCCTATGATAAACAGACAATTTCTCCTGAACTGCGTTCACAATGCAAAATACGTGAATCGTGAAGAGGATATGGGAGAAGAAAATCTCCGCAAGGCAAAGCAATCCTATTATCCCTGCTTTATGGAGGAAAAATTCCGCATACGCATTAACTGAAAGGAAATTTGACATGATTTATGTATTTTTAGCAAACGGCTTTGAAGAAACAGAAGCTATTACCCCTGTTGATATTCTCAGAAGAAGCGAGCTTGATGTAAAAACCGTGGGTATCGGCGAAGAAGTTGTTGTAAGCTCTCACGGTATCGCTGTAATCCCCGATATTACAGAGGTTGATTTTATGCTCTCCGATGATATTGATATGATTGTGCTTCCCGGCGGTATGCCCGGCACTCTCAACCTTGAAAAGAGCCGCACCGTACAGGACACTATTGACTACTGCGTACAGAATGACAAGTATATTGCCGCTATCTGCGCTGCGCCTTCAATACTCGGCAAAAAAGGAATCCTGAACGGTAAAAAGGCAGTATGCTTCCCCGGTTTTGAAAATTTCCTTGAAGGTGCTGAAATTCCCGAACAGGGCGTTGTACGTGACGGAAAGGTAATTACCGGAAAGGGTCCCGGAGTTGCGCTGGAATTCGGTCTTGAGCTTTCAAAGCTTCTTGCAGGAGAAGCAAAGGCAGCCAAGGTAAAGGCTTCACTCCAGTGCTGCTGAGCAAGAAAGAGCTGAGAGCTGAGCTTCTCGGCAGACGCAGAGGACTTGATGCCGATTACAGGCTTAAAAGGGATATTCCGATTTATAACAGCCTTATAGATCTCCCCGAAATTGCCGAGGCAGAAACCATCCTCACCTATGTTTCCACCGAAATAGAGGTGGACACCATACTTTTTATCGAAGCCATGCTTCACTGCGGAAAAATCGTTGCCGTTCCGAAATGCGAGGGTAAAACCATGCGTTTCATTGAAATAGACAGCCTTGCCGATTTGCAGACAGGTGCTTTCGGCATACCTGAGCCCTGCGGAGACAGGGAGGTTACCGATTTTTCGCTGAGTGTCTGTGTCACCCCTGCCCTGTCCTTTGATGAAAAGGGCTTCAGAATGGGCTATGGCGGTGGTTATTATGACCGCTTCCTTAAAGATTACAACGGCGTTTCCGTCGGTATATGCTATGAAGACTTCATCGGTGAAGTCACCACCGAGGAATACGACCTGCCTGTGGATATTGTAGTAACAGAAGAAAAAATCAGATATATAAACTGAAATGAGGTGTTAGCTTGGAAGAAAAGAGAAATAATGAAGTAGAAAGCCTCGCCGCCTTTTTACATAGCGGCAGTGAATCGACAAAGCCTGCTCCCGCTCCGAAGCAGCAGGAAGCTGCAAAGCCTGCTCCCAGAAGAAGCTTGGTAAGCGAAACCGTAACAACCGACGATAAGGAAAAAAGTCTTAACGATATACTTTTCTCAATCGACAGCAAGCGCAGAAGCCATGTCGCCGAACCTGTGCCCGAGCCTGATGAGCCTGTTGTATACGATGATGAGGATGAAGAAGAGGATGTTCCTGTATATGAACCCTCGGCAGGCCCTGTCATCCCCGAATATGACAGCACAGAAGACGACGGACATTATGAACAGGCGGCTACCCAGATGATGAACGCTGTGCGTCCTTCTCCGAAGCCTTCTGAGGAATATACAGAAGAAGAGCCTGAAGAAGAAATGACCGAGGAGGAAAAGGAAGAACGCCGTGAAATCGGACGTATGAAGCTCCGCTATGAAAAGCAGCGTCAGCACACACGCACCTTTGCCTTTATTCTTATCGGTGCACTTCTCTGTGCCGCAATCATCGGTGTTTCTGTCTTCATCTCCCAGTATCTGATTACCTTCGCACTTGACCTTACAGGTATCGTTACCAACGATTTCAGAATGGACGTTGAAATCCCCGAGGATGCCGACACGGAAACCGTTGCGGCGATACTCAACGAAAACAACATCATAAGCTCGCCCAAATTCTTCAAATGGTTCGGTGATGTTACGGGCAAGGATGACGAATTCATCCCCGGCACCTACACTCTCAGCTCAACTATGTCTTACATGACGCTTTACAGCACTCTCCAGACGGAGGCCTATGTTTCCAAAACCGTGGAAATACGTATTGTGGAAGGTATGACCGCCCGTGAAATCGGTGAAATACTCGAAGAAAACTGCGTATGCTTTGCAGAGGATTTTGAAAAGTATTACAGCAGCCTTCAGAACGATTTTGAGTTTGAAAAGCGTCTTTCCGAAAGCTCTCTTAAATACAACCAGCTGGAGGGCTATCTCTTCCCTGATACCTATGAATTCTACATGGTTCAGGCTATGGCAGACAAGAGCCTTCATAACGGCACAAGCGAAGAAGCACGTGCAATGTACAAGAATTCCGAAAAGAACGCAAAAGAAGTTGCAGGAAAGATTTTCGACAACTTCGACAGCAAAATCACACGTACCATGTACAAGCAGATGGGCGAAATGAATATGACCCTTGACGAGGTTATAACCCTTGCTTCTATGGTGCAGAAGGAAGCTGCAAACGTAGAAGATATGTACTACGTTGCAAGCGTATTCTTAAACCGTATCAGAAATTCCGAAAGCTTCCCAAAGCTTGAATCCGACGTTACAATTCTTTATGTTGAAAATGAAATAAAACCCTATCTCAAAGATGACAGTCTCAGATACAAGCGCTATGCCGACGCATACAACACCTACACCTGCAACGGTATTCCTGCAGGCCCTGTGTGCAACCCCGGTCTTGACGCAATAAACGCCGTTCTCAATGCGGCTGATACAAACTATTTCTTCTTCTGTGCAAACGAGGAAACAGGCGAGGTATTCTATGCCGAAACCAAGGAACAGCACGAAGAAAACCTGATTTTAGCGGAACTGAGACCCACAGAATAACAAGGAGTGACACTTTTGGCAGAACTGCTCTCCCCCGCAGGGGATTATGAATGCTTTGAAGCAGCGGTTGACTACGGCTGCGACGCAGTATATATCGGCGGACAGAATTTCGGTATGCGTGCAGGTCCGAAAAACTTTGACACGGACGCTCTCAGAAGCGCAGTGCAGCACGCACACAGCCGTAATGTAAAGGTATATCTGACCTGTAATATTGTTCCCACAAATGACGAGGCGGAAGCCTTTCCGCAGTTTATAAAGGAAGCTGCCGATGCAGGCATTGATGCGGCTATTGTTGCGGATATAGGCGTTATGGCTATGGTAAAGAAATATGCGCCCGGTCTTGACATCCATATGTCTACTCAGGTGGGTATCATGAACTATGAAACCGCAAATGAGCTTTACCGCCTGGGTGCAAGACGAATCGTTCTTGCACGTGAGGTCAGCCTTGCGGAAATCCGCAGAATCCGTGACAATATCCCCGAAGATATGGAAATTGAAGCTTTTGTTCACGGTGCAATGTGTGTTTCCTTTTCGGGCAGATGCCTTTTATCCAAATATCTCGTTGACCGTGACGCAAACAGAGGTGCCTGTGCCCAGCCCTGCCGCTGGAAATACTTCATTACCGAAGAAAAGCGCATCGGTCAGGATTTTGAAATTTTTGAAGACAACCGTGGCACTTATATTCTTAATGCCAAGGATTTATGTATGATTGAGCATGTAAGAGAGCTGCTTGACGCAGGCGTTACCAGCCTGAAAATCGAAGGCAGAGCAAAATCCTCCTACTATGTGGCTACCGTTACCAACGCTTACCGTGCGGCGCTGGACTGCGCATACAGAAACGAACAGCCGCCTCAGTGGGTTCTTGATGAAGTTTACAAGGTCAGCCACCGACACTACTGCACAGGCTTTTTCTACAACCACGATGACGCCGAACAGTACTACGAGGACAGCGGTTATTACCGTGCCTATGATTTTGCAGGCGTGGTTGACGGCTATGAAAACGGCTGCATAAAGCTTACCCAGCGAAACTATTTCACACTTGACGACGAGCTGGAAATCCTTATACCGGGACGTGAACCTGTAAAATTCACTCCCTCGGAAATGATAAACGACAAGGGCGAAAGCGTAAGAATTGCAAATCATGCAACCGAAAAGCTTACCTTCCCTTACCCCACTGAATTTCCGAAGAATTCTATTCTCCGCAAACCGTCCTAGGCGTGCCGCCTATGGCGATTCCTGCTTAAAAAACTGTCCGCATCGGAACAGGCAAAGCTGCAGGAGAATACAAACTGCTTTATGACACTTATTAAGGACTGAAAATATGGAACTTACCAATATAGGTACAATTAAAGAGCTTTTTACAAAGCATGGCTTTGCCTTTACCAAATCCTTGGGACAGAACTTCCTTATAAACCCTTCCGTCTGCCCAAAAATTGCGGAAATGGGCGGTTGTAAGGCAGGCGTTGCTGCTATCGAAATCGGAACAGGCGTGGGCGTACTTACAAAAGAGCTTGCAAAGCGTTGCGACAAGGTTGTGGCGGTAGAAATCGACACAGGTCTTAAGCCCATACTTGAAGAAACCCTTTCGGAATTCGACAATGTGGAAATCGTCTTCGGCGATGTAATGGAAACAGACCTGCACGCACTTATAAAAGAGAAGCTCAGCGGCTTTGAAGAAATTGTTGTATGTGCAAATCTGCCTTACTACATAACCTCTCCCGTAATTATGAAGCTGCTGGAGGAAAAGCTCCCCATAAGCTGTATCACCGTAATGGTGCAGAAGGAAGCGGCGGACAGACTTTGTGCAAAGGTCGGGGAGCGTGACTGCGGAGCGATTACCGTCGGCGTCAATTTTTACAGCACACCGAAAATGCTGTTCCGTGTAAACCGTGGCAGCTTTATGCCCGCCCCCAATGTTGACAGCGCAGTAATCAGGCTTGATATAAGCCGTCAGCCGAAATACACTCCAAAGGACGAAAAGCTTTTCTTCAGACTTGTCCATGCAGCATTCTCCCAGAGAAGAAAGCAGCTTATAAATCCTGTTTCGGCTGAATTCAGAATCCCTAAGACCGAGCTTGCGGAAATGCTCATAAGCTGTGGTATCAAGGCGACTGCCCGTCCAGAAGAGCTTAAAATGGAAGATTTTGCCGCACTGAGCGATAAAATTTCAGAAAAATAAATCATAATCCCTTTCTTTGACAAAAATTTTTCCTTTCAGATGTTAGAATTGTCTTAACGCAATATCTGAAAGGAATGAATTTTATGGAAAAAAGCATTGATGCTGTTTTTTCGGACAAAGAAAGGGATTTCAGTTTTAAGGAAGGACTTTTTACAGCGATTGTCACCTTCTTTCTTGCTGTATCCCCTGTTTTTGAAAAGCTTTCCCCTTTCCCTGCAGCAATAATCGGCTCGCTTACGGGAATGAACTGCATATGTGCCTTTTCTGGTGCAGTGACAGGCTTTGCCGTAACAGGGAATTTCGCCCTGGCTGTGCCGCATATCGCCGCAATGACTGCCATACTTGCCATAAGGCTTATTACGGGCGAAAAACAGGGCAGAATCATGGGAATCATCACCGCAGCAGCTTCAGGGATCTGCGTCTTCACCGCAAATCTCCCTGCGGCAGAGTCGCCGATGGATATATTCACAGGCTTCGCCTTCGGGATTCTGACCGTAATTTCCGTATTATCCCTGAACACCTTTTTTAAAGAAAAGGACAAGCCCCGTTCTGAAGAAAATATATGGCTCACTCTGTCGGCAGGGGTTATTTATGCCATTCTTATAACCGCACTTACGGGACTGCGTCTCGAAATGTTCAACGGCGGTATATTCGTATCCGCTGCTGCCATATGTCTGTCGCCATATATTGCAGGCAATCCTTCCGCTATGGTAGGAATACTCTCCGCTGTGGGAATCACAGCAGCCGACAAAAACTTTGCGCCTGCCGCAATTATTCTCGCCTTGTCCTCCCTTGCAGTTTCGCTTTTCAGCAGATACGGCAGAATTACAAGAGCCTGTGCCCTTGTTTTTGTTCTCGGTGCAGGAGTGCTTGTAACAGAGCCTACCGAAGAAAGCATAATCTGCGTATCTTCCTGCCTTTTCGGAGCATTTGTTTCTGCTGTCATTCCTGAAAAATACATTCCTGTTTTTCCTCATCGCTGCAGCGCCGCCGTTGCCGCTTCAAGAAAGCCTTTCTATTCATTCGGATGCAGACTTTCGGGAATGGGCAGTGCAATCGGAGAGATGAACAGCGCAATAAAAAAGACCGCTGAGGTTCTTGACCGTGAAAACATACATGACCCGTCGGAAATATATATAACCGCCTCGGAAAATATATGCAGGACCTGCAGAAACAATATGTACTGCTGGGGCGAATGCTACAACCGCAGCGCCGATATCATGAACAAGGCGGTAAAAAGCATACGTGCAGGGATACTTGCAGACGAAAATATGCTGACTGGACATTTTGCGGAAATCTGTCCCGAAAGGCGCAGTCTTGCCTCTGAGCTTAACCGCTGCTATGCCGCTTACAGCTGTGCAAGAAGCAGTGCAAGGAAAATCGGCGAGATGCGCAGGATTCTCACCGCACAGTTAAGCTCCACGCAGAATATGCTTGAAAAAGCGGCAGAAGAGCTTTGCAGTGATAACAGCTTCGACTATGAAGCTTCGCAGACGGCTGAAAATGTTCTCAGAGAAAACGGGCTTATATCCCCTGCCGTAACCGCAATGAATATTGACAGGCGGCTTGTTATTGACGCATACGGCGAAAAAAGCTCTGTTTTCAATGCGGAAACAATATCGAAAAAGCTGTCCTTTGCACTGCACAAGGAGTTTGACCTGCCAATGCTGACGGAAAACGGCGGAATGGTTCACCTCACCTTATCTGAACGCTCCGCTTATGACGCTCTTATCAAGGTTTTCAGCCGCTGCAAGCCCGAAAATAAAAAAAGCGGCGACTGCCATGAATGCTTCAACGACGGAAAAGGAAATGTGTATATGATTCTTTCCGACGGAATGGGCAGCGGCAGTCGTGCAAGAATAGACAGCGCCTTTTCCTGCGGTATGCTTGCAAGAATGCTGAAGGCGGGCATTGATTTCAACGCTTCGATTGAAATGCTGAACACCTCTCTTATGGTAAAATCGGCAGATGAAAGCTTTGCTACCCTGGATGTCTGCCGTATCAATCTCACAAACGGCGAAATTTCCCTTTACAAGGCAGGAAGTGCTTCTACATTCGTGCGATGCGGAAATAGATTTGCCGAGCTTTCGGGGGATGGAATACCGCTGGGAGTTGAATTTGAAGCAGAATACGGAGAAAAACACTTTTCCGCCGCCGCAGGCGATGTAATCATAATGACAAGCGACGGTGCGGATATTGATAAGGCATGGCTTGAAAACATTGTTATGCGTGATAAAAACGCAGACCTGAATGCGATTATAGATACCATAGGCGAAGCACTGCGGCTTTCGGCTGAAAAAGGAAAGGAGGATGATATTACAGTTATCGGTGTAAAGATTGTAAAATAAAAAAGGCGAGCCGCCTTTGGCAATTCCTGCCTTTTACAAGATTCTGCGTTGCCGAAGCAGGTAAAACGGCAGGGGCTCAAATAGCAAAAAACGCTCTTTTTCTCTTCAGACCGAGCAAAGCGAGAAATAAAAGTTTTTGGTCAAGCTTTTTACAAAAAGCTTGGGGCGAGCCGCCTTTGGCAATTCCTGCCTTTTGCAGGAAATAATTAACCCCGCAGTTGTAAGGTGGATATCCGTATAGAAGCTTTACAGGCATTACTGAGGAAAACCCTTTTGTAAAAGGGCTTTTCCTCAGACTCCTTTCCGAAAACTTTTAATTTTAATTTAAGCCTGACAGGGTAATTTACCCTGTCAGGCTTAA
>JAGALB010000064.1 GCA_017625405.1 Ruminiclostridium sp. | reverse complement strand
TTTAAGCCTGACAGGGTAAATTACCCTGTCAGGCTTAAATTAAAATTAAAAGTTTTCGGAAAGGAGTCTGAGGAAAAGCCCTTTTACAAAAGGGTTTTCCTCAGTAATGCCTGTAAAGCTTCTATACGGTATGCCTGTTTTTAGTCACGGAAAACAAATTCATCCATCATTTCCTTAAGGAGCTTAGCCTGATTTGCAAGGTGTTCGCTGGCTGCAACAGACTGCTCAGAGGTTTCGGAGTTTGTCTGGACAACATTGAAAATCTGATCAATACCCGCAAGCACCTGTGTAATCGACTCAGACGCATCCTTTGCAGCAACGCTGATTTTCTTGTTTATGCCCATTGCTTCTTCAGATGATACGGAAACAACCTCCATGTCATCCGCAACCGCAGCCACAAGTCCTGTTCCCTTATTGATAGCCTTTACAGTTGCTTCAATAAGAACATGTGTATCCTGTGCGGCTTCGGAAGATTTTTCGGCAAGATTTCTGACTTCATCTGCAACAACAGCAAAGCCCTTGCCCGCGTCCCCCGCTCTCGCAGCCTCAACAGCCGCATTGAGCGCAAGAATATTTGTCTGGAAAGCAATTTCCTCGATAGCCAGTACAATCTGCTGGATCTTCTTTGACGAAAGCTTGATTTCATCCATAGCAGATACCAGTTCTTCCATTCTGGTATTTGCGCCCTTTATCTGCTCGCCTGCATAAGCTGTCTTGTTGTTTGCGACTTCCGCATCGGCAGCAGTGGCGTTTATTATTTCAGAAATAAGGGATACAGCCGCAGAAAGCTGTTCTACGGAAGAAGCCTGCTCCGTTACACCGTGGGAGAAAGTGATAGCGCCGTCGGCTACCTTTGAAGAGCTTGCAGCCACCTGTCTTGAAGCATTATCGATATTGTTGAGAGTTCCGCTGAATTTAAGCGAGAATTCCTCCATAGCTGCAAGAAGATTTTTGTATATACCTATATAAAGCTCACTGTTTTCTGTCTTCGCATTGAGATTTCCGTCGGAAATGCTTTTAAGCAGCATTCCGGTGTCGGTGATAACCGCCTTTGTTGTTTCCGCAAGCTTTTCAATGGATTCACCCATCTGACCAAGCTCATCGGCAGACTTGTAGGAAACGGCGACATTAAAATCACCGAGAGACATCTTGAGGGCGGCCTGATGAACATCGCCGATGCCCTGAAGGAACATTCTTGTGATATAGACCGCAAAGAAGACTGCTACCGCCACAGCTGCAAGGCTGATTACAGTAACTACAATAATAATAAGGGTAATAAAACCTGTGGTTTCATTATATAGTGTATCCGCATACTGACTCTCAGTATCGGAAATTTCAATAGCCAGTTCAGAAATTTCGGTACGCAGAGGAAGAATTTTCGCCTCGTACATTTCAAAGGAGGCAGATACATCTGCACCTGAAAGAACTTCAACTTCCGAGGTAAGTATGCCCAGAAGCGAATTGACCTTAAGGTCAAGTTCGTCGATTACCGAAACATCACCTATGTAAATATCACGAAGCCGGGCAGAGGTATCCAGCATATTATCAAGAGAAGATTTCGCATTGCTTATCTTACTCTTGGCTCTGTTTGAATTAGGGTCATTTGCTGCATAAAGAGTATCCCTTGCACATTTATTAATAAGGAGGTCAAGATTGTCTGCAAGCTGTACACCCACAAAAGCCTCATCATGGAAATGACTGGTCTTGTTGCCGATGCTTATTACCGAGAAAAGCACCGATCCGAATATGAGCAGTACCATAGCAATAATAATGCCGAAGGACAATATAAGTTTCATTCTGACTTTAAGATTTTTCATAACTGACGCTCCTTACAGTGCTTTATAGTAAACAAGTAATAAAAGATATTGCCTTATTACTTAACAAAAGTATATCCTATCCAAAACAATAAGTCAAGAAAATTGGACGATAATAAGTTTTTTTGTATGATGACATAATTCGAAAACATTCTGTTTGGTGATTTTGATAATAAAAAAGTATAAAAGTTGTATTGTACTTGTATTATTTTGTCATTTGTAACATTATTTTGCACACATCTTTGACATGTATGTACAATTTTCAAAAAAATTCTCAACTTGTATTTACAAATACGATTTTTTGTGCTATTATTTGTATATAAGTTACAAATTTATTTCGAAATGAGGATAGATTATGGATGATTACAAATATTCAGCAATTGTAGACTGGGCAAAAAAATACATCTTGGAAAACAACCTTAAGGCTGACGCCCGTTTTTTATCCGAAAATGATCTGTGCGCTATCCACAATGTCAGCAGACAGACAGTAAGACAGGCACTGAAGGTTCTGGAAAGCGAAGGCGTTATCGTCAGAATGAGAGGAAGCGGAACCTTTGTAAAGGCAGCTGAACCGAAGCCCGAGCCCTCTTCAAGGCAGAACGTAGGTATTATCTCCACATATTTCAGTGATTACATATTCCCCAGTATAATTACAGGCATTGAGGGCGTGTTGAAGCAGAACAACATAGGAATCCAGCTTGCGATTACACACAACCGTGTTTTTGAAGAAACACAGGCAATCGAAAATATGCTTACACAGGGCATCTGTGGTCTGATTATAGAGCCGTCAAAAAGTGCGCTTCCCAACCCTAATATAAAACTTTACGAGGAAATAAAGGCACGCAATATACCTATTGTATTTTTCAACGCAAAATACCCCTGGTCTGATGCCCCCTGCATCGCTATGGATGACGTGCTGGCAGGAAAAATCGTTACCGATCATCTTTTCAATAACGGCCACCGCAATATATCCGCCATTTTTTCCCTTGACGATATGCAGGGACACAACCGCTACCACGGATTCATGAACAGCTGCGAAGAGCACGGACTCAAAACGGCCGAACAGAATGTAATATGGTATTCCACGGCAGAAAGAGATGATCTGTTTACCGTTAACGAGAAACGAATTCAGGCTATGCTTGGCAATTCCACCGCCGTCGTATGCTATAACGATAAGCTTGCGGTAGACCTTCTGGGCTTCTGCAGACAAAAGGGCCTGTCTGTTCCCGACGATATTTCCGTTGTCGGCATTGACAATTCCAAACTCTCAACCATATGTGACATCCCTCTTACAACCGTTCAGCATCCTCATCAGGAGCTGGGTAAGGCTGCTGCGGAAAAGCTGGTGTCAATCATACGTGATCCGCTCTGTAAATGCGAGGATGTCATTTTCACACCTCAGCTCATAACACGTGATTCAGTGCGCCGCATCGGCAGATCCGCACGCTGATAAAGAAAGGGGAAATCTATGAATACGGCTCCTTCTGAACGTTATTGTGATGTGCAAAAGATAAACACATTCAAAATAGAGCAGTTTCTGAGAAACGGAAGCAAGGATATCAGCCGCCAGGCGCTTGATTCGTTTCTGGAGGAAGCGGGATATTTCAAGACAAATTCCCTGCTTTTGCGGCTCTATGTGGCAATGGAACTATATATCGTCATACGCTCCTTTTCTAAGGAAATAGGCGTTTCAAACGAAGAATTCGTATCAAAATACGGCAGCGTTGACGATATAGAATACAAGCTGCTCAATCTTGAGCATTCTATGGATTTCTTTACCTCAATGCTTGAAGACTGCATTGACCGTCGTGTGAAGCATTCCTGCAACAATGGGAACAACACCGTTCTGAAAGCAATCGAGCACATCAGGGAAAACTACACAAATGAGGATATATCCCTGAAATCGGTAGCCGCCCACGTCAACCTCAGCCCCACATATTTCTGTTCGCTGTTCAAAAAGGAAACCGGTATGAATTTCTCGGATTATCTTTCAAAGGTAAGAATAGATAAATCCGCAGAGCTTCTTAAACGGACATCCAAGACTATCAGCGAAATCGCCTTTGAAGTAGGCTTCAGCGATTATCGCTATTTCAGCCAGATATTCAAGAAATTCAAGGGCGAAACTCCGAGAGAGTACCATACAAGGAATATGAAGGAATCGGCAAGGTTAATCGTACAAGATTAGCAAAAAAATCAAAAGTCAGTAATATTTTAAACATTTTACTTAATATTTTATATATAAATGTACGCACAATCATGCTATAATGTATGTACAAGTTCACCGACAGGTGAAAAATCAATATGATTTTGGAGGAAGATTATTATGTTTAAATTAAAGAAACTCGTATCTGTTATCGCAACAGCTGCTATCTGCCTTTCTATGGCATCCTGCGGCGAAAGCAAACCTGCTGCAGGCGGTACTGAAGCTAAGGATGACGGCGGTCTTATCAAGGTTGGTATCATCAACAACGACCCTAACGAATCCGGCTACCGTACAGCTAACGATAAGGATATGAAGTACACCTTCACAAAGGAAAACGGATTTGACGCTTCTTTTGCATACAGCCTCAAGAACGACGAACAGATCGGTTTCGCACAGAAGTTCATCCAGGACGAAGTTGATTACCTTCTCCTTTCCGCTGCTGATACAGCAGGTTGGGACTCCGTTCTCAAGGACGCTCAGGACGCAGGCGTAAAGGTTATCCTTTTCGACCGTACAATCGACGCTGACCCCAGCCTTTATGAAGCTTCCATCGTATCCGATATGGATAAGGAAGGCCAGACAGCAGTTGACTGGTTAAAGGGTCAGAACCTTCCCAAGTACGAAATCATCCACATCCAGGGCGTTATGGGTTCTGCAGCTCAGAAGGGCCGTTCCGGCGCTCTTGACACAGCAGTTTCCGAACTCGGCTGGACAATGGTAACACAGCAGACAGCTGAATGGAACGCTGAAAAGGCTCAGCAGATCGTTCAGTCCGTAATCGACTCCGGTAAGTCCTTCAACGTTATCTACGCTGAAAACGACGATATGGCAAAGGGTGCTGTTGCTGCTCTTGATAAGGCTAATATCTCTCACGGCGTTGGCAAGGACGTAGTAGTAATGGGCTTTGACTGCAACAAGTGGGCTCTTGAAGAATTACTTGCTCAGAACTGGAACTACGATGGTCAGTGCAACCCCTTCCAGGCTTCCTACATCAAGGAAATCATCGATACACTTGAAAACGGCGGCACAATCGCTGAAAAGATTGTAATCATGGATGAAAAGGGCTTTGACGCTACAACAATCACTCAGGCTGACGTTGACAACTACGGTATCTGATAATTAACCTACATAGTTAATCGTAATTAAAAAGATGCGCGGCTCAGCACGGCGGTCTACCCGCGTGCTGAGCCAAAGTTTTTTATAGTCCATTCGGAGGTGAACTGCAATGCGTGAAAATGCAGTACTTGAAATGCGTAATATCTGCAAGTCATTCCCTGGTGTAAAGGCTTTGCAGAACGTTGATTTTACTCTTTGCGAGGGCGAAGTCCATGCACTTATGGGCGAAAACGGCGCAGGTAAATCAACACTCATAAAGGTTCTGACCGGCGTTTATACAAAGGATTCCGGCCAGGTCTATATCAAGGGCAGTGATAAGGCTGTAAACATCAAATCACCGCAGGATGCACAGAAAAGCGGTATAAGCACTGTTTATCAGGAAATAACACTCTGTCCCAATCTTACTGTTGCTGAAAATATCTATATCGGTCGCGAAAAAGGTATGCTTCTCAACTGGAAAAAGAGAAATGCCGAAGCAGAGAAGGTTCTCTCTTCCCTCGGTATAAATGTAAAACCCACACAGCAGCTTGCAAGCTGTTCCATTGCCGTGCAGCAGATGGTTGCCATTGCCCGTGCCGTTGATATGGAGTGTAAGGTTCTTATTCTTGACGAGCCTACATCCTCCCTCGACGAAAGCGAAGTTGCAAAGCTGTTTACACTTATGCGTCAGCTTAAGGCAAGAGGCGTCGGCATCATATTCGTTACACACTTTCTTGACCAGGTTTACGAAATCTGCGATAAAATCACAGTTCTTCGTGACGGCACACTTGTGGGCGAGTATGAAATCAGCGAGCTTCCACGTGTTCAGCTGGTATCCAAGATGCTGGGCAAGGAGCTTGACGATATGTCCGACATAAAGGGCGACAGCACTGCCAGCATCGACATGGAAAGCGCTCCCGTATTCGAGGGCGAAGGTCTTGTCAGCGATCAGGGCATCAAGCCTTTTGATTTCCATATCAGAAAAGGTGAAGTAAACGGATTTACAGGTCTTCTCGGTTCAGGACGAAGCGAATGCGTGCGTACCATTTTCGGTGCCGATAGAATTCTGGGCGGCAAGGTGAAGATGAACGGCAAGTCCGTCAAGATCACAAAGCCTATTGACGCTATGAAGAACGGCATTGCCTATCTTTCCGAAGACCGTAAGCGTGACGGTATCGTAGGCGATCTTTCCGTAAGAGAAAATATTATTCTCGCCCTTCAGGTAAAGAAAGGCTTCTTCAAACCCTTTACAAAGGCGCAGGCCAATAAGTTTGCCGAAGAATACATAAAGCTTCTTGACATCAAGACCGCTTCCGCAAACACACCTATCAAATCACTTTCAGGCGGTAACCAGCAGAAGGTGCTTATTGCACGCTGGCTGCTTACACACCCTGAATACCTTATTCTTGACGAGCCTACAAGAGGTATCGACGTAGGTACAAAAATTGATATTCAGAAGCTTGTTCTGAAGCTTGCTTCCGAGGGTATGAGCGTTACCTTCATTTCTTCCGAAACAGATGAAATGCTCCGTACCTGTTCACGACTTGTAGTTATGCGTGACGGAAAGGTTGTAGGCGAGCTTTCGGGCGAAGACCTTACACAGAACAAGATTATGAGCACTATTGCAGGAGGTGAGGAATAATGAGCACTAAGGCGCAAAAAAGCTCTGCCCTTGATATTCTGAAAAAAATACTCAGCAACCAGATTTTTATTCCGATTTCTGCGCTGCTTATACTTACAATTGTAAATCTTATCGTTGACCCGTCATTCTTCGAGATTTCACTGGGCTACTCCAGCGACGGAAATCCCGTTCTCTCGGGTTATCTCATGACAATTATCGACTACGGCTCCGAGCTTGCTATTCTTGCAATCGGTATGACTCTTGTAACTGCCGCTTCAGGCGGTCAGGACATCAGTGTCGGCGCTGCAATCGCAATTGCGGGAAGCGTTATTCTCCGTGTTCTCTGCGGCACCGAAACAAGCCCCGAAACAATTCAGGCACCCATCATCGTTGCTTTTCTTGTAAGCGTGCTTGTTGCAATGGCATTCGGTGCATTCAACGGCGTTCTGGTAGCATATTTCAGAATACAGCCCATGGTTGCAACACTTATCCTGTTTACTGCAGGCCGTTCAATCGCAGCCTGGATAAACAACAACCAGCTTCCTATCGTAAATGATGAAACCTTTACATACTTCGGCGGATTCATTCCCGGAATTCCGATTCCTACCCCCTTCTTCATCGCAATTGCGTGCATAATCGTAACTGCCCTTGTACTTAAATTCACAAACCTCGGTCTTTACGTACAGTCCGTAGGTATCAACGAGCAGTCTTCCCGTCTTAACGGTCTTAACCCCAAGTTCATCAAATTCATTACCTTTGTTATTCTCGGTATATGCGTTGCGGTTGCAGGACTTATCAAGGTAAGCCGTCTTTCCACAATCAACTATTCGGTTATTGCCAAGGATATTGAAATGGACGCAATTCTTGCCGTGGCACTTGGCGGAAACGTACTCAGCGGCGGTAAATTCAGTATCACGTCGTCTATTCTGGGCGCTTATGTTATTCAGTTCCTTACTACAACCCTCTATAAGTTTGAAGTTCAGTCCGCTGCGCTTTCCGCTTACAAGGCAATCGTAGTAATCATTCTTGTAGTAATAAGTGCTCCTGTTGTAAGAGAAAAGGCTTCTGCTATCTGGAAGAAGCTTGTAAACAAAAAAGCCGCTGCAAAGCAGGCAGGCTGAGAGTTCTCTTATAATAATGAATGGAGGAATAAATATGTCTTTTTTAAGCAAAACTCGAAATAAATTCCGGGGAATAACGGATACAAACCTGCTTACATCTATTACAATAGTTGTATTTGTGGTAATGTATCTGTGCGCTGTGATATTCCTCGGAGAAGGCTTCCTGAAGGCGCAGACCTTCTTTAATATGCTGAATGCAAATGCAGCACTTATAATTCTTTCCTGCGGTATGAGCCTTGTTATGATTACAGGCGGTATTGATATTTCCGTAGGCGGCGTTACAGCTCTTGTAAGTATGTGCTGTGCGGTATTCCTTGACCACCACGGCGGTAATGTGTTCGGTTCAATACTTATCGCTCTGGGAATCGGCCTTGCATTCGGTCTTGTACAGGGCTATCTTGTTGCATATCTCGATATCCAGCCCTTTATCGTAACACTTGCAGGTATGTTCTTTGCACGTGGTATGACTACTATTGTAAACACCAACCCCTTCAACGTTGCAAACGAAGAATTCGTAGCCCTCAAGGACACACGTATTGTCATTCCCGGCATGGGCTGGTACAATAAGGCAGGAAAATACGTGGATGCCTATATTGAAATCGGCGTTATCGTCGCCCTTATAGTAGTGGCTATAATGTTCTTTGCGCTTAAATGGACAAAGAGCGGCCGCAATTTCTATGCAGTCGGCGGTAACCAGCAGAGCGCCCTTATGCTCGGCGTAAACGTAAAAAGAACCAAGTTCGTTTCTCATGTTATCTGTGGTCTGCTTGCAGGTATCGGCGGCTTCGTATACTTTATGCACGTAGGTTCAGGTGCGGCTTCCCACGCATCCGGTGCAGAAATGAACGCTATCGCTTCATCAATTATCGGCGGTACAATGCTTACAGGCGGTGTAGGTAACATTATCGGAACATTGTTCGGTGTAATGTCCCTTGCACTTATCCAGAACATTGTTTCATCCGTAGGTCTTGATGAGGCATGGTGGACAGGTATCACCATAGCAGCAATGCTCTGTCTGTTCCTTGTGATCCAGAGTATTGTAATTTCCAGAAAGAAGAATCAGAAGGCAGAAGAAGCTATGGAGGCTTCCGCACCAACTGCAACGGAGGAGAAAGAAAATGGAGATAAAAAATCAGATTAAAGAAGGCAAGGCTTCTATCGGTATTGAATTCGGCTCTACAAGAATCAAAGCTATTCTTGTAGGCGAAGACCTTACCGTTGCGGCGTCAGGCTCATATGACTGGCAGAACAGCCTTGTTGACGGAGTATGGACATACTCTCTTGACGATATACATAAGGGGCTTCAGACCTGTTTTGCAAACCTCATGGCAGATGTAAAGGCAAAGTATGATACCGAGCTTACAACTGCTGCTTCAATAGGTTTTTCAGCAATGATGCACGGTTATCTTGCCTTTGATGCAGAGGATAACCTCCTTGTACCCTTCCGCACCTGGCGAAACACCATGACGGAAGAGGCTGCGGATGTGCTTTCCGAAGCTTTCGGCTGCAACATTCCCCAGCGCTGGAGCATTGCCCACCTTTATCAGGCAATTCTGAACAAGGAAGATCATATACCAAAGGTAAGCTTCTTTACAACTCTTGCAGGCTATGTTCACTGGCTTCTTACAGGAGAAAAGAATATCGGTATCGGCGATGCTTCGGGTATGTTCCCTATTGACCCCGGAACAGGACTCTATAACGAAAGGCTTCTGGAAAAATTCGGCGACCTTGCAAAGGATACCGCATTTACACAAAAGCTTGCAGATATACTCCCTGCCATTGTTCCCGTCGGCGAATGCGCAGGCAGACTCACCGAAAAGGGTGCGCTGCTTCTTGACCCCACAGGCACATTCGGCGCAGGCGTGCCTTTCTGTCCCGCAGAAGGCGACGCACAGACAGGTATGGTTGCCACCAACAGTATTGCTCCACGTACAGGCAACGTTTCCGCAGGAACGTCCATTTTTGCCATGGTCGTTCTTGAACGTGACCTGTCAAAATTATACCGACAGATTGATATTGTAACAACTCCCTGCGGCGACCCTGTGGCAATGGTGCACTGCAACAACTGCACAACCGACCTTGACTCCTGGGTAAAGCTGTTCGGCGAGCTTATCAGAAGCTGCGGCTGTGAAATCAGCAAGGGCGAGCTTTATGACAAGCTTTATGCTGCCGCTCTTGAGGGCGATGCGGACTGCAGCGACATCATCAGCTTCAACTATCATTCAGGCGAGCACGTCACAGGCTTTACAAGCGGCAGACCTATGCTTATGCGCTCACCCGGATCTGCATTCAATGTTGCGAATGTTATGAGAAGCCTTATCTACTCCTGCATGGCTACTCTCAAAATCGGCATGGATATTCTTCTTGACGAAGAAAAGATTGCGCTGGACAAGATTTATGCTCACGGCGGACTTTTCAAATCCCCCGTTACAGGTCAGCGTTTCCTTGCATCTGCTCTGGGCGTCCCCGTTACTCTTATGGATTCCGCAAGTGAAGGCGGAGCATGGGGTATTGCGCTCCTTGCTGCATATCAGGCGAGAGCCGACCGCAGCGAAACACTTGCCGACTATCTTGCAGACAGAGTTTTCGCAGGAAAAACAGGCAGCAGTATGAACCCCGATGAAAATGATGCAGCAGGCTTTGAAACCTATATGAAACATTACAGAGCAGCTCTCGCAGTAGAGGAGGCTGCTGTAAAAACCGCTGAATAAAGGAGATTAAAAATGAAATTCTGGTTTGTTACCGGTTCCCAGTTCCTGTACGGCGAAGAAACGCTCAGACAGGTGGAAGAGGATTCAAAAATAATCGTTGACGGGCTGAAGCTTCCCTTCCCCGTTGAATACAAGCTTACTATAAAAACCGCAGCTGAGGTTGAAAAGGTTATCAAGGAAGCAAACTTTGACGATGAATGTGCAGGTATCATCACTTTCTGCCACACCTTCTCACCCTCAAAGATGTGGATTAACGGCCTTGCAAAGCTTCAGAAGCCCTGGCTTCATTTCCACACACAGTTCAACGAGTCAATTCCCAATGAAGAAATTGACATGGACTATATGAACCTTCATCAGTCCGCCCACGGCGACCGTGAACACGGTTTTATCGGCGCACGTATGCGTACACCCCGCCGTATCGTTGCAGGTCACTGGATGGATGCAAAGGTTCAGGAAAAAATCGCAGAATGGCAGCGTGCAGCCGTAGGCGCAATGTTCAGCAGAAATCTGAAGATTGTGCGTTTCGGTGATAATATGCGTGAAGTTGCCGTTACCGAAGGCGATAAGGTTGAAACCCAGATTGTAATGGGCTGGCAGGTGAATACCTGGCCGGTAGGCGACCTTGTGGAAGAAATGAACAAGGTCACAGACGCTGACATTGACGCACTTGTAAAGGAATATGCTTCACTTTACGACTACGACGAAAAGGATATTGATGTAATCCGCTACCAGGCACGTGAAGAAATCGCAATAGAACGCATTCTTGTAAGAGAAGGTGCCCACGCTTTCACAAACACCTTTGAGGATTTACACGGCATGCGTCAGCTTCCCGGTCTTGCTACACAGCACCTTATGTCCAAGGGCTACGGCTACGGCGGCGAAGGCGACTGGAAAACAGCAGGTATGACTGCTATTGTAAAGGCAATGTACCCCGACGGCGCAACTTCCTTTATGGAAGACTACACCTACGATTACAAGCACCAGCTTATTCTCGGTGCACACATGCTTGAGGTATGCCCCACTGTTGCGGCGGATAAACCCCGTATCGAGGTTCATCACCTGGGTATCGGCGGCAAAGAACCCCCTGCACGAATTGTATTCGAGGGCAGAGAGGGTGACGCAGTTGCAGCTTCTCTTGTGGATATGGGCGGCAGACTCCGTCTTATCGTTCAGGAGCTTGAGTGCGTAAAGCCCTTCCAGGATATGCCCAATCTCCCTGTTGCAAGAGTAATGTGGAAGCCTGCACCCGATTTCATTACAGGCATTGAATGCTGGATTCTGGCAGGCGGCGCACACCATACAACCCTTTCCTTCAATGCAACAACGGATGTGCTCCGTGACTTTGCAAGAATCATGGGTATTGAATTTGTTTCCATCAACAAGAATACCGATTTCCATTCTCTTGAAAAAGAGCTTATGATGGGCGATATTATCTGGAGATAAATTCTTCAAACGGGCAGCACATGACCATAAGGTTATGTCTCTATAAATTTTCCTACAAATAAAAACAACAGACGTATGCGAAAGCATACGTCTGTTGTTTTTATAAGCAGTATAAATACTGTCTTTTGTCTGATTATTCAGCCTTAGGAGCGCCAACAGGACAAGCATCAGCACAAGCACCACAATCGATGCAAGCATCAGCGTCGATAGAATAGATATCGCCGTCCTTGATTGCGTTTACAGGGCAACCATCAGCACAAGCACCACAAGCGATGCATTCGTCAGAAATTTTGTAAGCCATTTCAGTGTTCCTCCTATGTAGTATTGGTCATAGACCTTAATGTAATTATAACAGACCCACAGTTAAAAATCAAGTACTTTTGAATATTTTTTTACTGGTAATTAACCATCCTTAATAATCCGGCAGTCAAAGAATATAAAAACAGCGGATAGCAACGCTATCCGCTGTAATATTCAGAAAGTCGTGTGATTATTCACCCTTAGCCATAGCTTCTACTTCAGCAGCGAAGTCGTCAACCTTCTTTTCGATACCTTCACCCTTTTCGAAACGAACAAAGGATACAACCTTGATGTCGTTACCTGCAGCTGCAATGTACTTAGCAACTGTGAGGCTGGGATCCTTAACGAAAGGCTGGTCGAGTAAGCAGATTTCTTCTGCGAACTTTCTCATTCTGCCTTCTACGATCTTTTCAAGAACGTTTTCAGGCTTGGGCTTAGCGGATTCAGCATTTTCCTTCTTAACGAGGTTGAGCTGTACTTCCTTTTCAGCTTCAATAACGCTTGCAGGAACATCAGACTGCTGAACGAACTGAGGAGCGGAAGCTGTGATCTGGAGAAGAAGATCCTTAGCTACTGCCTTTACAGCGTCGCTGTTTGCATCTGCGGATTCGAGCTTGATCATGGAACCGATAAGGGAACCGCCACCGTTGTGGATGTATGTGTAGAGGTCGCCTGTCATTCTTGTGAAACGACGGATCTGGATGTTTTCACCGATTGTAGCAATTCTTTCGTTGAGGATATCGCCGATCTTTTCGCTTTCACCTGCGGGAACAACTTCCTTGAGTGCGTCAACGTCAGCAACATCGTTGTCGATAACTGCCTGAGCAACCATTTCAACGAATTCGATAAATCTTTCTGTCTTTGCAGCGAAGTCAGTTTCAACGTTGATTTCAACAACAACGCCGACCTTCTTAGCTTCGTCAACCTTAGCGTATACAAGTCCTTCTGCAGCAATTCTGCCGGACTTCTTTGCAACCTTTGCAAGGCCCTTTTCTCTGAGGTACTTGATAGCAGCGTCTACGTCGCCGTTTGTTTCTTCAAGTGCTCTCTTGCAGTCCATCATACCGCAGTTTGTAAGTTCCTTTAACTGCTTTACGTCCTGTGCTGTAATAGCCATTGTAATTTCTCCTTTATATTATAGATTTAAAGTTTTATTATTCAGCGTCTGCAGCAGGTTCAGCTTCTTCACCTGTAACTTCTGCCTGTGCTGTACCCTGACGAGCAGCGATGATAGCGTCAGCCATTGCACCAGCGATGAGCTTTACTGCACGGATAGCGTCGTCGTTGCCGGGGATTACATAGTCGATTTCATCAGGATCGCAGTTTGTGTCTACGATAGCTACTACGGGGATACCGAGCTTCTTAGCTTCTGCAACTGCAATCTTTTCCTTGCGGGGGTCAACTACGAAGAGAGCGCCGGGGAGCTTCTTCATGTTCTTGATACCGCCGAGGAACTTTTCGAGCTTTTCGATTTCGAGAGTAAGCTGGCTTACTTCCTTCTTGGGGAGAAGGTCGAATGTGCCGTCAGCTTCCATAGCTCTGAGCTGTTCGAGTCTCTTGATTCTGCCCTGGATTGTCTTGAAGTTTGTCATCATACCGCCGAGCCATCTTGCGTTTACAAAGTGTGCATCAGCTCTTTCAGCTTCTTCCTTAACGGAATCAGCAGCCTGCTTCTTTGTACCTACGAAGAGAACTTCGCCGCCTTCAGCTGCTACGTTGAAGATGAAGTTGTAAGCTTCGTCGAGCTTCTTAACTGTCTTCTGAAGGTCGATAATGTAGATGCCGTTTCTTTCTGTGAAAATGTAGGGAGCCATTTTCGGGTTCCAGCGTCTTGTCTGGTGACCGAAGTGTACACCAGCTTCAAGAAGCTGCTTCATTGATACTACTGCCATGGTAGTGTCCTCCTTGATTTTTGGTTTTTATTTTTTTCCTCCGCAAGGCTCACCGCCCCAAGCCGTCAATACGGCACCGAAAGGGCATATACCCGCGTGTGGATTGCGACGCCTATGCGTCAGCCTTAATATTATATCATATAACCCTGTTTTTTACAATAATTTTCTCTTCGTCTATTTTAACAAACTTTTTAGCCCGCCCTTGGTGCTTTTTTGTGCATTCGGGAAATCACAGCTTACTAAAATCGTATCCTCGCCTATAATCTCGATATCGCTCCAGCATACTGCCCAGTCCTCTTCTCTGCCGAAAAGCCCGAAGAAACGGCATCTTCCGTAAACGATAAGCTTACATATCTTTGCGGTACAGGTATCGAACTCGATATCATCCACATACCCCATTCTTTTTCCGCTTTTGATATTTATT
>JAGALB010000007.1 GCA_017625405.1 Ruminiclostridium sp. | reverse complement strand
TTAAGCCTGACAGGGTAAATTACCCTGTCAGGCTTAAATTAAAATTAAAAGTTTTCGGAAAGGAGTCTGAGGAAAAGCCCTTTTACAAAAGGGTTTTCCTCAGTAATGCCTGTAAAGCTTCTATACGGATATCCACCTTACCATGGGGAGTTCTGATATTGTCTCTTAGCTCTGGAGGAAGCCGTAGTTAGACTTACCTGCCTTCTTGATCTTATACATAGCGTCGTCTGCCTGACCGATAATTTCATCAACACGCTTGGAGTTGTCGCTGATGATGGAGATACCGATACTTACATTTACAGAGAGGTGATCGCCTGAGTCGCTGTCGAAGCCATCCTTGAGTGTGTTGAGAATGGATTCAGCAATAAGAGCAGGGTCATTTTCTTCTGCATTCTTAAGACAGATAATGAATTCGTCGCCGCCGTAACGTCCTGCAAGACCGTTTTCACCGATAGCATTCTTGATAGTTGTTGCTGTAAAGCGGAGAACCTGGTCACCTGTCGCATGGCTGTACTGGTCATTATAGAACTTGAAGTCATCGATGTCAACGAAAAGAATAGCAAACTGATTCTTTCTTACGCCGATAAGTTCAATTTCATTATTGATTGCGCTTTCAATTGTTTCACGGTTGTAAACACCTGTGAGGGAGTCGAAGGAAGCACGTGCAGTAAGCATGTTTTCACTCTTCTTTGCACGGTCGATATCTACGATAACACCTACAACCTTGATAGGATTGCCTTCCTTGTCATTGATTGTCGCTGTACGGATAAGAACCCAGATGTAGTCGCCGTAGATGTTCTTCCAACGATATTCGTTGTGCTTGAAGTTTTCACCCTTTGCAAGCTTTTCAAGGTCGCTCTTATAGCGGTCGGCATCCTCAGGATGAACCTTACACTTGAGAAGGAAGCTGTCCGCAAAGTGGTCGGAAGGTGCACGGTAGCTGAACTTCTTGTTGAAGTTGTTGGAGAAGGTAACTTCGTTGTTCTGGAAGTTCCACTCAAAAATGATATTGTCAGACATCTCGATGATTGTTCTGTAACGTGATTCGCTGACAATGATTGTATCCATGATATCGTTGAATACACGTGCAATATCACCGTATTCGTTTCTGGACATGATGTCAACACGGGCATCATGGTCGCCACGGCTGATCTTTACAAGTGTATCGGAAATCTTGTAGAAGGGCTTTGTAACCGCAAAAATAAGAATAATACCAAGAATGAAGAATACGACGCAGAGGGTTACAGCGATTGCTATAACAGTACCCATAGCAGCAGTTGCGCCTGATGTTGCTGCGGAAAGCTGATTTGTAGCTGTAATTGTCCAGCCGTTTACATTCTTTGTGATATAGGCGAGGCTGTCGCTTGTTGTATGACGTGTTGTTGCAGAACCTGCGCCTGCAATAGCGTTCTGGAATACCGCATACTGCTGAGGAGCATTATCAATAGAGCCTACAACAGTCTGTGTAGTTACAATTGAGCCTGCAGGGTCAACAATGAAAACAAGACCATTTGAATTTCTGAGAATTGCACGAAGGCCTGTAGCTTCCTGGTCATAAACCACTGCAACATTGTATTTACCGATAGCAGCCTTTACAGAAAGTGTGTACTTTGCATTATCAGTACCTGCTGTGTTTGCTACGGGCTGATAATCCTGAGCCTTGGTGTTGCACACGCTGGCTGCGTCAACAGCATTTTCAGGAATGCCTGCTGCGAGAACGATAGTACCTTCGTCATCATAAATCACAACAGACTTTGCTGCGGATGTTGCAACAAGGGTATCAGCAAGCTCCTGGGCTGCCTTCCCCTGGGCTGAAGTCGCATTGTAACTGCCCGAAGTGAATTTTTCAATAGCAGGAAGCTCTGTAACAGCCTTGAAGCTGTTCACAACTTCGCCGAGATAAAGATCAAGGCTTGCAGCCTGACCCTTTGACATATCGGAAAGATACGATTCATAAAGTGTTGCCGATGTGGAATTGAGCTGAATTCCAAGGAAAACGCTGAACAGAACAATTGATACAACCAGCAGAACACCTGTAATAACAATAAGTATATTTCTTACTTTCATATGTAATATCCACGCTCCATATCATTTCTGAGCAGAAAATACTGCTCGCTTACTATATAATATCACAAAAAACCAGAAAAGTAAATAATTCATAAAGAATTTGTAACCTCGCCCTAAAAATTAAATATATATTTGAGCAGGTTGCACAAACAGGGCTAAAAACGGACGGAAACAGAAACTTTCTGTTCCGCCCGTTATTATTATATTACTCAGTTGCCGAATAAATCCTCGCCGAATTTCTTGAGCTTGTCGAAAAATCCCGACTGCTTTTCATAATTCTTTTCGGTAAGCATATCACTGTATTCCATAAGAGCTTCCTTCTGCTTTTTATTGAGGTTCTTGGGAACTTCAAGGATAACTCGTACCATCTGGTCGCCTCTGCCCTCACGCTGAAGCTTCTGGATGCCCTTGCCCTTGAGACGGAATACGGTACCGGGCTGTGTTCCCTCGGGAACAGGATATTTCACATTGCCGTCAATGGTGGGAACAACGATTTCCGCACCGAGAACAGCCTGTGCATAAGTAATGGGGATTTCGGTCCATACGTCAAAGCCCTTTCTTTCAAAAAGAGAGTCCTTCTTGACGATTATACGTGCATTGAGGTCGCCTCGACCGCCGCCGTTGGAGCCTGCATGACCCTGACCGGGAACTCTGAGAATCTGACCATCATCAATACCTGCGGGAACACGGATTTCCACCTTCTGCTTCTTCTGGACATGACCGCCGCCACGACAGGTCTGACAGGGTTCGGTGATAACCTTGCCCTTGCCGCCGCACTTTGTACAGGGACGGGTCGATGTAATAGCGCCGAGGATTGTTCTCTGCTGGAAACGCACCTGACCTGTACCGTGACATTCGGAACAGGTTGAAGCGGTAGTTCCCGGCTTTGCGCCGCTGCCGTTACAGGTGTCGCAGACTTCGGAACGGTTTACTTCCACCTGACGGGTAACACCCTTGCAGGCTTCCATAAAGGAAATCTCCAGCGCAATAGCAATATCCGCACCACGCTTGGGAGCGTTTGCGTTTGCGCTTCTTGCGGCACCGCCGCCCATTCCTCCGCCGAAGAATGTATCAAAAATATCACCGAAATCAAAGCCTTCGCCCGAAAATCCGCCGAAGCCGCCCATTCCGCCTGCACCTGCGCCGTAGGACGGATCAACACCCGCATGGCCGAACTGGTCGTAACGCTGACGCTTCTGAGGGTCGGAGAGAACATCGTTCGCTTCGTTTACCTCCTTGAACTTTTCAGCTGCTTCAGGGTCGTCGGGATGCAGGTCAGGGTGATACTGCTTTGCCATTTTACGGTAAGCTTTCTTTATTTCATCATCCGAAGCGCCCTTGGAAATACCCAGCACTTCATAGTAATCACGTTTTTCTACCATAAAATCATTCCTTTAAGTGAATTTTATTTTACATTATTTATTAAGAGTAAACATAAATCATTTTTTAAAATCCGCAACATACAAGTCATGGAGTTCATCAGAGTTTTCAGGATTAATCAACAGTTCTTTTCCGTCTTTGCATACATGATATAATTCATAATAAGAGCCGGGTTCTGTTCTGTAGGCGACACTATCTAACATGCACAGAAATCTGAAAGCAGCACAATCATAAACTCTGGTTATCAAATTCAAAATATTTTTCTTCTCAATATCATCCTTGGAGTTATACCAAGTTGATAAAGCGACTAATTTACTATAACTGGAATCAGTGTTTTCTAAATCGGATACTACAATTTTTAAAACCGACTCTCTAACATTTTTATTTAATATTTCAACAAATTGCTCACTATTCATAGATATTATCGCCCTTGTTTTCCTTCATTCTTTGCTTTTTTATTTTTTTATAATCGATTTTCCGCCGCACAACTGTGCGTTATGCGGCGGAGCTTGTTATTTTATCAGTTAGCGTCGGTGTAGTCTACGTCTACAACGTTGTCGTCGGGGTTTGCACCGCCTGCGCTTGTACCTTCACCCTGAACATCAGCCTGCTGTGCAGCAGCGCCCTGTTCCTGGTAGATTCTGCCTGCGATGTCATAGAAAGCCTTCTGGAGTTCGTCCTTGGCTGTCTTGATAGCTTCAATGTCAGTACCCTTGAGAGCTTCCTTGAGAGCGTCAAGCTTAGGTGTAACAGCAGCCTTGTCAGCGTCTGTAACCTTATCGCCGAACTCGTTCATGGACTTTTCAATCTGGTAAACCATCTGGTCAGCTTCGTTTCTTGTGTCTACCTCTTCCTTGCGCTTAGCGTCTTCAGCAGCATAAGCTTCAGCTTCCTTTACAGCCTTGTCAATATCTTCCTTGCTCATGTTTGTGGAAGCAGTGATGGAGATGTGCTGTTCCTTACCTGTGCCGAGGTCCTTGGCAGATACATTTACAATACCGTTTGCGTCGATATCGAATGTAACTTCGATCTGGGGTATACCACGGGGAGCGGGAGCGATACCGTCAAGACGGAACATACCGAGGGACTTGTTGTCCTTTGCGAATTCACGTTCACCCTGTAATACGTTGATTTCAACGCTGGGCTGGTTGTCGCTGTATGTGGAGAAGATCTGGCTCTTCTTTGTAGGAATTGTTGTGTTTCTTTCGATCATCTTTGTGCAGACGCCGCCTGCTGTTTCGATACCGAGAGAAAGAGGAGTAACGTCAAGAAGGAGAAGGCCTGTTACTTCCTTATTCAATACACCGCCCTGGATAGCAGCACCCATGGATACGCATTCATCGGGGTTGATGCCCTTGAAGGGATCCTTGCCGAGGTAGCCCTTTACAGCTTCCTGAACTGCGGGGATTCTTGTAGAACCGCCTACGAGGAGAATCTTGTCGATTTCATTAAGAGAAAGTCCGCTGTCCTTTACAGCCTGCTTTAAGGGACCCATTGTAGCTTCTACAAGGTCAGCTGTAAGCTCGTTGAACTTAGCTCTTGTGAGAGTTGTGTTCATGTGCTTGGGACCTGTTGCGTCAGCTGTGATATAGGGGATATTTACATTTACAGATGTGGAGTTGGAAAGAGCAATCTTAGCCTTTTCAGCTTCATCCTTGAGTCTCTGCATTGCAAACTTGTCAGCGGAAAGGTCTGTGCCGTCTGTTCTCTTGAATTCAGCAACCAAGAAGTCGATGATTCTCTGGTCGAAGTCGTCACCGCCGAGTCTTGTGTCGCCGTTTGTTGCGAGAACCTCAAACACTCCGTCAGAGATCTCGAGAATGGATACGTCGAACGTACCGCCGCCGAGGTCAAATACCATGATC
>JAGALB010000063.1 GCA_017625405.1 Ruminiclostridium sp. | reverse complement strand
GTTTTAAGTGAAGAATGAAAAGTGAATAGTGAAAAGTTGAGGAGCGCCTTGCGGCGCAGATTTTAAATCCATCGGCGAAGCCGATACCTTAACTGTTCACTTTTAACTATTCGTTATTCACTATTACCCTCCTCGTTTTAAGTGAAGAATGAAAAGTGAATAGTGAAAAGTTGAGGAGCGCCTTGCGGCGCAGATTTTAAATCCATCGGCGAAGCCGATACCTTAACTGTTCACTTTTAACTATTCGTTATTCACTTGCGTGATTGGGTGCAAAGCACTCAATCGCGATACTCTTCTATCATATATGCTTCAAAGATGTCGCCTTCCTTGATGTCGGTGAACTTTTCGAGGCTGATACCGCACTCGTAGCCCTCGGCAACTTCCTTTACGTCGTCCTTGAAACGTCTGAGACCGTCAATCTTGTCGTCGCCCACGATAATACCGTCACGGACGATGCGGATGCTGCACTTTCTTTCTACCTTGCCTGAAAGCACATAGCAGCCTGCAACAATACCAACGTTTGTGATTTTATAAACCTGACGTACTTCAACTCTTGCAAGGTCAACCTCTCTGAACTTGGGAGCAAGCATACCCTTGATAGCTGTCTGTACTTCTTCGATTGCGTCGTAGATAATTCTGTAAAGTCTTACGTCAACGCCGTCACGCTTTGCATTTTCCGCAGCAGCGGGATGAGGTCTGACGTTGAAGCCGATGATGATTGCGTTGGAAGCGGAAGCCAGCATAACGTCGCTTTCGCTGATTGCACCAACCGCACCGTGGATTACACGTACTCTTACTTCCTCGTTGGAAAGCTTTTCGAGAGACTGACGGACAGCTTCAACAGAGCCCTGTACGTCTGCCTTTACGATAAGGGGCAGAGTCTTCATTTCGCCTTCTTCAATCTGAGAGAAGAGGTTGTCAAGAGTTACCTTCTGGTAAAGCTTGAACTGTTCTTCCTTGGCGTCGAACTTTCTCTTTTCAACAAGCTCACGTGCAAGCTTTTCGTTTTCTACAACCGCAAAGCTGTCGCCTGCGCTGGGAACTTCGCCCAGACCCATGATTTCAACAGGTGTGGAAGGACCTGCTTCCTTTACGGTTCTGCCTCTGTCGTTTCTCATTACTCTTACACGGCCGACAGATGTGCCTGCGATGATAACGTCGCCCTGTCTTAAGGTACCCTTCTGTACAAGCATTGTTGCAACAGGACCTCTGCCCTTATCAAGCTTTGCTTCGATAACGGTACCCTGTGCAAGACGGTCGGGGTTTGCACGGAGTTCGAGAACTTCTGCGGAAAGGTTTACCATTTCCAGAAGCTCGTCAATGCCTTCGCCTGTCTTAGCGGAAACGGGAACGCAGATAACGTCGCCGCCCCATTCTTCAACAACAAGGCCGTGTTCGGTAAGCTCCTGCTTTACTCTGTCGGGGTTTGCAGTGGGCTTATCCATCTTGTTTATAGCTACGATAATGCTTACTTCCGCAGCCTTTGCGTGGTTGATTGCTTCAACAGTCTGGGGCATGATGCCGTCGTCCGCAGCAACTACGATAATAGCAATATCAGTGATACTTGCGCCTCTTGCACGCATGGAAGTGAAGGCTTCGTGGCCGGGAGTATCAAGGAATGTGATGTCCTTGCCGCCTGCGTTCACCTTGTAAGCACCGATGTGCTGTGTGATACCGCCTGCTTCACCGCTTGCAACGCTTGCGTTTCTGATTCTGTCAAGTAAGGAGGTCTTACCGTGGTCAACGTGACCCATAACAACAACGACGGGTGAACGGGGCTGGAGGTTTTCTTCAGTATCCTCAACCTCTTCAAAGAGTCGTTCTTCAATTGTTACGATAACTTCCTTTTCAACCTTTGCACCCAGCTCTTCAGCTACGAGAGAAGCTGTATCAAAGTCGATTGTCTGGTTGATTGTGCACATTTCGCCAAGGAGCATGAGCTTCTTGATAACTTCAGAAGCTGTAACCTTTAAGCGCTGTGCAAGCTCGGAAACCACGATTTCATCAGGAATAAGAACCTTGAGCTGCTGCTTTCTTGCTCTTTCAAGCTCAAGACGCTTCAGCTTCTGAGCCTCTGTTTCACGGTTGTTCTTGCTGCCGAAGGGCTTCTTGTTCTGGGATTTCTGGTTGATTTTCTGCTTCTTTGTGAAGCCTTCGTCGTGACCCTTGCCGTTTCTGCCCTGAGGAGCAATTGTTTCGTATCTTTCGTTGTACTTGTCGAGGTCTACATAGCTTCCTCTTGTGTCAACGTACTTTGTAACCTGTTCGCCACGCTTTACAGCTTCGCCCTTTACCTTTGCCTTGGGAGGCTCGTTGGTCTTTACACTGTTGATGTCAACCTTGATTTCAGGCTGCTTTACAGGCTGAACGGGCTTTCTCTCCTGTCCCGGACGGTCGTTTCTGCGGTCAGCAGGCTTGCCGTCCTTGTTGAAGCGGTCATTCTTTTCAAATCTGGGCTTGTCACCCTTGTCAAATCTGTTCTGCTGAGGACGGTCGCCGTTCTGGCGCTGATTGAAGCGGTCAGTCTGGGAAGGACGGTCGTTCTTCTGGAACTTATCCTGTGCAGGCTTGGGCGCTTCAGGCTTCTTTTCCTCAGCCTTGGGAGCCTCTGTCTTGGGAGCAGTTTCTGCCCTGGGGGCGGCTTCAGCCTTGGAGGCAGCTTCTGCCCTGGGGGCTGCTTCTGCCTTCTTTTCTTCCTTGGGCGCCTTCTTCGCAGCAGGCTTTTCTGCCTTGGGTGCTTCATCCTTGGGGGCTGCTTCAGTCCTGGAGGCAGCTTCTGCCTTGGGGGCTGCTTCAGTCTTGGAGGCAGCTTCTGCCCTGGGGGCTGCTTCAGCCTTGGGGGCAGCCTTCTTTTCTGTTGCCGCAAAGTAAGCTTCAAAATCCTTTACCTGATTGCCCTGCGATACCTTTTCCAGAACGAGGTTAAGCTCGCTCTCGGTCATGCTTCCCGCAGGCTTTCTTTCGTTGCCTGTAAGGTCCTTGACCATATCTACAATTTCGTTAGCGGTTAAGCCGAGGTCTTTGGAAACCTCTTTAACCTTGTACTTGTTTTCTTTTATCATTCGATATCCCCCTGTCTGTCAATCGTTTGCTTGTTAATTGAACTGAAAAGTCCCTCGTCCAGTATTCCGAGAATACCTGTGTATTTTCCGATAACACCCTTTATCTCATCCATCGTGATGCCGGGTGCGCATACAGGTATATTATGCTTTGCGCAGATAAAATTTACTTCCTTTTTTGTTTTTTCCGAAAGGTCGTCTGCGATAACCACGCCGCTTGCCTTGGATTTCACTGCTGAAACCTCATCCTTTACGGCGTCAAATCCGAAAATCAGCTTTCCCGCCCTGCGGCAGAGGCCGATTGTTCCAAGTGCTTTTTTCATAATTCCTCGATTTCCTGTCTGAGCTTTTCGTATATTTCCTCCGAAATGCTGCATTTGAGCGAGCGCTCTAAGCTGTGCTTCTTCTGAGCCATGCTGAAACATTCCATATCACGGCAGATATATGCGCCTCTGCCGTTTTTCTTGCCTGTTTCGTCGATGGAAATTTCGCCCTCCTTGGTCTTCACCACACGGAGCATTCCCTTCTTGCCCAGCATCTCGTCGCAGCCGAGGCATTTACGGAGCGGTATGTTCTTTCCCATTGTCTTCTCCTTCCGGGCGATTAACCCTCAAAGAAGCCGCTTTCGGGCTTGATGTCAATCTTGAAGCCTGTCAGTCTTGCTGCAAGCTTTGCGTTCTGACCCTTGTTGCCGATAGCGAGAGAAAGCTGATTATCGGGAACGATAACAGAGCAGGCTCTTACTTCCTCGTCGGGAATGTCTACGCTGATTACATCTGCGGGCTTTAATGCCTGCTTGATGAATTCCTTAGGGTCGTCGCTGTACTTTACAACGTCAATCTTTTCGCCGCGGAGTTCGTCGCAGATTCTGGAGATTCTGCTTCTCTGAGGTCCGATGCATGCGCCGAGAGCGTCAACGTTCTCGTTGTTGCTCATAACCGCAATCTTGCTTCTGGAGCCTGCTTCACGGCTGATGGACTTGATTTCTACGGTGCCGTCGGAAATTTCAGGAACTTCAAGCTCGAAAAGACGCTTGATAAGGTCACGCTGTGTTCTTGAAATTCTCAGTGTGGGACGTCTGTCGCTGGAGGAAACGCCGTAAACGAAAACCTTTACGATGTCGCCTGTGGAAAGCTCGTCGCCGGGGAGCTGGTCACTCTTGAAGAGTGTAACCTCTGTGCCGTTGATGTTTACAACTGCGTTGCCTGTTGTGGGCTCAACCTTTACAACAGTAGCGGAAACCGCTTCGCTCTGAAGTCCGCCCCACTGTTCAACCAGCTGGCTTCTTTCAAATTCCTTGATTCCCTGCTTGATAACCTGCTTTGCAGTCTGCGCTGCGATTCTGCCGAAATTCTTGGTATCAAGCTTTACCTTTGCAACATCACCGATGTTAAGGCGCTTGTTGATGTTTCTTGCAGCTTCGAGGCTGATTTCGTTTGCATCATCCTCAACTGTTTCAACTACGTTCTTCATGATTGCAACATCAAACTTGCCCTTTACAATGTCAATGTCGAACTGTGTGTTTTCGCTGCGGGGATAGTCCTTTTTGATTGCGATTACAAGTGCTGTCTGAATCTTTTCAATCAGCATATCGGGGTCAATGCCCTTCTCCTTTGCAAGTAATGTCAGCGCTTCAAAAAGCTCCGCTGTTCCTTTAGCCATTTTTCGTATTCCTCCTTAAAATTATAAATCTGAATTTACTTTTACACAATCGGGTATGTGCAGAACGGTAGTTTCACCTTCCGAAACAAGGGTGATTTCGTTCTTCTCTTCGTCGTAAGCCTCCAGTGTTCCGAAAACGCTTACTTCCTTACCCTTTTCGTCACGCACCGTAGCACGGATTCTTTCGCCTGTGCACGCCTTGAAATGCTCAGGCTTCCTGAGCTTCTTTGAAAGTCCCGGTGTTCCGATTTCCAGCATGTCGATGTTGCCGATAAAATCCTGCTTGTCAATAAGCTCGTTCAGCGGACGGGAGATTTCCTCGCATTCGTCGCTGTCCATTCCGCCCTCTTTGTCAAACAGGATGCGAAGATACCACATCGCACCTTCCTTTTCAAAGCATACGTCCCAGAGATTGTAGCCCTTTTCTTCGATAAAAGGCTTTACAAGCTCGTAGGCTCTGTCTTCGATTTTTCCGTTCTGAGGCTTTTTTGCGCTGTTTCCCGTAATACATCAGTCCTTTCAGTTTTTGACAAATAATTAAGGTCAGGTTTTGTCAACCTGACCTTTCTTCTTTATTACAAGAGCATTATATCACGAAAAAAGCCGTTTGTCAAGGGTAAAATCAGGATTTTTGCCCCCTTTTCGTTAAATTTTTTACCCAACTTCCATATATTTTTCACACTACCCCTTGTTTTTTCTTTTAAATAGTAGTATAATATATGCGGTAATGTGTTGCATTACCGCATATTAAGTGAAAAGTGAATAATGAATAGTGAATAGTTGTGGTATCGGCTTCGCCGATGCTTTTTAAACCGTCGCCGCAGGCGGCTCCGTAATTTTTAACTATTCATTTTTATCGCAGATTTGATTCAGACCAAGAGAAATGGCTTCAGATGAGGAAATAATAGTGAAGTCGTATGCCGATACGGCGAACCTGTAATGACGAAGCATAAATAAGTTTTTGCAAGAGAAATTTTCTCAGGCGAGGAATAAAGGTGAAGCCGTATGCCGATACGGCAAACTGTTATTGACGAAGTATAAATAAGTTTTTGCAAGAGAAATTTTCTCAGGCGAGGAATAAAGGTGAAGCCGTATGCCGATACGGCAAACTGTTATTGACGAAGTATAAATAAGCTTTTGCAAGAGAAATTTTCTCAGGCGAGGAATAAAGGTGAAGCCGTATGACGATACGGCAAACCTGCAATGACGAAGCATGAGGAAATTTATCGCCGCAAAAAAATGTGCCTCCTTAGTTAAATGGATATAACAAACCCCTCCTAAGGGTTAGTTGTGAGTTCGATTCTCGCAGGGGGTGCCACTAAATAAAAACAGAGGAAAAAATTATGAAATTCAAATTTAATCCGAAGTATACGCAGATTGCGGTATATGCGGTAATCGTGATTGTACTCAGCGGATTCCTGCTGATGTCGATGAACGTGCTGCCGAATCTGAGTCAGATTTTCGACAAGATTGCGTCGGCATTTGCGCCGGTGCTGTGGGGCTGCGTTATTGCTTATCTTTTAAACCCGGGTGTGGATTTCTTCCGCTACAAGGTGTTCAGAAGATACAGCGAAAAGGCGGTTACCGTTAAAAAGAAGAACTTTGTCCGCAACATTTCCGTGGTTATCGTGTTTCTGATTGCGGCGGGAGTTGTAACAGGGCTTGTTTTCCTTATCGCCCCTCAGCTGAGCACAAGTGTGAAGGGTCTTGTGGACAAATTCGACGAGTATGTTGATAATTTCATTATATGGTTCAACAATCTGGTGGGTGAAAATCCTCAGCTTGTGGAGATTATCAGTAATCCTCTGGCTCAGGTTGAACAGTATCTTAACGACTCATGGACTGATATTTCAAAATCCGTTGTGGATCTGGGCACAACCCTGGGCGGCAACGTTCTGGGACTGCTTGTAGGTCTCAAGGATTTCATCATCGGTATCATTTTTGCAATATATATCCTTGTTTCAAAGGATATGCTGAAATCCCAGGTGAAGAGAATCTTCTTCGCTTTCTGCAAAAACAGCACCGCAAACGCTGTTTTCCATGTCAGCAGCAGAACAAACGATATTTTCAGCCACTATGTCACCAGCAATCTTATTGACGCGCTGATTATCGGCTGTACAACCTTTATTTTTGCTTCAATTGCACAGATTCCCTATTCAATCGTTATTACCGTTATAGTTGCGGTAACTAACCTCATCCCCTTCTTCGGCCCGTTCCTCGGCGGTATCCCCAGCTTCTTGCTTATTCTGCTGGTAGACCCCACAAAGGCGCTGTGGTTCGGTATTTTCATCATTGTTCTTCAGCAGTGCGACGGAAACATCATAAAGCCGCTTCTCTTCGGGGAATCAATGGGTCTGCCCGCTATCTGGGTGCTGGTATCCATCATTCTCGGCGGAAACCTGTTCGGTCTGCCCGGTATGCTTTTAGGCGTTCCCGTGTTCTCGGTATTCTATATCCTTGTGAAGGAATTCCTCGGCAGCCGTCTTGAAAAGAAGGGACTGCCCAGCGAAGGCCAGATTTACAACCGTGATGACCTGGACAAGTATGTCGACGGCTATGAATACACCGATGAAGAGCGTGCAAAGGACGAAAAATGGCTGGAAGCCATCGGCACGCCCAAGGGCGAAAAGAAGATCATCTTCTTAAAGAAACTGGAAGAAATACACAGTAAAAAATCCGATTAAAACGGTAAAAATAAAAAAATACGGAGGTCCTTATGAAGGAACAGCTTCAGAACATCAAGGAGACGACCCTTGCGGAAATCGCAGGTATAAGCGACGCAAAGGCCCTTGAAGATTTAAGAGTCAAGGTTTTAGGTAAAAAAGGCGAGCTTACCGCTATCTTAAAGCAGATGGGCGGACTTTCCGCTGAGGAAAGACCCGTTATCGGTCAGCTTGCAAACGAAGTACGTACAGAAATTGAAAAGGCTCTCAGCGACAAGCAGACTGCTCTCAAGTCTGCACAGCTTGCACAGCAGCTGAAGAGCGAATCTGTGGACGTAACAATGCCCGGCACACGCTTCGAGGCAGGCAAGCGCCACCCTCTCAACATCGTGCTTGAAGATCTCAAGTCCATTTTCAGAGGCATGGGCTACACAGTAGTAGACGGTCCTGAGGTTGAAGAAACAAAGTATGTTTTCGATATGCTCAATACTGACGAAGGTCACCCTGCACGTGACCCCCAGGATACATTCTACATAACAGAAAAGATTCTGCTTCGTACACAGACTTCTTCCGTTCAGATAAGAACAATGCTGAAGGAAAAGCCCCCTATCGCTATTATCAGCCCCGGTCGTGTATACCGTTCCGATGCTGTTGACGCTACACACTCCCCCATTTTCCACCAGTGCGAAGGTCTTGTAATCGACAAGAAGGTACGCTTCTCCGACCTTAAGGGTACTCTTGAAATCTGGGCAAAGCGTCTTTACGGCGAGGATATCAAGCTTCGCTTCCGTCCTCACCACTTCCCGTATACAGAACCCTCCGCAGAGGTTGACTTACAGTGCTTCAAGTGCGGCGGTACAGGCTGCCCTCTCTGTAAGGGTGAAGGCTGGATTGAAATGCTGGGTTCGGGTATGGTTCATCCCCAGGTTCTTATCAACTGCGGAATCGACCCTGAAGAATACAGCGGTTTCGCTTTCGGTATCGGTCTTGAACGTATCGCTATGATGAGATACAACATCGACGATATGAGACTTCTTTACGAAAACGACTCAAGATTCCTGACACAGTTCTGATTTACGGAGGATTAATAAAGTGAATTTATCAATGAAGTGGCTTAACGACTACGTTAAAGCCGATATGCCAATAAAAGATTTCGTTGCCGATATGACAATGAGCGGTTCAAAGGTTGAAACCTTTGAATATACAAAAGGCCCTGTTGACAAGGTAGTTGTGGGCAAGGTAGTTGCAATAAGGAAGCACGAGGACAGCGAAAAGCTGTGGATCTGCCAGGTTGACGTGGGACAGGGCGAGCCTATCCAGATCGTAACAGCCGCACAGAACGTTTTCGAGGGCGCATTTATCCCTGTTGTTCTTGACGGCGGTACTGTTATCGACAGACACAACCACACAACAATGAAAATCAAGAAGGGTAAGTTAAGAGGCGAGGTAAGCTGCGGTATGTTCTGCTCCTTCGATGAGCTGGGCATGGATAACAGCGATTTCCCCTACTCCTCTCCTGATGGAGTGCTTGTTCTCAATGATGACCCCGATTTTGACAAGATGAAGGTGGGCGACGATGTATGCAAGGCGGTAGGTCTTGACGACATCAGCGTTGAATTTGAAATCACAAACAACCGCCCCGACTGTCTTTCCGTTATCGGTCTTGCACGTGAAGCAAGCGCAACCTTCAATACTCCCCTTAATGTTGAAACTCCCTCCTTCAAGGGCTGCGGCGGCGACATCAATGCTGAACTTTCCGTTTCTGTTGAAAATACAAAGCTCTGCTCCAGATACATGGCAGCAAAGGTAAAGAACGTAAAGATCGGACCTTCTCCCCGCTGGATGGTTGAAAGACTCCGTGCCTGCGGCGTACGCTCCATCAACAACTACGTTGACATCACAAACTTCGTAATGCTTGAATACGGTCACCCCATGCACGCATTCGACGCAAGATACATCAAGGACAACAAGATTGTCGTAAGAAATGCAAAGAACGGCGAAACCTTAAAGCTTTTAGACGAAGGCAAGGAGCCTATCTCCCTTTCCGAAGAAATGCTGGTTATCTGTGACGCTGAAAAGCCCGTTGCGGTTGCAGGCGTTATGGGCGGCGAGCACAGCGGTATCTGGGATGACACAACTGAGGTTATCTTTGAATCCGCATGCTTTGACGGTGTTTCCGTAAGACGTACCGCAAAGAAGATCGGCGAAAGAACCGAAGCCAGCTCCCGTTTTGAAAAGGGTATCGACCCCATCAACGCAAAGGACGCTCTCTACCGTGCATTACAGCTGGTTGAAATGCTTGGCTGCGGCGAGGTTGTAAGCAACGTTATCGATGTTGACAACTCCAACAAGGTTCCCCACAAGTTAAAGCACGACTGGAAGTGGGTAAACGAGTTCTTGGGCTCTGATATTTCCGAAGAAGAACAGATCGGTATTCTTGAGCGCCTCGGCTACATCTACGACAGAAGCACAAATGAAATCACTGTTCCCAGCGTCCGTATCGACATGGAGCTTCCCTGCGATATTGCTGAAGAAATCGCACGTATCTACGGCTACAACAACATTCCCTCCACTGTTCCCGCACTTTCCTCACAGGCAAAGATTACCGCTGAACAGAAGTTCGAGGACAAGCTTATAAATATCATGCTGACACAGGGCTGTCTTGAAACAATGACCTTCAGCTTTATTTCTCCCAAGTGGTATGAAAAAATCCGTCTTGCAGAAGATAAGAGAAGAAGCGTTGTTCTTACAAACCCTCTGGGCGAAGACACAAGCGTTATGCGTACAACAATGATTCCCTCCATGATGGATCTTATTGTGCGTAACATAAACAACCGCAACATGGCAGGACGTTTCTTTGAAATCGGCCGTGAATACTACCCCGAAGCAAGCGTAAACGACCTTCCCGTTGAAAAGGATGTTCTCTGCGTCGGTCTTTATGGTGCTGATGAAAACTTCTTCACAATCAAGGGTATTGCGGAAGAGCTTTTCGCAAAGACAGGCTTAAAGGTCAAGTTCGCAAAGTGCGAGGATGACGCAACCTTCCACCCCGGCAGATGTGCAGTCATGACAATCGGCGACACGGAAATCGGTAAAATCGGTGAAATTCACCCTGAGGTTGCCGCAAACTACGGTGTAAAGGAACGTATCTACATCGCTACCTTTGCTATTGAGCCTATGTTCAAGGGTGCACAGCTTGACGTGAAGTACAAGTCCTTGCCCAAGTTCCCTGCAATCTCCCGTGACTTAAGCCTTGTTTGCGACAAGGAGCTTGCTTCCGGCGATATTATCGAAACAATCGAAAAGGCTGCAAAGAATCTTGAACAGGTTACACTCTTTGACCTTTACGAGGGTGCAGGCGTTCCCGAAGGCAAGAAGAGCGTTTCCTACAAGCTGGTTCTCCGCAGAGCTGACAAGACTATGGAAACAGAAGAAGCTGACAAGATTGTGGAAAAGGTGCTGAAGGCACTTTCCGAAATCGGCGCAGTTCTCCGCTGATAAAAAGCAAAAGAAAGGATAAATAAAAATGAACAAGTTAACAAGAAGAGCTGCTGCTGCAGTTCTCTGCGGTGCTCTCGCTGTTACAGCCTGCAGCTGTGGCGCAAATACAACCACCGCACTTACAATTGACGGTACAGAAATCCCCGCAGGCGTATATATCTGCTATCAGATGGATGCTCTCAGCGAAGCACAGAGCGTTCTCGCAGAGGAACAGCCCGACCTTGATATGACTGCTGAAGGCTTTGATTTCAAGAAGCAGACAATCGGCGGTGTTGCCGCTGAAGAATGGGTAAAGAACAAGACTATTGAGCTTTGCAGAACCTACGTTGCATCAAACAGAATGTTCGACGAATACGGTCTTTCCCTTACTGCTGAGCAGAAGGCTGAGCTTTCCGCTTATGTAAAATCCACATGGGATGAAGAAAATATGTACGCTCAGTACATTTACGGCTATAATACTCTCGGTGAATATTACGAAACCTTAGGTGTCGGCGAAAAGTCCTTTGAAGCTATCCAGACTGTATTCACAAAGCAGGAAGCTCTTTTCAACCACATCTACGGCGAAGGCGGCGAGCTTGAAGTTCCCGCTGCTGAGCTTGAAGCAAAGGTTTTAAGCGATTATGCTCTTGTATATTCCTTCCAGGTTGACCCTGCATACGGCAAGGCTCAGGATTATGTTGACAAGCTGAACAGCGGTACTGCTTTCCCCGAAGTAAAGCAGTCCTACGACCAGGCTGTCGCTGTTGCTGAAGCTGAAGAAGCAAAGAAGGAAGCTGAGGAAGCAGGCGAGGAATACGACGGCACTCTTCCCGAAGACGTTGTTGTAGCAGCTGAAGATGCAGAAATCCTCAAGTCTGTTATCAATGTCAAGGATACAACTCCTTCCGAAAGCTATGTTGCAGACGTATTTGCTATGGCAAACGGCGAAAACAAGCTTATCACCGTTTCCAAGGAATCAACAGCTGTTGACGGCACAACTTCCACAGCCGTAAGCTACTATGTTGTACAGAAGCTTGATATTGCCGCTGATGCTGATGTTATGACAAGCTATAAGGACAGCGTTCTTTACGATATGAAGAACGGCGAGCTTGAAGAAACCCTCAAAACAAAGGGTGCAGCTTACGCAGTAACAGAAAATGCCGCTGCAATCAAGCTTTACTCCATCGACAAGCTCGAAAAATGAGGCGAACCGCCTCTGGTAGTTCCGTCTTTTTAAAAAAATGGCGGAAAGCGATTGAAAAGTCTGACGGCGGTGTTCGCAAAACAGCGGATGCCGCTGTTTTTTATATGGTGTGCCGCTTAACCATTAACCGCCTTTTTAAAGGCATCAAAATTCAAAATACAGCAAAACGGCGGAATCCGAACTTGTGTGGACTCCGCCGTTAATCTTTATTATAATTTTATCCAGCCTTGCAAAAGGCGGAACTACCCGAGGCGGCTCGCCTCATGCGGTTACAATCTTGCTTGCGTCATGTAAGTTGAGATAATCAACTGCCCATTCACGCATCTTGTACTTTAAAATCTTGCCTGCCGCATTCATGGGGAAGTCCTCAACGAATGCAACATATCTGGGTACCTTGTGCTTTGCAAGTCTTTCGAGAGCATACTGCTTCATTTCTTCTTCGGTAGCAGTTTCGCCGGGCTTCAGCACGATACAAGCCATGATTTCTTCGCCGTATGCCTTGTCGGGAACACCGATAACCTGTACGTCCTGTACCTTGGGATGTGTGTAGAAGAATTCTTCGATTTCCTTGGGGTAGATATTTTCGCCGCCACGGATAATCATATCCTTGATACGGCCTGTAATCTTGTAATATCCGTCAGGAGTGCGTCTTGCAAGGTCGCCTGAATGTAACCAGCCGTCGCTGTCGATTGCTGCGGCGGTAGCTTCGGGCATCTTGTAGTAGCCCTTCATGATATTGTAACCTCTTGCGCAGAATTCGCCGTCCATGTTGTCGCCTAATTCTTCGCCTGTTTCAGGGTCAACAATCTTTGTTTCAACACCGAACAGTGATGCGCCTACCGTATTTACACGGATGTCAATGCTGTCAGTGGTCTTGCTCATTGTTGTTGCAGGGCTTGCCTCGGTCTGACCATAGGTGATGCAGATTTCGGGCATATGCATCTTTTCGATAACTTCCTGCATTGTCTTGATAGGACAGGGGGAGCCTGCCATGATACCTGTTCTCATGTGTGAGAAATCGGTCTTGTCGAAGTCCTCGTGACCCAGCATAGCAATAAACATTGTGGGAACACCGTGGAAGCAGGTAATCTTTTCCTTGTTGATGCATGCAAGTCCCTTTCTGGGGGAGAATGCGGGGATAGGGCTCATTGTAACGGCGTGGGTGACGCTTGCAGTCATGGCAAGCACCATACCGAAGCAGTGGAACATAGGCACCTGAATCATCATTCTGTCAAAGGAAGAAAGATCCATACAGTCGCCGATTGCCTTACCGTTGTTTACAACGTTGTAGTGTGTCAGCATTACGCCCTTGGGGAAGCCTGTTGTACCCGATGTGTACTGCATATTGACAACATCGTGCTTGTCAACCTTGGAGCGCATTTCGTCGATAACATCTTCGGAAACTGTGTCGGCAAGAGCCATTGCGCTGTCCCATGTGAAGCAGCCGGGCTGCTCGGAATCGGTTGTAATGATGTTCTTCAAGAAAGGAAGTCTGTCGGAATCCAGCTCGCCGGGCTTGCAGGTAGCAAGCTCAGGGCATAATTCCTTCATGATTCCCACGTAGTCGGAATCCTTGAAGCCGTCAACCATAACAAGAGTATGTGTGTCGGACTGATGGAGGAGATATTCTGCCTCGTGAATTTTATAAGCTGTATTTACAGTTACCAGAACTGCACCGATATAGGTGCATGCCCAGAAGGTTATGTACCATGCGGGAACGTTGGTTGCCCAGATTGCAACGTGGTCGCCCTTCTTTACGCCCATAGCAACAAGCGCACGTGCAAAACGTCTTACATCCGCACGGAATTCAGGGTAGGTTCTTGTATAGTCAAGCTCTGTGTATCTGAAAGCGTACTGCTTGGGGAATTCTTCACAGATTCTGTCCAGTACATCAGGAAAAGTTGCATCAATGATTGTTTCCTTGGGCCAGGGATAGTAGCCTGTACCGCGGTTATCTATCTGAAGCTTATTGGTCTTTGCCATGAGATAGGGCTTCATGTAACGTGCAAACTGCGGGAATACGATACCTGCCGCATATAAATCACGTGACCATCTCTTTACCCATTCAAGGGAAATGTATCCGTCGTAGCCGATTTTCTGGAGTGCGGAGAACATTTCGCTAAGAGGCATATCGCCCTGTCCCATAAGCTTATAGGTGAGCTTGCCGTCTATAATCTGAGAGTCCTTGACGTGGATGAACTTGATGTAATCGCCTAAATTTTCAACTGTTTCTGCGCCTGTTTCGCCCATGTAGCGGTAAGGGTGGTGCATATCCCAGAGAGCGCCGACAGCAGGGCTGTTTACTGTGTCGAGAAGCTTTTTGAGACGCTTTGTATCAGAGTAAACGCCGTTTGTTTCAACAAGCAGGGTAACCTTTCTGCTTTCTGCGATTGCAGCAACTTCTTTTAATACTTCAGCAATAAAGCTGTCATCAACCTCGCCCTCGGGTGCAGGCGTCAGGTCGGCAAGAATACGGATATAAGGAGTGTTCAGCTTTGCAGCGAGGTCTGCGTGTGCAGTGATTTCTGCAATGTTTTCTTCACGCTTGTCAGCAAATTTAAGACAGCAGCCTGTGGAAAGACAGGGGATTTCAAGCTTGAGGCTTCTGAGCTTCTCAATTGTTCTGTCTACCTTTTCAGCTGAAAAGGGTCTTGTCTTTACTACGTTTGTTTCTTCGCCGATACCTCTGATTTCAATGCCGTGGAAGCCTAAGTCCTTGGCCATAGAATAGATATCAACCCATGAAAAATCAGGACATGCTAATGTGGAAAAACTGATTTTCATATAATGCTACCTCCGTTTTTTAAATTCTTTATTCCTGTATCAAATAAGTTGAACTACATAAATTAAAAATGCTTCATCTCTGAATAAAAGAGATGAAGCATTAACTCCACGGTACCACTCTTGTTGGTAAAATTAAATTACCCACTTACTCACATCAAACAATGTGATTCTCTGTAACGGGAGGACCCGAAACAATCTACTCGCAAAAGCTTTCGGCTGTTTTGCTCAAGGATGAGTTATAACCAAATCGCTTTACTGTCTCGCACCACACGACAGCTCTCTGAAAACAGTGATAAGGTCTTATTTCCTATCATAGCATTTCAACATATTTGCTAACTGTGAATGTAATTATATCACGCTTTTTTTGAATTGTCAAGAGATTTTTTAATTTTTCTTCAGTCAAAGCTATCCTCAATGTCAATCCTCTCTCCCTCAAAATTCCAGTAAATCACCTCGCCGCCGTCCGTTGCACCGCCTATGATATTCTTTTCATAGTCCATAATCCATGTGTAACCATTACCTGTCTGCCGGCAGGTTTTTTCAAGCTTGTCGAAATAATAAACGTACTCTGGCACAGGGTCATCGGCGTTTTCTTCAAGTGACCATACCGTTTCGCCGCCGAATATCAGCTTGCTGTAATCTCCGTAGAGATTTTCCGCTTCAAAGGTCCATATTGTTTCATGTACAGCGTCCTTTTTGAAACCGCGGATAAGAGGTGTACGCTCAAAAGCTTTAAGAACACCGCCTTCTATCTGCTCGCCTGCTGTCATGAACTGGTTCATGGGCACTTTTGCATGCTTGATATTTGCATATTTTATCATAGAACCAAGGCTATACTCGGGCGAACAGTAAATAACGCAGAATTTTTTGTGCCCGTACTCGTCCTCATAACGGTACGCTTTAACCTCACCGAAATGTTCAAATGGCACGTCTATAACGGGTACGTTCAGCGAAAACCAGCCGCCCAGTATAAGCGAGATAATAAGAACACCTACAAGAATTGCCTGCTTTATTCTGTGCCTTTTCATAAAGCGGGCGAATTTTTCGCCTGTGGTCTTTTCTTCCTCCTGTACGGGCAGAGGCGCACTGATTTTCTCATACTCGTCCTTGCACCCGGTGCAGCCTTCAAGGTGCTTCTTCACCGCCTCTGCGGTTTTTTCGCTTACCGCCTCATCATGATAAAGGGGCAGTAAATCCTTTATAATTTCGCAGTCTATTTTCATATTAATTCTTCCTTTCTCAGCGTCTCGGTTATCATTTTCTTTGCACGGTAGAAGGTGACCCTCGCCCAGCTTTCGGTTTTTCCGAACAGTTTTGCAATTTCAGCAAACTGCAGTTCGCCGAAAACTCTCAGGGAGAACACCTCCTTATAGGGTTCTGCGAGATTGTGAAGTGCCTTATGAATATAAAAGGCTGTGTCCTTTTCCGTTACAAGCTGTTCAAGCGGCGACGCATTATCGGACGTTATATCCCCGGGGATTTCAGAAGATATTTCACGGTTAGCGGTGCGGCACTTGTTCAGCCATATATTACGGGCTATGGTGCATAGCCATGTGTAAAGGCTGCTGCCCTGCATAAAGCTGTCACTGCGCTTTATGGCACGCAGAAATGCCTCCTGTGTGATATCCTCCGCCTCGGTTTCGTTTCTGCACAGTGACATTACATAACGAAAAACCGATTTGTATTCGCCGCAGAGGATTTCGTCGGAAATAGGCTGTTCTTTTTTCTTCACTGTCTCACTTCCCTTCTGTACGTTAGACAACGTTTAAGGAAGAATGTTACAAAAATTAATATTTTTTATTTTTAAATAAATAATATCCAGAAAATTTTCCAGAGAATGTGGAATCCCGCATGGGACAGCATTGCATACTGAATGCCGTGCTTCATGTAAAGATGACCGCAGATAAGTCCTGCCAGGCTGTTGAGTGTAAAGCAGCGCACCAGAATAAGAGGGGTAATCCCCATTGTCATGGCGGTTGTCGGCAGATGGCCGGCCGCAAATAAAAGTGCAACCACGATATTTACACCTATCATAACGCCCCTGGGTGCGGACTGTTCCTTTTTGAAAAACAGCTTCCAAATTATAAATATAAGCAGGGACATTAAAAACCATCTCATCATGATTTCTTCAAGGACACCGCCATAGGTAAGGCAGGAAATCATATAAGCGACAGTGGGCTTTGCTTCATATGTTACGGCAATCTCAGGAATAAGATTTGCAAACACGCCGTATTCGAGAGCAATGAAAATGATGCTGCCGATTACGGTCAGAACGATTGTTGAAACAAGTCCGTTTCTGCTGATTTTAAAGCTCTTCAGCAGCCCTGTCTTTTCAGCAAGAATATACCCGAAAAATCCCAGCAGTAACATCTGTCCTGCTATCTGAACGGCAGTAATGATATGCAGGGTAAATATATCGGAAATACCCGCTTGCTTCAACATTTCCGCAAGCAATGCGGGGTCGTAGGTTTCCTCTAGATAGATACTTGTGAAGAATCCGCCGATTAAAGCTATGGGCAGTAATATAAGGGCGAAAATAATCGGATTTCTGAATTTTTTAAGCATTAACTTCAACCCCCTCATTATAAGTTTCCACACAAAAGCTCTTTTTGCCGCAGTGAGGACAGGTAAGCTTTCGGGTGCTGGGTGTATGCGCTGCAAAGAACACTTCCTTGAAGCCTTTTCTGAAAACCTTGTGACATTCGGGGCAGATATAAGCGGTATTGTCATAATAATATTTTGAAAGAACCGCTGCAAAAATAATCATCAGCGCCATAACTATTATCAAAGGTATCCAGAATCCCTGCAATACACCTATTATAAAAGCTACCACCTCGGCAATATCCAGCGGAATGCCTATTGCAAGCATAATCATCCGCATTTTTCTAAGTTTTTTCTTGTTTTCCATAATTCGCACTATATCTCCTATGGATTCAACGGAGAAGCTGCTGAAATTTTTAAGCTGAGCCTTCATTTCCGATATGGTAGACAGTTTTTCCTGACGCTCTCTTATTTCCTGGGACAAAGCCTGCTCCTGCTGTTCAATAAGAAGAGAAATAACCTTGTCGGGGTTTTCTTCCTTGAAAAGCGCAGCGATGTTATCGATGGAAAAATCGAGACCTCTGAGAAAGCAGATAATTTTCATTTTCTGCAGATCCTCTTCGGAATAAAGGCGCCTGCCGCCTTCGGTAAGCTCACTGGGAATGAGTACGCCTCTGGTGTCGTAGTACTGGACTGTGCGCACGGTCACACCGCAAAGCTTTGCAATTTCTCCTGTTGTGTATCTGGACATAGTTCCGGCCTCCTTTAATGCCATTATAAGTCATTACCTTACGTCATAAGCAATAGGTTACGCAGGGGGATTTTTTAAAATTACGAATTTTTATATATTTTTTTCAAAACCAAAGGCTGTTACCTCGTATAATGCGTGAGCCAGTATGGTTTCAGGTGAAAATTTTTCCGCTGTTCTCTTGTCAATGCTATAAGACAGGAAATCTTCATAAGGTGATGAAGCGATAGAATAAAGCATCTCCTCACCCTCGACAAAACCGCTTACATCATAATATAACGTTGCGTCATCTTCGTGGAAATCCTCCACATGAACGCTGTCGTCCTCTGTTTCTCGCCATGCTCCGATTATAATTGTCAGAGCTTCCGCTTTTTGAGGGGATGAGCATTTTTTCAATTCGATATAGAGCTTTCTGAATTTTTCAATATCATTGTCACCATAGTGAAGTGTTATTTTCTTCTGAACAAAATCAAAATCACATGTTCTGATAAGTTCGGCAATTGTCATATTTCCTCTTTTCTGTATAAAACAAAAACTCCGGCACTATTGCACCGAAGTTTTGATTGGCAGGGGTGGTAGGAATCGAACCCACGTCAAAGGTTTTGGAGACCCCTATTCTGCCATTGAACCACACCCCTATTTAATTTTGGTGCGCCAACAGGGACTCGAACCCCGGACCGACCGGTTATGAGCCGGTTGCTCTAACCAACTGAGCTATTGGCGCTTGTTTCAAACGGTTGGTGACTCGTGGGGGAATCGAACCCCCGTCGCCGGCGTGAGAGGCCGGAGTCTTAACCGCTTGACCAACAGGCCTTATAGAGCAGAAAAGAATAGGTCGAGCCTATTCTTTTCCGTCAATATTGGTACACCTTCAGGGACTCGAACCCAGGACCCACTGATTAAGAGTCAGTTGCTCTACCAACTGAGCTAAAGGTGCTTATGCCGACCGCCTCTGCGGTCATAGCTTTAGAAGTTAAAGAGCTCCTCTGGTACTCAGAGAAGCTCTTAACTTTAAGTGTCGGCATCGACCTATCTTCCCGGGACGTCTCCATCCAAGTATTTTCGGCACGAATGAGCTTAACGACCGTGTTCGGAATGGGAACGGGTGGACCCTCATCGTCATAGACACCGACTAAATGCACATCTCTGCACACTCAAAATTGAACAATGAATCTTTTCTGCGATTTTTTCGAACTTAACACATTCAAGGTCAAGCCCTCGACCGATTAGTACTCGCTAGCTAAATATGTCACCACACTTACACTTTGAGCCTATCAACCCGGTAGTCTTCCGGGGGTCTTACCTGTTTAAAACAGTGGGATATCTTATCTTGAGGACGGCTTCACGCTTAGATGCTTTCAGCGTTT
>JAGALB010000062.1 GCA_017625405.1 Ruminiclostridium sp. | reverse complement strand
TTTCTGTAGAAAGGTTATCCCCCGAACCCCCTTCCAAAGGCTTAAATTAAAATTAAAAGTTTTCGGAAAGGAGTCTGAGGAAAAGCCCTTTTACAAAAGGGTTTTCCTCAGTAATGCCTGTAAAGCTTCTATACGGATATCAACCTTACGGCGGCGCCTTATTCTTCACCCTTTCAGAAAGTTTACAAAGTGGTTACAAATGTTTACAATGTGGTTACAAATATTGACTTTGATTTTCAGAGTGATATAATTTAATCAAAGGGCAGTATGCCGAAAGCCTGAAAGGGGGTATTCTGATGAAAAGACGCAGACTGTTTTGCGAAATCTCACCTTTGTGTTATAAAATTTCTCTGAAAAAAGAATACCTCATACGTGATGTCAAGGATATGGTAAGCCGTGAAAGATTCGCTTGTCAGAAATCAGAACCTCTGCCCGTTCTCGTAAAAGCGCACAGCTCGGTTATTCTCCGTCAGCTTGAAGGTGTGGATATGGAGCTGCAGCGCAACAAGGCGGTAAACCTGAAGCTTGCCGCAGATAAAATCAACGGTATTATCATAAATCCGGGAGAAACCTTTTCCTTCTGGCGGCTTGTGGGAGAGCCGACGGCGGAAAAGGGGTATCTGGACGGTCTTGTAATACATAACGGAAAGCTTGATAAAGGCACAGGCGGCGGTTTGTGCCAGCTTGCAAATCTTGTTCACTGGCTTGTTCTGAACAGCCCTCTTACCGTTACCGAGCTTTTTCATCATACCGATGCACTTTTCCCCGATTCGGGAAGAAGAGTACCTTTCGGCACGGGCACCGGAGTTTTCTACAAAAATATAGACTACCGCTTTAAAAACACAACCGATGTGCCTGTACAGCTTCTTATATGGCAGAGCAGAGGTAAGCTCTGCGGCGAACTGCGTTCATCCAGGGCATTTCCCTTTGTATATCGCATTACCGAAGAAAATCACGGCTTTACAGAGGAGGACGGGGTATTCTATCGGGTAAGCCGTGTATACCGCCTTACACTTGACCGCACACGCAATATAATAAAGCGTGAGCTTATTCTTGACAACCATTCAAGGGTAATGTACGACTATTCTCTTATCCCCGAAAATCAGATAATAACGCCCGGGCTGAGGAGGCTTCCGCAAGGAAAATAAGAAACATAGCACAAGCTGTCATTTTTTAAAAACAAGCTGCATATAATCAATCAGAAATCCTGAAAGGAACGATTGATATGGTAGTTTATACAATGACGAAAAAACAGATTTTAAGAATTATATCGGCTGTATTATTCGGCCTTCTCGTTGCTGCAATAATTATATTTGCAGTGTTCAACGCCGTTACCGCAAGCGCAGATGAAAGAAAGCTCCCCATATACTGTGTAGACAGGGGTGACAATAAAATTGCGCTGACATTTGACTGTGCCTGGGGCAATTCAAATACGGATGAATTACTTTCAATTCTGAAAAACGCCAACGCAAAGGCCACATTCTTTGTAACGGGTGAATTCTGTGACAAATATCCTGAGGATGTGAAGAAATTCCATGATGCGGGACACTCGGTTCAGAATCATTCTGACGTCCATCCCCATGTGAATGGCATGAATATCAACAGCCTTATTGAAGATACACGTGAATGCTCACGCAAGATAAAGATGATTACAGGCGAAGAGCCTGTTCTCTACCGTTCTCCTTACGGCGAGTATGACGACAATGTTATCACTACCGTAGAGGGTATGGGCCTGAAGGTTATTCAGTGGTCGGTGGACAGCATCGACTGGGAAGACCCTGACCCCTACACCATATACGAGCGTATCACTTCCAAAACCGAATCCGGCTCAATTCTGCTTTTCCATAACGATCTTGAGAATACAACAGAGGCTCTGCCTGAGATTCTCACCGAGCTTTTACAGAGTGGTTTTGAGTTTGCGGCGGTGGAGGATATGATTTATTATGAGGATTACTACATCGACAACGCAGGAAAGCAGATTTACGAGCCGAAAACTTCTGCGGTAACCCACATAGTGCTTTATGCCGATGATCCTTATGCAAATTCAGCATTTGAAAAAATGCGTCTTAATCTCACTCTTGAGGAAATCTATAATCTTTCGGTATATGGTGAGCTTAAGCTTGATGTGTTGGAAAAGAACAAGACATATCTTACCAAGGCGGAGATAGCTGCACTTTATGAAATGAGCTATGAAGAGCTGTATGCCGCATACATTGCTCTCGTTTATGCCGCTGAAACCTATGGTGCAGCAGGCGGCGAAACAACTGGCACAACCACTGCGGCAACTACTCCTGTTCCCGAAGAAACCACAACAGTGACAACCGTTCCTGACAAAACCGAGATTATATATGATAAAACCGATGTAACAACGGCAGGCGACAAAACCGAAACAGCTCTGACCTCTGCCGATAAATCAGACGTGACTACAAGTGCACAGATTACAGGCATGGGAGATAAGACGGATATTGTTATTACAACCGTATACCCTGACAAGACAGAAACCACAACAACCGCTATTCCGCCTGTTGAAACAACGCCTGACACTACTGTTATAACGAGCACAACCACTACCGCACCCCCTGCAACGACATTTGAGGGAACAGTCGATGGTGATGTAATAATTGTAACAACCGAGCCTAAATAAAATATCAAGAAAACCGGGGATTTTCCCCGGTTTTCTTTTGTATACAGAAGTAACGTTTATGATACGTGAAGAAAACATCTGAACAGGTGCGGCGAATACAGATAAATCGCTTAATCTGTTGACAAATACGTTAAAAAAGCGTATGATTAAAGAGTATATGAAATACTGAAAAGTAGTTAACAACGTATAGCGGTGTAGCTTTTAATAAAAGTGAGGCAATAATCAAAATGGACAAATATAGCGTGTTAATGTCGGTTTATTATAAAGAGAATCCACTATGGTTGAGAGAAAGTATTGAAAGTATGCTTTCCCAGACAGTTTCAGCCGATGAGTTTTTCCTGGTTAAAGACGGACCTTTAACTCAGGAACTGGAAGACGTCATAAATGAATATGCTGAAAAATTTCCGGAATTGTTTACAATTCTGCCGCTTGAATACAATGTGGGTCTGGGGCCGGCACTGGCTGAAGGCGTGAAGAATTGCAGGAATGAGATAATTATCAGAATGGATTCGGATGATTATTCTGTGCCGGAACGATGCGAGAAGCTTTTGTCGGTATTGAATGAACATCCTGAATATGGTATTATAGGTTCTTTTGAGGTTGAATTTGAATCTGACAAGGAAAGTCCTGTATCAGTGCACAGAGTGCCGGAAACCTCAGATGATATTTATGCATTCATGAAGAGAAGATGCGCAATTTTGCATCCGACGGTACTTTACAGAAAAAGTGTTGTGATCGGATGCGGTAATTACAGAGATGTCAAATTATATGAGGATTATGATTTGTTTTTAAGGGTTGTGTTAGAACATGGGATAAAGTGTTATAACATTCAGGAAAATCTTTATTATATAAGAGTAAATGACGCTTTTTTTACAAGGCGTGGCGGTGTCGGCTATATGAAAACTGCTGTAAGTTTTAAATACAACCAGTTCCGTAAAGGCTACATTTCATTTAAGGATTTTTTCGTCAGTGCAGGTGCTTCGGCGATAGTTGCTCTTATGCCGAATAAAATGCGTAAAGCATTTTATTTGAAGTTCCTGAGAAAATAGGACGAAAAACCTGTTATATGACGGACTGAGAAAAGTTGTTTTTATAATAAATAAACCTAAAGGAAGCAAAGATGGAAAAAATTGATTTTGTAATAATATGGGTGGATGGAAATGACGCAGATTGGCAAGCTGAAAAAGCCGGATATTCTCCCGACAAACTGAAAGAAGATGCAAGCCTGCATCGATACAGAGACTGGGATAATCTGCAGTATTGGTTCCGAGGCGTCGAGAAGTACGCTCCCTGGGTTAATAAGATTCATTTTGTAACCTGTGGCCATTTACCAAAGTGGCTTAATGTAAATCATCCCAAGCTCAATATAGTCAGGCATTCTGATTATATCCCCGAAGAATATTTACCGACATTCAATTCTCATACTATAGAACTCAATTTGCATAGAATAAAAGGTCTTTCGGAAAATTTTGTTTATTTCAATGATGATACTTTTATCATTGATAAGGTTAAATCTGCAGACTTTTTTAAAAACGGTTTGCCGTGTGACACAGCAGTTTTAAATCCTCATTGTTACTCGCCTTTATTTCAGTTCCATTTTACAACCTTCAGAAACATCGGTATTATAAATAAATATTTCAATATGAAGGAAGTTTTAAAAAAGAATTTTAAAAAGTGGTTTAATCTGAAGTATGGAAAAAAAGTGCTTCAGACGGTTGTTTTATCTCCTTGCCCAAGATTTCCCGGAATGTGGATGAATCATATGCCGAATTCTTATAAAAAGTCCACATTTGAAGAAGTGTGGAGTTTAGAAGAAGAAGAGCTTGTTTCTACCTGTAAAAATAAATTCAGAAATATGCTTGATTATAGCCAGTGGCTTTTCAAGGAGTGGCAGATAGCAAAGGGAGAGTTTTATCCCAGAAGTCCTAAAACAGGCATGAATTTTGAACTTGTATTTTCTCATACTGCGGAAGAAATACATGATTTTATATTAAAACAAAAAAGAAAAATGATTTGTATTAATGATTATGAAATGTCTGATGAAGAGTATGAAAAGTCAAAGTTTGTGATAAACTCAGCCTTTGATAGAATATTACCCGAAAAATCGGAGTTTGAATTATGAAAGTTCTTGAAAAAACCAAAGCAATCACCAATGGCGGCATAGAAGCTTTTTTATTTAATACGACATCTTTTATCTCCGGTGTTGACATTACATATCATACAGATTTATTGAAAAATGATAACAACTATAAATCGGTAGCAAATAAAATGGGAAGAGAAGTTATAGTTCCCGATTCAAAAATATCTGAAATTAAATTCAAACCATTAAGAATACTAAAAAAGTTTTTGTCATTTTCTGATTTTTGTAAAAAAAATGATTATGATATTGTACATTTTCATTTAACCCGTCCCTATGATGTTATGTATTCTCTTTGCGTAAAAAAGCATACATATGTTATCTTTCATTCTCATTTTGCCAACAGGAGAGATTACAGGCTGTCTGAAAAAATAACAGAATGTTTTTTTAAGTTTATAATGCGTATAAAAGGTGATGCTTTTGTCGCCTGTTCCGATTTGGCTGCAGAATGGATGTTTCCGAAAAGAATAGTAAAAAACAAACAATATACTGTTGTAAAAAACGGCATTGAAGCAGATAAATTTGTTTTTAATCCTTATATCCGTGATAGAATCAGGAAAGAACTCAATATCGACAACAAGTTTGTTATCGGGCATATAGGAAGATTCTCATATGCCAAAAACCATTCTTTTTTAATTGATATTTTTAATGAAGTATATAAAAAGAACAAGGACGCTGTATTATTGCTTGTCGGCGACGGTGAACTTGATTCTGAAATAAGAGAAAAGGTCAGGAGCTATAATTTATCCGATAATGTTATTTTCTACGGGACAACCGGTAAAGTAAATGAATTGTATCAGGCCATGGATTGTTTTGTGTTTCCTTCTCATTTTGAGGGCTTAGGTATTGCAGCTATTGAAGCTCAGGCGGCAGGTCTTAATACTCTTTGTGCAGATACTGTTCCTGTTGATGCGAAAATAACAGATTTGTTCAATTACATGTCGCTTCACGAGCCGGCAGAGAATTGGGCGGATAAAGTACTCGGCTACAGCGGCGGTTATGAACGCATGGATATGTCGATGCAAATAAAGGCAGCAGGATATGATATAAGGCAGTCTGCGGAACAATTGAAAAACATTTATTCTCTATGCGGTAAATAATACTATTTAGGAGGAGCGATTTGAATAAAGTCAATTGCACTGTATTGTTGCAGAAAGCAGGGTTATTCCTGTTTTTGATATACATTTTTTTTAGCAGTATATTAGGTGCGTATTTTTCTATTTCAATACTGCTGTGCCTGGTTATGTTTTTAATGCTGCTTAATGTGAAAATCCCAAGAAAAAACAATTTTCTGTTTACAAAAAGTTACAATGACATCCTTTTTCTGGCAGCGCTGTTATTTCACACCGTTTATTTTTGTATTTTCAATAAATTTCTAAGGTCGGGCATATCGGAATTAATAATAAAAGCTATTATATTCCTGTTCGCTAATATTATAATCTGGTTTTTGATTTACAGTGACAACTGGATCAAATTCCTGATGGATTTTTGTTATGTTATTGCGTTGTTTTTTCCGCTGACAACTATTATTTTCTTTATTTTTCCCGATTTGTGCAGGGCGATAATGATTCCCATATGGAACGATACGGTAGGTGGAATTGCAGGCGGTTCTTACAGCGCAATCCATAGAGCAGGCTTTACTACACATTATTCATATAACGGAATCTTTTGTGCTGTTTCTTCACTTTTATGTTTTGTCAAGGTTATTTTCAACAAAGAACGCAAGTACAAGCTTTTATTGGTTGTCGCTTTCATCGGACTTCTTTTAACGGCAAAACGAGCTCATTTGTTGTTTACTGTTTTTGCCTTTATTGCTACATATATGCTGATTACTCCCGATAAAAAAGGCGGAAGAACAATAAAAGGCTTTTTCGTTTTGTTTTTAGGTTTTATTGCACTGATTATCGCCTCAGGTTTTGTTCCGGAATTAGCTGCAACTCTTGAAAGATTCAATGTTGGCAAAGACGGCGATATTTCAAGCAATCGTTTTGACCTGTGGGCATTGGCCATGAATCTTTTTAAAACCAATCCTTTATTGGGTATCGGCTGGTATGGTTACCCCATGTCATATGGTAATTATCTGATTCTGAACGACGGAAACAAGTTTGTAAATACGCATAATGTGTATATACAGGTTTTGTGTGAAACAGGAATAGTCGGTTTGATATGTTATCTTTTTATTGTTTTATATGTATTTTTTAAAACGCTTAATATCATTAAAATAGTATATGATTCAGATAAAACCTATCATTTTTATTGTGTCATATCGCTTTCTGTTCAGATTTTTTATTTATCATACAGCTTAACCGGTTGCTGTCTGTATGATTCGACTTTTTATTTCTATGCCATAGCGTGTGCTATTGTTTTTCATATTTCCAGAAAGCTTAATCAATCCAAACTAACGAGGTAAATATATGAAAAAAGTAGCTGTTTTAACTCTTTACGGGGAGAAAAATTTCGGCAATAAACTTCAGAACTATGCCGTACAGGAATTAATAAAAGAAAAAGGCTATGAGTGTAAAACAATCGGTAATGTAAGACATTACAGATTAAGGGGTTTAAAAAGTAAGCTGATAGCTTTTTTAGGATTTCCCAAAAAAACAGCTGAAAAAAAGCGGTTTATATTACAAATAGAAGCATGCTTTAAAAAGTTTTCAGAGAAAAAACTGCAATTGGGCGAAACTATTAAATTTCGTGACACATACAGAATCGCTGATAACTATGATTTTTTCGTAGCAGGTAGTGACCAGATATGGCACAACTGGAGCAGAACCAATGAAGAAATGGATTATTTCTTTATCCGTTTTGCTCCGCCTCACAAGCGTATATGTATTTCTCCGAGTTTTGGCTTTGAATCGATTCCAGAAGAATTCAGACAGCAGTACACAGACGGTCTGAACGGTTTTAAACACTTATCATGCCGCGAGAAAAGCGGCTGCAGATTAATAAATGAATTAACAGGACGTGAAGCGCAATTATTGTGTGACCCCACTATGGCGCTTACATCTGATGAATGGGATAATATTTCGTCCGGACCGTCATTTGACGTACCTGAAAAATATATCCTGACTTATTTCTTAGGCGATGCGCCTGCGGAAGCTATTAATTATGCGAAAAAGTTGTCGGAAAAAGAGGGTCTGCCAATTATAAATCTTTACGATTGGAACTATCCGGAATATTTAAATGTTCAACCCGATGAATTCCTTTATCTTATTAAAAGAGCTGAACATTTCTGTACAACCTCTTTTCACGGTTGTGTCTTTTCGATTATTTATCATACGCCGTTTACGGTTTTTGAAAGAAATGATTTAAAAGGAATACACGGACGTATTTTTACCTTGTTGAAAAAATTCGGGCTTGAGCATAGGAATGCGGCTAATCAAAGGCTTGATATTGCCTGTGATTTTTCAAAGGTTGATGATATTTTATCTTCAGAGCGCAAGAAAATGCGGGATTATCTTAATACTGCATTTGCTGACGCTGAAGCAGGGGAGTTAAACAGTTAAATGAAATCTCAATTAAAATCCGGAGTGATTTTATCATACATTACCATAGCGGTTCAGATGGTTGTACAGCTTATATATACTCCGTTAATGATAAATCTGCTTGGACAGAGCGAGTATGGTCTGTATACGCTGGTTGCAAGCGTTGTCAGCTATCTCAGCCTGTTGAGTTTCGGAGCTACCGGCGCCTATCTCAGGTTCTATATGAGATTCCGTGAAAATGGCGATAATCAAAAAATCGGTCAGTTAAACGGAATGTTTATGACCGTTTTCCTGATTATGAGCGCAGTTGCTTTGGTCAGTGGCTGTATTCTGGCGCAGTATACGCCTCAGATTTTCGGCGACAAGCTTACATCGGGTGAGCATGAAAAAGCAAAAATATTAATGCATATTCTTGTATTTAATATTGCGTTGACATTTCCTTCATCTGTTTTTGATTCAATTGTAAGTGCTCATGAACAGTTTGTTTTTCAACGTGTACTGAATTTATTGTCAGTCATTTTTAATCCGCTGATCTGTCTTCCGCTGCTATTTATGGGATATGGTTCGGTTTCTGTTGTTCTTATAACACTTTCCATAAGTGTTTTAAAGCTTACAATCAATGCGTTATATTGTGTAAAAAAATTAAAGGTTAAATTTAATTTTAAAAAGTTTGATTTTTCATTGTTACGGGAAGTTGCTGTGTTCAGTGTGTTTTTGTTTTTGAACATGCTCATTGATCAGATCAACTGGTCGGTTGACAAATACATATTAGGCAGGGTTTCAGGAACAAACGAGGTTGCCGTGTATGGTGTGAGCGCAACAATGAATGCTGTGTTTCTTCAGTTTTCAACTGCAATTTCATCTGTATTTGCACCACGTGTAAATAAAATAGTATCTGAAAACAAGCATTCTATGCTTGATGAACTCACTTCATTATTTACAAGAGTCGGAAGAATACAACTTATGGTACTTGGATTAGCAGCTTCCGGATTTGTTATTTTCGGCAGATATTTTATTACTGAAATCTATGTAACGCAGGAGTACGAGAATTCTTATTATGCGGCACTTTTCCTCATTTTGCCATCAATTATTCCTTTGATTCAGAATGTGGGTATTGAAATACAACGGGCAGTAAACAAGCATAAATTCAGATCACTTGTTTATCTGGCGATGGCATTTATAAATATCATAGTAAGTATACCTCTGGGTATAAGATTCGGAAGCGTCGGAACCGCCTTTGGTACAGGATTGAGTCTTGTAGTAGCGAACGGAATAATAATGAATATTTATTATTCTAGAGTCATAGGAATTGATATTTTATCATTCTGGAAAAGCATTTCAGGTATTATGAAGGGGTTGGTCATTCCTGTGCTTTTCGGTGTTATTATAATGAATTATATTGTTATAGACAGCGTTATGGAATTTTGTTTATGGATTTCAGCATATATTGTTATTTATGCGGTTTCTGTTATTTTCCTCGGAGCAAACAAAGAAGAGAAGAATATGCTTTTAAAAATAATGAAAAAACGGAGTAATATATGATTTCATTACCTGAAAAATCCGATTGCTGCGGTTGTAGCGCTTGTTACAACATATGTCCTGTAAATGCAATTGAAATGCAGGCTGATCAGGAAGGTTTTGCTTATCCGGCAGTTGACGGTTCAATATGTGTAAAGTGCGGCAAATGTGTCAATGCCTGTCCGGTATGTATTGGGGAAAGCCAGTCTGAGGATGACAAGACAAAAGCTTACTGGGCAATAAATAATGATGAAAAAACACGAAATGAGAGTTCCTCGGGCGGTGTTTTTTCAGTATTGGCTGAAAAAACACTGAAAAACGGTGGTGTCGTTTTTGGCGCAGCAATGTCGGATAATATGAGAAGTGTAAACCATATCTGTATCAGTTGTTCGGATGATTTGCCCGTGCTTCGTGGCAGCAAGTATATGCAAAGCGATATTTCCGATATGTATAGAAGTGTAAGGGAATATCTTGACAAAAACGTTGAAGTGCTGTTTTCAGGTGCGCCATGCCAGATTGAAGGTCTGCTTGCATTTCTCGGAAAAGATTATGATAATCTCCTTTGCGTTGATTTTATATGTCACGGTGTACCTTCGGTCAGGGTGTGGAATAAGTATGTTGATTTCGTAGAAAGAAAGCAAGGTTCCGGAATCAGAAGTGTAAATTTCCGTTCAAAAGCGCATGGGTGGCATACAATTTCGGTTTCTTTTTCTTTTGAGGACGGAAGTAAATACGAAAGCAAAGAATCTGATGATTTATTTATGAAAGCTTTTTTGAACGACGTGTGCCTCAGACCTTCTTGTTATAAGTGCAGATTTAAGAAAATCCACAGAAAAAGCGATGTTACATTGGCGGATTTCTGGGGTGTTGACAAGCTTTTTCCTGAAATAGATGATGATAAAGGAACCTCTCTTTTGATGATTCATTCGGAGAAGGGCAATCGCATATTTGAGTTGTCAAGTGATAAAATCAAGTCGGGCGAAGTTGATATAAAAACGGTTGCAATATATAACGCCGCAATGATTAAATCCTCGCCTGTGAATAAAAACCGCACACAATTCTTCAGCGGACTGGAAAGCAAAAAATTTGATAAGCTTGTAAATAAATATGCAAAGCCTTCTTTGTATCGAAGAATCAGAAGGAAATTAGGGAAGATAAAGAATAGTATTTTAAAGCAGACAACTAAAAAAGCAGAGAGATTTAAATGATTCAGTAACGGTCGTTCCCCCTTGCTTTTACACACAGTCTGTGCTATAATACTGATAATATCAGATTCGTTAATTTTGAAAATAAACACCATACCAGAATGAAGGCGGGTGACAGTCATGAAACGCAGTAAAACCCTTTATGAAGAGGTTTACGAAGAAATAAAGCGTGATATACTTCTCGGAAAGCTCAAAGAGGGTGAAAGGCTTGTTTCCAAGCGCAGTATAGCGGAGCAGTTCGGTGTAAGTGTCGTTACCGCCGAAAACGCAATAGCCCAGCTCATAGCTGAAGGATATATCTCAGCGGTTCAGCGCAGCGGTTATTTCATCAGATACAGCGGCGGCGGAGAAACAGAAACGCAGCCGTTTTCCCCCGGCGCAAATCCCGAGCCGCAGGATAACACCCCTCTTTCGGGTGCGGCGGCGTTGTTTCCCTTTTCTGTGTGGGCAAGGCTTATGAGAACGGTTATTGCCGAGCAGGATACAAGGCTCCTCAGACCCGTGGGAAGCAAAGGCGTCTATGAACTGCGGTCGGCAATATCGGATTATCTCTACCGCTGCCGTAATATGCGTGTTCCGCCTGAAAACATCGTCATAGGCGCAGGCTCGGAATATATGTATAATCTTATAATCCAGCTTCTTGGCAGAGAGCGCAGTTATGCTGCCGAAAACCCCTGCTATGACAAAACGGCAAAAATTTACAGGCTGAACAAGGTTAAATTTACAGGAATTGAAATGGACGAACAGGGAATCCTTGCGGACAGGCTGTCTGAAAGCGATGCTGACGTTGTACATATATCGCCTGCCCACCATTTCCCTTCAGGTGCGGTTATGCCTATTTCGAGGCGCAGTGAAATAATGAAATGGATTCAGGAAAAGGACAGCCGCTATATCATTGAGGATGACTACGACAGCGAATTCCGCCGCACAGGGCTTCCTGTGCCTGCGGTATACAGTATGGATAACACAGGCAGGGTGATTTATATCAACACCTTTTCCCAGACCATTGCACCGTCGGTACGTATCAGTTATATGTGTCTTCCCGACAGCCTTATGGAGCTGTGGAAGGAGAAGATGAGCTTTTACAGCTGCCCTGTATCCGCCTTTGAGCAATATACCCTTGCAAAATTCATAAGCGAAGGTTATTTTGAACGTCACATCAACCGCATAAAGAAGTATGTCTATAAAAGCCTTGAAGCGGTAACAGCGGCCATTGCTTCGGAAAATGTAAAGATACACGAAATAGGCGACGGCCTGCATTTTACGGTTACAGTCAGCGGCGATGCTGCTGAATTTACAGAGAAGGCAGAAGCCTGCGGTATGAAAATACGCAGACTCAGCGATTATTATATAACCGGCGGAGAAGAACACAAGGACGACTATGTTGTAAGCTATGCAAACGCAGACGAAGAAAAAGTTTCCGTACTTTTCGGAGGAAAGTGAGTATATTATGAACGATTTTAAAGCCCGTGCAAAAGAACTTGTATCACAGATGACCCTTGAAGAGAAATGCAGTCAGCTGAGATTTGACTCTCCTGCAATTGAAAGGCTGGACATTCCTGCCTACAACTGGTGGAACGAGGGTCTTCACGGTCTTGCGAGAGCAGGTACTGCAACAATGTTCCCTCAGGCTATCGGCATCGCCGCAACGTTCGACACCGAGCTTACCGAGCGTATAGCTGAAATAATCGCAATTGAAGCTAGAGCAAAATATAATGCGTATTCCGCACACGGCGACAGGGATATTTACAAGGGACTTACAATCTGGTCGCCCAACATCAATATTTTCCGTGACCCACGCTGGGGCAGAGGTCACGAAACCTTCGGCGAAGACCCTTATCTGACAGCGCTTATGGGTGTTGCCTATGTAAAGGGACTTCAGGGCGACGGCGAATACATGACAGCGGCTGCCTGTGCAAAGCATTTTGCGGTACACAGCGGTCCTGAGGAACTGCGCCATGAATTTGACGCTGAAGTAAGCGATGAGGATTTGTACGAAACATATCTCTACGCCTTTGAAAAGCTGGTAAAGGCAGGCGTTCAGGGCGTTATGGGTGCATATAACCGTGTAAACGGCGAGCCTGCCTGTGCAAATACGGAGCTTATGCGTATTCTGCGTGAGGACTGGGGCTTTGACGGCTACTTCGTTTCTGACTGCTGGGCAATCCAGGATTTCCATATGCATCATAAGGTTACATCAAATTTTATCGAATCCGCCGCACTTGCGCTTACCAAGGGCTGCGATGTCAACTGCGGCTGTTCCTATGCCTATATTCTTCAGGCGTACAACGAGGGGCTTGTGACCGAGGCGGAGATTGACTGTTCCGTTGAAAAGCTCTTTGAAACAAGAATAAAGCTGGGCTTGTTCGACAACACTTATCTTGATAATATCCCCTACGATGTTGTTGACTGCGCAGAGCACAATGCGGTTTCCCTTGAAGCTGCGGAAAAGTCAATGGTGCTCCTTAAAAACGACGGTATACTGCCTCTTGACAAGAGCAGTGTAAAGTCAATTGCCGTTATCGGCTGCAGCGCAGACAGCACCGATTCCTTAAAGGGTAACTATTACGGTACGGCTTCAGGCTATACCACTTTCTTACAGGGAATAAAGGATGCCTGCGGCGAAGAAATCCGTGTGCATTATTCTGAGGGCTGCGATTTTACAAAGGACAGAAGTGAATGTCTTGCTCAGCCCTATGACCGCATTTCCGAGGCAATAATCTGTGCTGAGCAGAGCGACGTCACAATACTCTGCGTTGGTCTGAATGAGCATATAGAGGGCGAAGAGGGCGACACAGGCAACGAATATGCTTCAGGGGATAAAGCATCCCTCCTGCTTCCTGAAAGCCAGAGAAAGCTTATAAAGGCTGTTCTGGACACAGGCAAGCCTGTAATCGTGGTTCTTTCAGCAGGAAGCTCTGTCACAATTGATGATGACAGGGAAAATGCACTTATCTGCGCATGGTATGCAGGACCTCACGGCGGTACTGCTCTTGCGGAAATTATTTTCGGGGAAATATCCCCCAGCGGAAAGCTCCCTGTTACCTTCTACAAGGATACAGACAAGCTGCCTGAATTTACCGATTATTCAATGAAGAACCGCACCTATCGCTATATTGAAAATAACGACAACGTGCTTTATCCTTTCGGATACGGTCTTACCTATTCCGAATTTGAATGCCGCATCGTATCTGTAAACGGTGATACCGTAACCGTTGAAGCGGAGAATGTGGGTAATTACGACAGCGGCGAGGTTATTCAGCTTTACAAGGACGCAAAAACAGGCAATCCCCAGCTTTGCGGTATAAAGCGTATTTATCTTATGAAGGGTGAAAAGGCACAGTTTGAAGTAACAGCAGATATTGCTGAGGGCGATAAGCTTTACTGCGGCTTCGGTCAGCCCGAAAAGGAAAATTCATGAAAAGAATTCTTATTATAACAACAGGCGGCACTATCGCCTGCGAAACAACAGACAAAGGGCGCACCCCCACTCATAGCGGCGAACAGCTTACCGCAGGCATAACAGGCTGCGATATCGCCGTGTGCGACCTGTTTTCCTGCGACAGCACGGATATAACTCCCGATAAATGGCGGCTTCTCTGCCGTGCTGTAAAGGAAGCGGAAGGGTTTGACGGAATAGTTGTCCTTCATGGCACGGATACGCTCGAATACACAGCGGCAATGCTTTATTTCACATGCTCTCGTCTGGGTATTCCCGTAATAATAACGGGAGCTATGGTGCCTATGAGCGAAGCGGAAAGCGACGGAGGCGGAAATATACGTGATGCTGTCACGGTTGCCTGCGACAACAGGTTTGCAGGAGTTTATGCAGTGTTTGCAGGCAGAATTATAAGCGGCGGCAACCTTATCAAGCGCCACAGCAGTGAAAAGGACGCATTCAGGGCGTTCTGCGGAGAAGACAACGGCGCTGTCTGCGACGGAAAAGTGACAGCGGCGGCTTTGGCGGAGCCGTGTGAGCCTATGAAGCTTCCTGAAACGGATAAAAAAATATCCGTAATAAAGCTTTCGCCCTTTACGGATAATCTTTATGTGCCTGAAAACTGCAGCGGTGCAGTAATAGAAAGCTATGGTGCAGGAGGTATTCCCGTACATCTGAAGGAATCGCTGAAAAAACTGTGCGGGCTTATGCCCGTTGTTATAACCACAGCCTGCGGCGGCGGTGCAGACCTTCAAGAGTACGAGGTCGGTCAGCGTGCCCTTGAATGCGGTGCAGAGGACGGCGGAAAAATGTCAACTGCCTGTGCGGCTGTAAAAATATGGCTTGAATGATAGAATAAAAATGTCGGAAACCTTTAAGGTTTCCGACATTTTTGAATTTGTTCAGTTTTAGGGCCATTGCCCAAGGCGGCTCGCCTTATTTCTTCTTTTTTGAAATAATGCCAAGCACTACGCAAGCGGCGATGAGAATTACTGCAACTGCTGCAATGACAATCATTACAGGGTTGATGGAAACGCCGGTAGCTACTGCTGCGGAAAGTAAAGTGTTCATAAAAATCCTCCGTGGATTATCTCTTTTTCTTGAGAGAGATCAGTACAAATGCAATGATAACAGCAATGATTATTACTACTGCTGCAATTGCAAAAATCAGAAGCTGGCTGTTTCTGGAAGCGAAGTTGTCAGCGTCTGAAGCTACTGCCTGTTCAACTGCCGCTGTTGTTGTAGCAGCCGCTGTTGTTGTGGTTGTTACCTCAGCAGCTGTTGTTTCTTCTGCTGTGGTGGTTGTTGTGGTAGTAGTTGTTGTAGTTTCAGCAGTTGTTGTTTCTTCGGTTTCTTCTGCTTCAGCGGTTGTTTCTTCGGGTGTTGTAGTTGCTTCTGTTGTAGTAGTTGTAGTGGTTGTTTTGGTTTTTGTAGTTGTAGTAGTTGTTGTCGCAGGTGTGGTTGTTGTAGCTTCGGTAGTGGTTGTTGTTTCTACGGGAGCTTCGGTTGTTGTTGTCACGATAACTGCGGGTTCAACTACTGCGTTACCTGAACCGTCATATTCCAGCATTACATTACCGCTTTTATCAATCAGAGAAACGTAGTTAAGTGTAAGCTCGTATTTATCGGAAGTATTTCCCCATTCTGCGAAGGTTACGCTGCATCTGCCTGTGATAGCTGCCGCCTTATCGGAAGAGATATTACCTGTCATGACATAGCTGCCGCCGCCGAGAGAGGAGATAGAAGCGTTGCTTGCATCGCCTGCGGTATCAGCAATACCGCTGAAGTTGAAGGGAATCCATTCTGCTGATGAGCCGAATGCAAGGTTACCGGCAAAGTCGCCGAATGCAGTTTCGCCGTCAGCATAAAAACCGGAAGCTTTTTCAGCTTCGTAAGCTGCGGGATCTGTAAGAGTGAAAGCCGCCTGAATCTGCGCTAACTCAGAATAATCAATATCATAGGATGAGTTTATCATCTTGCTCCAGGACTGATTATTTACGGTAAGAAGCGATGCAGGCGAAGCCGGTACGCTGATATATGCAGAAGCAGATGTTGCCATGGAAGCTGCTGCAATTACGCCTGAAATAATTCCTGCAAGAATTTTATTCAGTTTCATATATTTTCTCCTTATGTATTATATTTTATTAATTTTATCATATCATATTTTATCACTTTATGTCAACGTTTTAAAAGTGTTTCTTGAAAAACAGCGTAATTTTCTAAAATTATGTTAATTTACAGACAAAAAACAGTGGTTATTATGGTAAAAAGTAAAACGTTTTCACTATTTCGGAGTGAAAACGTTTTGTTGATTGATAGTTAATTCAGGAATCGCATGAGGCGGCACGCCCCTCAGTGTTCACGCTCGTACATTATACGGTCTTCTGCCGACATTTCGTCAAGCTCGTCCTTTGTGGCAGGCACAAAGGGTGTATCCGTATGTTTGATATGAACAGGGTTGAAATGCGGATAGCCGTCAAGAGTCCTCATTTCCTTTTCCTCTGCAGCCAGCTTCTTATTCCATACCGAAAGAGGAATTGCTATTGCGGCAAGAATGGCAAAGGTTATCATCGGAACATAGCCTGAAACCAGGAGTAAAATGAAAAAAAGCACTACCAGTCCTGAGTATATATACGGACTTTTCTGCAGCAGATATTCTGTCCCGAAAAAGGAAACGCCCAGAGCCATTGCAATAAGCGCTCCGCTGCATATAATGTCCAGCAGATACATGGGGGATGTTCCCATAACCTCATAGCCGTAAAGGCCTGCTCCTGTTGCAAGAATAGCTGCATCACCCAGCACGGACATGGCAATATCAATTACGGTGCCTATTAAAATCAACGCAGGCGGAATAAAAATAATAGCTCTTATTACCGCCATTTTTTTGTCAATAGCCTTTTTTCGCATACGGCAGTTGAAATACATTTCTTCCCGCTTTTTGTCTATCAGCATATTTTTTCCTCTCTTTAAACCTCACAATACCGCCGTGCAGGGCACGGCGGTACGGTAGTTATGCAATTATGCGTTTGTTGCAGGAGCTTCGGGAGCAGCTGCGGGAGCGTCCGCTGTTACAACGGGAGCTTTGATTTCCTTGCCTAAGAATTCGGGCATGTTAAGACCTGCCTGCTTGAATAATTCATTCATAGGGGGAATGGACTTCATAAGACCGCTTACGAAATCAGCTGTGGAGTTCTTGCCGTCTGTGCCGGAACCGCTGTCCCATACAGTGATCTTATCAATCTTGATATTCTTGATAGCGTCAACCTGAATACGCATGAGTTCTTCCATCTTGTCAGCCATGAGGAGCTTAACAGCATCGTCAGCAGAGCCTGCGGAGTTAACGAGGGACTGCATACCTTCTGCCTGCTTCTGGAGGATTTCACGGGCACCGTTAGCCTGAGCTTCGAGCTTTGCGAAAATAGCGTCAGCTTCACCCTTTGCCTTGCGGCGGAGAACTTCAGCTTCAGCTTCAGCAGCGATTTCAGCCTGCTGCTTTGCAATCTGAGCCTTAACGATAACGTCGGCTGTCTGTGTAGCCATTTCCAGTTCTGCTCTCTGGTTTTCAGCTTCCTTCTGAGCAGCGTAAGCTTCTTCCTTAGCCTTTGCAGCCTGAACTGCTTCAGCAGCTACGGCAATCTTTAATGCTTCAGCTTCCTTTTCACGTCTTGCAGCGTCAGACTGAGCGATAGCAACCTTGGAGTTGTTTTCACCTTCTACGGCAGCAGCGTTTGCAGCAGCAACCTGGATACGCTGATCTCTGAGAGCGTCAGCTTCACCGATAGCACCGTCTCTGCCTGTCTGAGCGATAGCAATCTTAGCGTCGTTTGCAGCCTTTGTATCAGCTTCAGCTTCTTTGAATCGACGATTAGCTTCAGACTGAGCAACTTCAACCTTGGCAGCGTTTTCACCTTCGATAGCGCTTGCGTTTGCAGCAGCAACCTGGATACGCTGGTCACGCTTAGCATTAGCTTCACCGATAGAACCGTCTCTGTCCTTTTCAGCAACGGATTTCTTTGCGTCGTTGATAGCCTTTGCAGCAGCTTCCTTACCGAGAGCCTCGATATAGCCGGATTCATCACGGATATCGGTTACGTTTACGTTGATAAGACGAAGACCGATTTTTCTGAGTTCGATTTCTACGTTGTTGGAAACAGCGATAAGGAACTTATCACGGTCTGCATTGATTTCTTCAATGTCCATTGTAGCGATTACAAGACGGAGCTGACCGAAGATGATATCCTTTGCAAGCTCCTGGATCTGCTGGAGTCTGAGACCGAGAAGACGTTCAGCAGCGTTCTGCATAACGCCTGCTTCTGTGGAGATACCTACTGTAAATGTAGAAGGTACGTCAACACGGATGTGCTGTCTGGAAAGAGCGTTACGTAAGTCTACGTTGATGGAGATAGGTGTAAGGTCCATGTACTGGTAAGACTGGATAACAGGAACGATGAATGCGGCACCACCGTGGATACAGCGGGCACTTCTTGCCTGACCTGTCTTGTCGTTGCCTACTTTACCGTAGATAACGAGGATTTTGTCCGAAGGACACTTGCGGTAACGGGATAAGATACCTGCGATAAGCGCAAAGAGAATTACAACCGCTACGCATATTACAATGATAATTTCTTCCGGCATAATTTGATTTCCTCCTGATTTGTTTTATTGCACCGCATGACTGCCGAGTCGGCGGTGATTTTATTTATGAAAGCCCTATGGCCTTTCAACGTACTTATCAGCTGTTTTTTACAGCTGTGATTTTCAGCGTGGGCGGGCAGTACAGGTCGTAGCCGTAACGCTGAAGTCTTGAAATGATGTTTTCTCTGAAGCTTTCCTTCAGAGTGTCGGGATTTTCTCCCTTATAGCTTCTGAGCAGCTCATTCAGAACAGCGGTAAGCTCTTCTTCGAGAAGCTTGCAGACAGTTTCCTGCTGTATATCTTCCATTATACTGTAAAGATATTCTGCAGATTCCTGTGCAGAGGTTTCAGGCAGATAAAGGATTGCAAGGGCAACGGCGTTGTAGCTGAGACCGTCAGCACCCTTTCCGCTGTCAATATAAGCGTTTATTTCAAAAGGTCCTTTTTCAATGTATACGGGTTTCTTGCCCCAGTTTTCAAAAAGGCTCGCTTTTCCGCTGCGGATAAGACGTCCGTCACGTACTATGTAGCGGTAACATCCCGCTTTTTGTTCCTTGAGCTTGTTTTCCTTAGGGCAGAGAATAATTATTGCAATAATTCCGCCTATGATAACAAGACCGATAAAGGTAAAATAAATTATATCAAGGGTTGTAAGTTCCATTGTCTGATTTCACCTCGTTGTCTTCCTCTTTGATTTCAATAATATCGAAATCAGGGACAGCTGTAACTGTATGACCGTAATTCATAGCGGAAAGCATTGCCATTCCAAGAAAAACCTTTTTCAGTTCTTCTTCTGTCATGGTTCCGCCCTTTTCCGTAACAAGCTTTTTCAGCACCGCCGAAAAAGCTATTGTAAGATCCATATCTATTTCAGCGTCGCAGTGTGTTTTTCTGTGCTTGCGGTCGCTGTTGTATCCCGTGGTATCATTTTTACTCAAAGCCATTGCAAAAAGCTCGTCAGTGCTTAAATTCTGCTTTGAAATATTGTCGGAAATGTTGCTTTTTTCATAATTGGCACTTTTCTGCTTTGCCAGTATCTGACCGACAGTAACGGAAGAGTCGTTCCTGGTTTTATTTCCGTTTCCGCTTGCCCCGAAATAGCGTGTGCATACATTATTGACCATATCTTCCGGCAGAACCGCAGTGACAACTGCATGGGCATGATACATCTTCCCGTTGTCTGCGGCTATATCTTCAATAATGACTTCAATATTGAAAGGCTCGCTTCTCAGATAATAGAAATTATCGAGAGTATGGAAAAGATTATCTCTGGTAGTAATCGAGTAACCCGTGTATGAGTGGGCTATTTTATAGTAGCCGTTATACTCAAGAAGATCAGGTCCTCTTTCGCCTTTTGTACGGTTGCGGTAAAGCCATACGGCCAGAATAATCAGCACTGCTACAAGAATTGTAAAAAATGCTGTAACGGGATCTTTCTCAATTAAGTATTTCAGTTTAGCAAAAAAGAAATCCATATAAATTTATGCCTTTTCTACAACAAGAATGTTTTCTGAACGGATGTCGGTAACTCTTACGGCTTCGCCGCTTGTGAGTTCTTCTGCGCCTTCTGTAACTGCTTCAAATTCCACATAGCGTTCGCCGAGGGCGATGTTGATTTTACCTGTGCCCTTAGCGTTTGCGGGAATCGGGATGTATACCGTGCCTGTTTCGCCAAGGAACTTTCTTGCAACGATGTTGCCGTTCTGAGCAAGTCTGCCCATGAGATGGATAATCTTCGCAACACCGAACATTGCGGCCGCACCAAGGACAAAACCTACAATAAGTGCAACGGGTATAAGCTGACAGCCCATGTATGTGAGGATAGACGCCCAGGAGAATACGCAAAGGAAAGTAATAATTCCCTGGAAAGTGAAGAGATGCATTGCACCGATATCGGCAGGATTTGCAATATCTCCGCCTACGTCGGAAACATCTGTCACGTCACACATTCCGCAGTCGCAGTCGGGAAGGTCAATTCCCGATGTGTCGGAAAGGTTCACGTCAGGACCGCCGTCGCCGAAGCCCATTATAATAAGTACGGTCTGAATTAAAAGAATAAGTGTTGAAGGGATGGATACGCAGTAAAGAATCTGCGTGAATAAATCAAGACTTCCCCACCATGTTGATAACCATTCCATATAAATACCACCTTTCGGATATATAAATTGTTTTCCGTGATAGTTAAATTATTGCTGAAATGCGTTCTTGTAAATATCATTTACCACAATTATATCACATTTTCGTCAGTTGTCAATACGTTTTCGCATTATTTCTGAAAATTGTAAAAAACGCATATATTCGGCTTTTGCGTTTGTGCAAATCGACAAAAACGAGATTTTTTCAATAATTTTACGCTAAACCTATTGATTTTTATTTTAATTCGTGGTAAACTGAATGTAAATTAAATTTACATACGAAATGCATCAATAAATATCATTTAAATTTACAGTAAGCATCTATACCTTTATTATATAGAAAGGAGAGCATGAAACTATGAATTCGGTTGAACTCGGAAAAAGAATAAAGGAAGCACGCCTTGCACGCAAAATGACTCAGTCTGACGTTGTAGGCGACTTCATTACAAGAAATATGTTGAGCCAGATTGAAAGCGGAACCGCAAACCCGTCTGTAAAGACCCTGACATATCTTGCCAAGGTGCTGCAGCTTCCCGTTAATTATCTGCTTCCCGATGAACTTGAAACCTTCGATGACAGCGAAAACGCTGCAGACGCAGATTTTCAGGCACTTATAAAAATGAAGAACGCATATAAGCGAGAGGATTTTCTTGTGGCAGCGCAGCTTGCGGAGGAGCATCTCGAAAAGGACAGCGTAATTTATGATGAAGCTAATGCGGTGCTTGCCCGTTCATATCTCGAAGCAGCAAAGAAATGCGAAAATCCCCGTGAGGCTCTGAAATATCTTCAGAAGGCACAGGATGCAGCAGATAAGGGCATTTTCAAAAGCCGTGAAATCAGAACAGCGATACTTGTGCTGACTGATGAGCTTTCTGAAAAACTTTGATTTTAAGCAACGGGCGGATTAAATCCGCCCGAAATATCGACAAAATATTATACGGAGGGTATAAAAATGGGACTTTTTGACAAATCTGAAAAGAAGCCTGAGCGCTTCAGGGTCAAAAGCGAACAGTATTTAACAGGCATGGGCATGTATTATATGGCTGTTGTGGTTGACACCGAAACAGGTGTGAATTATGCTCTTATGGGCGGTGACAGCCCTTCGTTAACGCCACTCATCGGCCCTGACGGCAAGGTTGTAGTGGACGAAATTGCTGAAAATCTTGGCGAAAAGATTTACTGAACGTAAAAATAAAATAAGATTATACGAAATGTTGACAAAAAAGCGCATATTTTGTGCACAAACAGAAAAAAGAGGAACAAAATGACAAAAAGAAAAACAGTTACTATTATAATAATTATTGCAGCGGTGCTGCTGGTGGGTTATATTGCAGTGTCGGTTGTTGTACCGAGGGTTATGCTGCATAAACTGATAACCGAAACGCTTTCAGACATAGGCGATGGAGCGGAGTATTTTACGGAATATTCCGTCGCACACAGAGAAGCAACATTTTCTGCCGACAACGGACATATCATGATTGATATTCCCGAAAGATGCGTAAAGCAGGATATGGATTTCAACGAAGCTCAGTTTTACAAGGAAGATAACCAGTGCATGGTTATATTGCTGCAGGAAGACGAGCTTGACGGAATGAATCTCCTTGACCCCGAAAATTTTGATAACTCCGATTATAAGGTTAAAATCGGTCTTGACCAGCTTACAAATGGTATCGAAAGCTTCGGCAACGGTCTGCCTGACTCGGCTTACGGCACATGGAAATGTTCCTATATGCTGGATGAAGAGGATTACAACCCCTGGAATTTAAACAATCAGGTTGCTTATTCTGTTGTAGGCGTGCTGAAAATGTCCATTACATTGCCCGGCGAAGTCAGCGTCTATGAAAGAGATGATATCTGCGGTTTCGTGTCCGTAGCAGAGAATGCAGACCCCGAAAATCAGGGTAAATACAATGTTACGCTTGAAATTTTTACAAAGGACAATCTGAACAAATCCACGGCGGTTATGGTTACAACAAATAATATTGAAGACGCTTATGCAGTTATGAACTCCGCAAGACCTGTGGTGTAAAAAGTGGGAATTTTTACCACCGAGGCGAGCCGCCTCAGGCGATACCTGCCTTTTGAAAGAACCTGCTATGCCGTTACAGGCATGACGGCAGGAACAAAAAGTGGGAAATTTTACCACTGGAAAAGCAGTCGGAATATGCCAGACCCAAGATGTTGAGGTAAAATGCTGTGAGAACCACAACATCTTGTTAAAATCAATATATTTTTTGACAGAACTCTCAATTTGAGAGTTCTTTTTTTGTTTAATGTCCACAAAAATGGGTTAAAAATTTTTATGTTTTTTCCTGCGTGAAAAATAAAATCACACTTGATTTTTGCATTGACGTGTAGTATAATAATCATAAAGTGGTTTTTTGTCCACTTTTTTGGTGAAAAGTTCACTTTTTAACCTTTTCCACAGAGTTTTCCACCGTTTTTCAGATGAAAAACGAAAACTTGATGTTGAAAATGTTGAAAGTGTTGAAAACCCGCTCAAAATTACCGCAAAGGAGGGATAAGGCTTGAGAGGCGAATTCAAAAGTACACTTGACGCAAAAGGCAGAATGAACTTTCCGATAAAGCTCCGTGAAGAATTCGGCACAAGCTTTATCATTTCCAAGACAATCGGTGCAGAATGTATAAAGGTATATTCCATGAGCGACTGGGAGGTACTTGTTCAGAAGATCAAGGACATGCCCCAGACCCAGACAGCTGCTATCCAGCGTTTCCTGTTCGGTTCAGCCTTTGAAATCGAACCTGACAAGCAGGGCCGTGTGCTTATTCCCGCACCTTTACGTGAATATGCAGGTCTTTCCACGGACATAGTAATAGTAGGACTTGAAGGCAGGGCTGAAATCTGGGACAAGGCAAAGTGGGACGAGCTGAACGCAGGTCAGGATACAATGAACCTTGCGGAAATTGCTATGGAGCTTGGTATTTAATATGGAATTTGTGCATAAATCGGTACTGCTTACCCAGACGGTTGACGGGCTGGGCATAAAGCCGGGCGGCATTTACGTTGACTGCACAGCAGGCGGCGGCGGACACAGCCTTGAAGCGGCAAAGCGTATGGACGACAGCAACAGGCTTATATGCTTTGACCAGGACAAAGAGGCAATTGCGGCGGCAACAAAGCGCCTTGAGGGCTACAATCCCATATTTATCAACAGAAATTTCTGTACTATCCGTGAATCCCTCAGGGAAATCGGAATTGAACATATAGACGGCGCCATGCTGGATTTGGGGGTATCTTCCTACCAGCTGGATAATGCCGAGCGTGGATTTTCCTTCCACGAGGACGCTCCCCTTGATATGCGCATGAGCGGCGAGGGCATGAGCGCTTATGATGTGGTCAATGATTACACCGCAGAAGAGCTTGAGCATATTCTTTTCACTTACGGCGAGGAAAAATTCGCACGGGGTATTGTAAAGGGTATTGAAAAGGCAAGGGCTGTTGCTCCTATAAAGACAACAGGCGAGCTTGCGGAAATTATAAGAAACAATGTGCCGCTGAAGGTACGCAGGGAAAAGAATCCCTGCCGCAAGACCTTTCAGGCTATCAGAATCGAAGTGAATCACGAGCTTGATGTTCTGAAGACGGCGCTTGATGATATTTTTGAAATGCTGAACCCCGGAGGACGGATTTCGGTGATAACCTTCCATTCTCTTGAGGACAGAATTGTAAAGCAGCGCTTCAAGGAGCTTACCGAAGGGTGTACCTGCCCCAAGGATTTTCCTGTATGCGTATGCGGAAACACACCTAAGGCGGCTCTTGTGAACCGTAAGCCCATAGTGGCTGACGAGGCGGAGCTTGCCGACAATGTAAGAAGCAGAAGTGCAAAATTAAGGGTTATAGAAAAAATTTAAGGAAGTATCTGAATGTATAACGGAAATTCAAACTTAGCCTATGACCTTTCCCTGTTCGAGGTAGACGAGGAGTACGAACGGAAGAAAGAGCAGAAGCGTGAAGAGAAAAGCCATATACGGATAACCGAAAAGAAGTCTGTCGCACGAAACGGCAGCGTCTTTGCGACGGTTGTCTCTGCGGTTTTATGCATTGCAGTTGCGTTTTCCATTCTTTACAGCAAGGTAGAGCTTGCGGAATACACCGCTATGATAAGCGAGGTAAAGACACAGCTCGAAACCGAGCAGAGAGAAAACAACAGACTTAACGCAGAGCTTGACAGTATGGTGACTCTGGATAATGTAGAAAGCATAGCTGCGTCTGAGCTGGGTCTTCAGAAAACCCAGAATTCTCAGATCAACTTTGTAACACTCAATACCGAAAAAATGACTGAGGTAGCACACACGGATACGAACATCTTCGTATCAATCAAGGAATGGTTCTACGATGTGCTGGAATATCTCGGCTTCTGATCTAATATATTTAATTACGGGCGTGTCCTGCGTTATGGATAATCGCCCGTATCGTTGTATTCACCCCTAAGGCAGAAAATCACAAAAAAGAAAGGAAATGCAGATGGCACAGAAAAAAATGCCCGATAGTTTTGACAGCACGCCTATGCTTGCGCCCACAAACTCCATGAAAAAGCGTATGTTTTTCGGCGTGTTTGCGGCAATTCTCCTTTGTGCCGCTTACATAATCTTTGTTCTTTACGATGTTGCTATAAATAAATCGGAATATTACCGTGCGAAGGCAAATCAGCAGCAGATTGAAGAATTTACAATCAACGCAAACCGAGGCACGATCTATGACCGTAACGGTAAAATCCTTGCACAGAGTACAACCGTATGGGACGTTATCGTAAATCCCTATCAGATAAAGAACGTTGACGCACTTGATGATAACGGCACCGAAGACAACAAGGATGACGACAAGGTTGACAAGGATAAGGTAGAGCATATCGCCAAGGGTCTTGCGGAGATTCTTCAGATTGACGGAGAAGAGCTTTTTGACAAGATAATGGAGAGCGACCAGCGTTATTATATTGCCAAGAAGAAAATCGACCGTGAAACACAGGATAAGGTAGAAGCCTTTATTCTTGAAAACAAGATAAACGGATATTCCGTGTATCTTATGGAAAACAGCAAGCGTTACTACCCCAATGATTCTCTTGCTTCCAGCGTTATCGGCTTTACCAACTACGATAATGACGGTGTTTACGGAATCGAAGCATATTATGACGATTATCTCAAGGGCGTTGACGGTCTTGTGGAAATCGCAACCGACAGCAGCGGCGGCGCAATGCCCTATGATTATGAGAAGCGTTATGAGGCAAGCGACGGCAACAGCCTTATTTTAACCATTGACGAGGTAGTTCAGCACTATCTTGAAAAGAATCTTGAAACAACTCTTTCCCAGCATAAGGTTGCAAACCGTGCAACGGGAATCATTATGAATGCAAAGACAGGCGCTATCGTGGCGATGGCAACTGCGCCGGGATATGACCTGAACAACCCTTCCGAGCTTTCGGAATATGACAAGCAGCAGCTTATTGATCTTGAACAGGATCTTATCATGGACTATGCGGCGGGCAGCATGACTGACCAGGACGCAATCAACAAGCTGATTGAAGAAGAACTTATCGCAACCGAAGCGGCAATGCGTGAAACCCAGTGGAAGAACAAGGCTGTTTCGGAGCTGTACTTCCCCGGCTCTGTTTTCAAGGTTATTACCTGCGCTTCCGCACTGGAGGAAGAGGCTATCAGTCTTGAATCCACCTTTGAATGCTATTATGTGGTTGAGGTTGCCGATACGAAATTCCACTGCTGGAGCGACATCGGCCACGGCACCGTAAATTTACAGAGCGCTATCACCGCTTCCTGCAACCCTGCCTTTATTGATATCGGTATGCGTCTGGGAAAGCAGCTTTTCTGCGATTATTTCGAAGCCTTCGGCTTTACTGAAAAGACAGGTATCGACCTGCCCGGCGAGGCGGCACCTCTCTTCATGCCCAGGGAAAGAATGGGTATAGTAGAGCTTGCGTCATCCTCCTTCGGACAGACCAACAAGATTACACCCATTCAGATGATATGCGCTTATGCAGCGGCAATCAACGGCGGTTATCTTGTAACTCCTCATGTTGTTGACAAAATCGTTGACAGCGACGGAAACGTAATCAAAACCACCGATACTACCGTAAAGCGTCAGGTAATAAGCGAGGAAACCTCTGCCCTGATGCGTTCAATCACAGAAAATATAGTTACCGCAAACGGCGGTACAAACGCATATATCCCCGGTTATCATATCGGCGGAAAGTCAGGTACATCCCAGAAGCTGGATGAATACCCCGACCACAGTATGCGTTATGTAGGCTCATTCTGCGCGTTTACGCCTGCGGATGACCCCGAATATATCATGCTTGTATGTGTTGATGAGCCTCTCGGCGCATCCTATTACGGCTCTGCGGTAGCAGCACCTGTTGTATCTGCGGTGTTCAGCGAATGTCTTGAATATCTGGGCGTTTATCCCCAGTATACAGCGGAAGAGCTTGCGCAGCAGGATACAGTTGTACCTTATGTATACGACTTCGCCTTCCTTGACGCAATCGCAAAGCTTAACGAAAAGGGTCTGAAGTATGAAATCATAGGCGATGAGTCGGTTGGTATCGTAGATTATACAGTTCCGCCTGCTGCATCCAACATTCCCCGTAACGGTACGGTTATAATCTATATGATGGGTGCAGAAAAGGAAATGGTAACCGTTCCCGATGTAACGGGACTTACCGTAGAACAGGCAAACCTCAGACTTGTAAACGCAGGTCTTAACATATCAATCGACGGCGGTGCGGTAAATAACGCAACGGCAAAGGCTACCTACCAGTCTGTGGAAGCAGGCTCAGAGGTAAGCCGTGGTACGGTTGTAAGCGTAACCTTCCTGGTATCGGGAGATATCGGATAAAACGAATAATGAAAAATTGCGGAGTCGCCTATGGCGACAGATTTAAAACATGTCTGCAAAGCGGACTCCTTAACTATTCGCTATTCGTTTTTAACTATTCACTAAAAAGAAAGGCGGTGAGTACCGTGAATTTATTTGATATTGTATACGAAGATGAAAGAAGCGGTCTTACCGACTGCGTAATCGGCAAGGTTACCGATGACAATCGCCTTGTGGAAAAGGGCGATGTGTTTGTGGCTATTTCAGGCAGGAATTTCGACGGCCACGATTTCTGCGCCGATATGCTTGAAAAGGGTGCTTCGGCGGTAGTTACCGAGCGTGACCTGGGTCTTTCACAGCAGATTATCGTAAAAAACAGCCGTGAGCATTTCAGTATACTTGCTTCACGCTATTACGGCAACCCCACAAAGAAGCTGAAGCTTATAGCTGCCACAGGTACAAACGGAAAGACAACAACATCCAATCTTATAAAGGAAATAATGAATCTTTCGGGGCACACCTGCGGATATATCGGCACATCGGGCTATGATGTGTGCGGCAAGGTGTACGAGGCAAGACTCACTACTCCGAGGCAGATGGATTTATACCGTTATTTCAGGGAAATGGTGGATAACGGTGCGGAGTACTGCGTGATGGAGGCTTCTTCACAGGCATTGTCCCAGTACCGCTTTGCAGGAGAAAGATTTGTCTGCGGAATTTTCCTCAATCTTACCCAGGATCATCTTGACTGGCACGGCACAATGGAGAACTACTACAAAGCGAAAAAATCGCTTTTCAGATTCTGCGACAATGCGGTTATAAATACCGATGACAAGTACGGAAAACGCCTTTATGACGAGCTTTCAAGGGGCAAGGACAAGATAAACCTTGTTTCTGTTTCGTCTTCCGATGTGGCGGATTTCTTTGCGGTTAATATAAAGCTCCGTGCAGGCGGAGTTTCCTACTGGCTCTCATCCTCAGCTGACGAAAAATCCTTCCCTGTTACATTTTCAATGCCGGGACGGTTCAACGTCGAAAATTCCCTTTGCGCAGTTGCGGCGTGCTGTCAGTCGGGGCTTGATATAAAAACGGCCTGCGACAATTTACAGCAGGTAAAGGGCGTCTGCGGCAGGGCTGAAGTGCTTTATGACGGTAAATTTACCGTAATATGCGATTACGCTCATACAGAGGACGGTCTGAGAAAGATACTTTCCACCGTCAGGGAGTTCGCAAAAAAGCGCCTTATAGTTGTTTTCGGCGCTGCAGGCGAGCGTGATGCGGGAAAACGAAAGGCTATGGGCGAATGCGTGGGCGAGTATGCGGATATCGCCGTGGTAACCTCCGATAATCCACGCTTTGAAGACCCGCAGACTATAATTGATATGGTGCTTGAGGGCTTTTCTGACAGCTTCTGTCAGGTGGAAAGCTTTATCGACAGGCTTGAAGCAATAAAGCTTGCTGTCAGCGTGGCTGCTGACGGCGATGTGATAGTACTCTGCGGAAAGGGCCATGAAAAGTATCAGGTAATCGGCGACGATTATCAGCCCTTCAGCGAGCATGATATAATAAAAGAGCTTACCGATAACATTTCGTAAGAAAGGAACATGAAAATATGCTCTGGACAATTCTTATAACAGCAGCTATTGCAATTGCAATTACGGCACTTATGGGCTTCTGGGCAATCCCCGTGCTGAGAAAACTGAAATTCGGTCAGACTATCCTTGATATAGGCCCCGTCTGGCATAAAAAGGATAAGCAGGGTACTCCCACAATGGGCGGTATCATGTTTATCGCAGGTATAACGGTGGCTTTTGCGGCAGGCTTTGCTATGGCGCACGCCGCAGGACTTATAACCTTCCAGCAGTCGGATGCAATGAACATCGTTCACGCCGTTTCGGGAATCATCATGGCGGTAATGTTCGGTTTTATCGGCTTTCTTGACGATTTTATCAAGGTAAAGAAAAAGCAGAACGAGGGTCTTACCGCAAACCAGAAGATTGTGCTTCAGGTGCTGGTAATTGCTGCATACTTCACGGTAAGAGTCCTTGCAGGCGACACATCGACAGAAATCAATCTCCCCTTCCTCGGCAGCCTTGATTTATGGTATTTCTACTATATCATAATGGGTCTTGCTATTCTGTATCTTGTAAATGCAGTAAATCTTACGGACGGAGTTGACGGACTCTGTTCATCGGTTACATTCGTTTATTCCGTTGTATTTATCGTTATTACCGCTATGCTTCAGTCCTATGGACTTACAGTACTTGCGGCGGCAACGGCAGGCGGCTGCCTTGGCTTCCTTATCTGGAATTTCCACCCTGCCAAGGTATTTATGGGTGACACGGGCTCGATGTTCTTCGGCGGAATCGTGGTTGCTCTCGGTATAGGCGCAAATGCGGAATTCATCATGGTGATAGCGTCTGCGGTTTATATCTGGGAAGCTCTTACAGTACTTATTCAGATGATATATTTCAAGCTTACCCACGGAAAGCGCCTTTTCAAGATGACACCCATCCATCACAGCTTTGAAATCAGAGGCTGGAAGGAAGTAAAGATAGTAATAGTATTTTCACTTATTGCGGCGGCGGCAGGCATCCTGTCGATAGTTCTTGTAAACGGTTTATAATGCCGTATCTCTGAAAGGAGAAAATATGGAATTTTATAACGGACAACAGAATAACCGTCCCCGTCAGCAGGCGGCAAGACCACAGCAGAGAAATGCGCCCCGTCAGGGAAATGCTGCTCAGGCACGCAGAGCCGACGCTCACCGTAGGAATACAGCTGCGGCTGTAAGGCGTAATACTGCCCCTGTGGCACAGGCAAAGCCTGCAAACGGAGGAAATATGCAGCGCCCGAAGCTGGGGACCTTCGTTGAATGGCTGAATCCCCAGAGATTCGACTTCACTATGTTCCTGATAGTTATTATCCTGCTTGCCTTCGGTCTGGTAATGCTGTTTTCGGCAAGCTATGCCTCGGCAAAGAATCTTTACGGTGACAGCTTCTATTTCATCAACCGTCAGCTTATTTTCGCAGGTCTCGGATTTGTGGCTATGATAATAGTTTCATTTGTTGACTATCGTCTTTACTGTCAGAGATTCATAGTTTTCCTTGCGGAAGTTATTTCAATTTCTCTTATGGCGCTGGTTTTCATCATGGGTAAGACTGTCGGCGGCGCTCAGCGATGGCTTGAGGTTGCGGGTAATACCTTCCAGCCCTCGGAAATTCTTAAAATCGCTACAATTATCGTTATAGCCGACTACATGCAGCGCAACTATGACAGACGCAACGATTTCTGGAACAGCTTCGTTCCTCTTTTTATCCGTATTGTTATTGCCTGCGGTCTGGTACTTATCCAGCCTCACCTTTCCTGTACGGTTATTATCTTCCTGACTTCTTTCTGTATGCTTGGCATAGGCGGAGCAAACGGACGTCATCTTGCCCTGATAGGCGTATTTGTCGTAGCGGGTCTTTTCGTGATTATAAAAATATTCCCTATGCTTGGCTTTGACTACGTAACCGACCGACTGCTCAGCTGGCAGGATCCCGAAGCGGATATTCAGGACGCTACATATCAGACCTACCAGTCGCTTGTAACTATCGGTTCGGGCGGTATGTTCGGCCTGGGTCTCGGAAACAGCCGTCAGAAATACGGCTATCTCCCCGTTACACAGAATGACTTCATCTTCTCGGTTATCTGCGAGGAGCTGGGCTTTATCGGTGCCATAGTGGTAATTCTTCTGTTTATCGTATTCCTTTTCCGTGGCTTCTATATTGCTTCTGCGGCTCCCGACAAATTCGGTATGCTGCTATGCTCAGGAATTGTAATTCACCTTACGGTACAGGCGTTTTTAAATATTGCCGTAGTTACCAACGCAATGCCGAATACGGGCGTATCCCTGCCCTTTATCAGCTATGGCGGTACGGCGCTGGTGATGCAGATGGCGGAAATGGGAATTGTACTTAATATTTCGAGAAAGGCGGCAATGGATTAATGCGTGTGATTCTTGCGGCAGGCGGTACGGCAGGTCATATAAATCCTGCACTTGCCATTGCCGATAAAATAAAATACGTTTTCCCCGACAGCGAAATACTTTTCGTAGGCGCTCCCGACGGTATGGAAGCGACTCTTGTAAAAAAGGCAGGCTATAATTTCCGTGCTTTTAAAATGGCGGGTCTGCAGCGTAAAATCACGGTTAACAATCTTATAAGAAACGCAAAGGCGGCTTATTATTACATAACCGCAAGAAGCAATGCGAAAAAGCTTTTGAAGGAATTCAGGCCTGATGTTGTAATCGGTACGGGCGGGTATGTTTCTGCTCCTGTTCTGCTGAGTGCGGCAAAGCTCGGTATAAAGACCGTGACTCACGAAAGCAATTCTCTTCCCGGAATGACCACGAAGCTGCTTTCTAAAAACGTTGACAGGGTTTTTGTGGTTGACAAGGCGGCGGTTTCACATCTTCCCGTAAAGGAAAATGCGGTTATAACAGGAAATCCGCTGCGTAACAACATTCCTATAGAGGAAAGAAGCGAGGCAAGAAAAAAACTGGGTCTTCCCGACGGGCTTACGATTCTGTCCTTCGGCGGCTCTCTCGGTGCAAACAAGATAACCGAGGCGGTAGTTGAGCTTCTCAGATGGGAAAATGAAGTCGGCGGAATCAATCACATTCACGGCTACGGCGGAAACGGAAGAGATATGTTTGACGGTCTGATGGAAAGCGAGGGTGTAAAGCCCACAGACCGCATGATTTTAAAGGAATATATTGATAATATGTACACCTGTATGTGTGCGGCGGATATTATCATTTCCCGTGCAGGTGCAATGACTCTTACCGAGATAAAGGCAATCGGAAGAGCCTCGGTTCTCATACCTTTTCCTCAGGCTGCTGAGAATCATCAGTACTATAACGCTTTATCCATGGCCGATTCAGGTGCGGCGGTGCTTATTGAGGATAAGGACCTGGAAAAGACAAGGCTTAAAGAGCTTATAAAGGAGCTTTCGGAGAACCCCGCAAGGCTTCGTGATATGGAAAAGAATGCCGCAGCTCTGGGAACAGTCAATGCGGCTGATGTGATTGTAAGTCAGATAATAGATCTTATAAACGGAAAATAAATCATTGACAAAAAACACCTTTCCTGCATAATGTGTAAAAACAAAAGCAGGAAAGGGTGATAATATGTCGTTTAAGCAGGCTATCTGCATTCGTGGCGGAAAGCAGCTTGAGGGTGAAATTACTGTTCAGGGAGCAAAAAACAGCGCACTGCCCATTCTTGCGGCAGCTTTGCTCTGCAAAACACAGGTTACGCTTTACAACTGTCCCCGTCTTACTGACTGCGATGCAGCAATGCGGATTCTTACGACTCTCGGATGCAATTGCAGACGTGAGGGCAACTGTGTGACGATAAATCCGTCGGTGATAACAGGAACTGCTATTCCTGCGGCGCTTATGCGGGAAATGCGTTCTTCGGTTATCTTTTCGGGTGCGCTTATAGGCAGGGAAAAAGCCTGCCGCCTGAGTCTGCCGGGGGGCTGCGAAATCGGGGCAAGGCCCATTGATTTTCATCTTGCGGCTTTCAGAAAAATGGGTACGGAAATTACCGATGAACACGGGTATCTCGATTGCAGGACGAATAAGCTGTGCGGAGCTGTTATAAGGCTTCCGCTTGCGTCGGTGGGCGCTACGGAAAACATCATGCTTGCGGCTGTGCTTGCAGATGGAGTTACTGAAATACATAATGCCGCCAGAGAGCCTGAAATAGTTGACCTGGCACGATTCCTCACAAAATGCGGAGCAAAAATCAGTGGTGCAGGTTCAGGGCTTGTTGTAATCGAAGGCGTCAAGGAGCTTTACGGCTGTGATTACAGCATAATGCCCGACAGGATTGCGGCGGCCACATATCTTTGCTGCGGTGCGATAACCCGTGGCGAGATTATGCTTTCAAAAGCGGATATACGCTCGGCAGAGCCGTTTTTGTCCGTTCTTGAGCAGATGGGCTGCAGTGTTTACAGCTTTGGCGAGGATTCGGTCTACATGAATGCGAGAAAAAAGCTGAAAGCACCCTCTGTAATAAGAACGGCGGTTCACCCGGGATTCCCCACAGACGCTCAGCCTGTGCTGATGGCGCTCTGTTCGGCTGTTCAGGGCACGACAATTTTTGTGGAAACAATTTTTGAAAACCGTTATCGGCACGCATGCGAGCTTGCAAGGCTTGGTGCGAAAATAAATGTTGAAGGCAGAGTTGCTGTGGTGGAAGGTACAGAAAGACTTTCAGGTGCAGAGCTTATGGCGACTGATCTTCGGGGCGGCGCAGCAATGGTTGTTGCGGGACTTTTCGCCGACGGAACCACAAAAATCGGAAATGCCGGATATATTTATCGTGGTTATGAGGATATTGAAGCGCACCTCAAGGGCGTGGGTGCGGATATAAAGACTGTTTGATTATATGCTTGCCGGGCGTGTCTGATGACAGCGGGCAGGTTTTTAGTGGTGGCGGTGCGGCGCACGTGCTCTGCCCCTTCGGGGC
>JAGALB010000061.1 GCA_017625405.1 Ruminiclostridium sp. | reverse complement strand
TTTAAGCCTGACAGGGTAAATTACCTTGTCAGGCTTAAATTAAAATTTAAAGTTTTCGGAAAGGAGTCTGAGGAAAAGCCCTTTTACAAAAGGGTTTTCCTCAGTAATGCCTGTAAAGCTTCTATACGGATATCCACCTTACGACTTCAAGGATTTTTTATTTTTATAAGCCCAGATTTCTTGCAAGTTTCTTTAAATCGGAAAAAGTAACCGCATTGCGTCTTGCTGTTTCATTTCTGCCCTTTGTAACCTCATCGGCAAGGGAGCGAAGATCCAGAGAACACTGCTCATAGCGTCGGTCTGTACGCTTTGCTCTGACATCTGCTGAACGCATCAGCAGGAGCAGCCGCACGTTATCCGCGCCGTATTCGGCTGTATATGAAGTGTAATTGCTCTCATTTATATCATCATCGTGATGAAGTACAAGAAATACAACCTGTCTGACAAGCTCGGCAGGAAACTGGAGATCGGTAAGTATCTGCCGTGTGAGCATTGCGCCTCTTTCACCGTGTCCGTCGTAGGAATAATAGCCGCCTCTGTCGGAGTAACAGTCAATTTTACCTATTCCGTGAAAAAGAAGTGCAAGGCGGACAGAATACTCGGGAACAGCATAGCCTACCGCCCTTGCGGCATGCTCATAAAGCGGATATTCCTGCACCGCACTGTGCTGATCGAAACCGTCAGTTTCCGCAAGCTTGGGGAAAATTGTGAATATTACAGGTCTGAACACCATAAGAGCATCTGTAATCCGTCTGCCCATAAGCATTTTGCGGAACTCAGAATGGAATTTTTCCTTATCCATGCGGAAAACCATTTCGGCATTCTCACACACCATATCCAGCGTTGAAGGTGTTATATCGGTGTTCTCGGTAGCACAGCGGCGTAATGCTTCAAACACAGAATCGGGATTGAAACCGAAAATGTTTGAAATCACCTTTGATCTTCTGCCCTTTTTCTGAGCAGCGTCAGGTCGTGGCTCATATCTGATGGCATTAAGTATCACATTATCACCGCAGGCATCAGGCAGACCATCAAAGGGGTCTGTGATACCCTCGGTCATACTGTATGCCACAGCGTTGGCACGGTATACACGGCGGCGGAGATCCTCCTCCAGTCTTTCGCAGTAAACAGGTTTTCCGTCAGGGGCTATTCTGCTGCGGTAAGGAGAAACGCTGATTCCCATTGCGCCGTTGATGATGATAATTTCGCCCTTGTCGGCATAGTCGGTATTCACCTTGTACCTGTCCTCGAAAATAGCTAAAAGCCTGTTCATTTCGGCATTGGTGACAACATCAAAATCCAGAGGCTTTTCACCCATAATAAGCCCTCTTACGCAGTCACCCACAAGATACGCTTCGTAGGTATGCGCTTTAAGCTCATCCAGTATTTCGACAACCTGTTCGGGTACCGAAAAATCCATTACTCTTCCTCCGTTTTTGTTTCTTCACTGAAGCCCCAGCCGTTTACACCGCTTCTTCTGAGAGCTCCGAATATACGTATTTTAAAGCCCTTGTCCTTTTTCTCCATATCACGCAGCCAGTCCTTTGTTTCCTGTCTTACAGTGGTATGGTCGGCAGGGCATTTCGATTTTACAATCTCAAATCCCATTCTGTTACAGCAGGAAATAACCGCCTGCTCAGGAGCAAAAACCATAGGTCTTATCATGGTTATATCCTTGCGTGAAAGGTAGGTCACAGGCGCAAAGCACCCTATCCTGCCCTCTCTGAAAAGATTCATTATAAAGGTTTCAATGGCATCGTCATTGTGATGACCCAGAGCAATCTTGTTGCAGCCGTGCTTTATGGCGGCATCATGAAGTGCACCTCTTCTCAGCTTTGCACAAAGGGAGCAGGGGTTGGGCTCTTTTCTTATATCAAATACAATCTGACCTATATCCGTGGGTATCAGCTCATATTCAACGCCCAGCTCCTCACACATTTTTGCAACGGAGGAATAATCGGTTGCTTCGCCGCCGAACTGGGGGTCAAGAGTGATTGCCACAAGCTCAAATTTCTGCGGACAGAAACGGCGGTAGCCTGCAAGGGCGGCAAGCAACACAAGGCTGTCCTTTCCTCCCGATACTCCTACGGCTATCCTGTCCCCGTCCTGTATCATATCAAATTCCTGACACGCTTTTCTTACGTATCCAAGCATTTTCTGCATAGTTTTTTCCTTTGTTTACACAATTTAATTCCGCTATATTTATTTTGCAAAAATCAGCGCCACTTCATGGAAATATCGAATGCGGTCACACTGTGGGTAAGCGCACCGAGGCTGATTATATCAACGCCTGTCTTTGCAACCTCGCCGATATTTTCAAGAGTAACATTGCCGCTTGCTTCAAGCTTTGCCCTGCCCGCAGTAATTTCAACCGCCTTCTTCATATCCTCGCAGCTCATATTGTCCAGCATGATAACATCTGCGCCTACTGCAAGAGCCTCATTAAGCTCATCAAAGTTACGGGTTTCAACCTCGATTTTAAGCATATGGCCTGCACGGCTTCTGAGGGCATTTACGGCATTTGTGATACCGCCGTAAGCGTCAATGTGGTTGTCCTTGAGCATTGCCGCATCGGTAAGATTGTAGCGGTGATTTCTTCCGCCGCCCATTACTACCGAATATTTCTGTAATGCACGAAGTCCGGGAAGAGTCTTTCTTGTATCGCAGATGGAAGCGTTTGTACCCTTTGTTTTTTCCACACATAGAGCTGTGTAGGAAGCGATACCGCTCATATGCTGAAGAAGATTCAGCGCTGTACGCTCGCCCTTTAAAAGCGCAGCGGTATTACCCTTGAATTCTGCGATGATATCGCCTTTTTTCACAGCATCACCGTCGCCGAAATGACGGGTAATTTCAATTGTTGAATCAAGCAGCTCAAAAACTCTCAGAGCTACATCAAGACCTGCAACAACACCGCTTGCCTTGGCAACAAAATATGCTTCGCTGCGGTCAGCAGGGTCAATAAGCAGGTCGGTTGTGCTGTCGATGTAGTTGATATCCTCGTTTAAAGCTGTTTTAATAATATCGTCTACGTAAAACTGAAGTAATTTCATAATTGTGTCCTTTCTTATCAGACTCTCCACCTGTGTCCGCAGCCCTGGCAGACTGCTTCGCTGTGGGTTTTTGTCTTTGTCTTTGTTTTTGAATTTGTAATTGCGGGGATAATAAGTATCAGACCGCAGGTGCATACTGCAAGTAAAATCCAGCACGCCCAGCCAAAGCAGCCACGATGCTTTGTTTTTGTCTTTGTTTCGGTGACAGCCTGCACGAAAACATGCTCACTGCCGCAGTGTGGACATTTCATATAATTTCCTCCGTGATTATGTATTCCTTATCAATCATTATATATTCCGCCCCGGCCTTTTTACAGCCGTCAAGGTAGAATCTGTTCTCATCTATAAGATATTCTTCGTTTATACAACTGTCGTCAAGACGCTGTTCGATGTCATTTGCGTGTTCTTTTATCTGTGCCATATTGTTTTTGATATAGCTTTCGGAAAACACAAGAAAAACACAGCGGATTTCCTTTGAATATTCCGCTTCAAAATCCTTTTTCCAGTCAAAGGGAACATAGCAGCCTTCAACTATGAGATTCTGATTGTTTTCGATTGCCGTTTTTATCATTTCTCTGACTATTTTCCAGAGATAATCCGTCATTTCCCTGTCATCCTCAGGGGTGAGGGCTGTATTGCCGCTTCGGATAAGACCCATTTTAAGCAGATCCTGGGACAGAACGGAATAATGATATTTTTCAAGCAATTTCTGTGCAAGTACGGTTTTTCCCGTGTGAGTCGCACCGCTGATAATTATAACCATCACACAATCTCGCTTAAAACAATATACGCACAGGTTGCAATGGAAAGTGCCTCGATGTAATCGGGAGTCATTTCATAGCCGCCTGTTTCAAGCTGTTCCTTGATTTCCTTTACCCTGCCGATGGACTTCCTGGCTTCTTCCACATCGGGAACCACAAAGTAAGCCTTCTGCATGATGTGACGTATTTCGGTGCGCAGACCTGACGGAATGGGCTTCCCTTCGGGACTGCGGAATTCATATTCGGTTGTTCCGCTTTCCGAGGGTGCTGTTGTTTCATTTATCTGTTCCGCAATAAGGCGTGAGAAAACAAGTGCTTCAAGCAGAGAATTACTTGCAAGACGGTTAAGGCCGTGTACGCCTGTATGAGCGCATTCACCTGCGGCATAAAGTCCCTTTACTGTGGTTGCACCGTTGCCGTTTACAGAAATACCGCCCATAAGATAATGCTGACAGGGGTAAATCGGGATAGGCTCCTTTGTCATGTCATAGCCCTTTTCAAGCACACGGCTGTAAATCATGGGGAAGCGGTTCTTTATGAAATCGGCATCCTTGTAGGAAATATCAAGGAAGAATTCATCGCTTCCTGTTACCCGCTGTTCTTCCATTATGCACTTTGAAACCACATCACGGGGAGCAAGCTCCTTGCGTTCGGGCTCGTACTTATGCATAAAACGTTCCTTGTGACAGTTGAGAAGATATGCGCCCTCACCTCTTACAGCTTCGGAAACGAGGAAGCACTCACGGTTCTTCTTATCTGCATAGGCTGTGGGGTGGAACTGTATATAGCTTAAATTTTTTATTTCTGCACCAAGATTATAGGCGAATTGAATGCCGTCGCCTGTTGCAATTGCCGAATTTGTGGTAAAATCGTAAACTCTTCCTATTCCGCCTGTTGCAAAAATAACTGCCTTTGATGTATAATAGGAGTATTCACCCGATTTGTATACAGCCGCATAGAAGCTGCCGTCGTTCTTTTCGATACCTACAAGGTGTCCGTTTTCAACTATCGTGACATTGCTCAGCTTCTTTACGCTGTCAATAAGGCTGGTAACTATTTCGTAGCCTGTGCTGTCCTTGTGATGAGCAATTCTGTGGCGGCTGTGTCCGCCCTCAAGGGTAAGGTCGATTGAACCGTCTTCCTTGCGGTCGAACTCAACGCCGTATTTCAGCAGATTCTTTACATCGGTAGGACCCTGCTCAACAAGAATACGCAGATTTTCCTTATCATTCTTGTAACCGCCTGCAATAAGGGTATCCTTTATATGAAGCTCGTAGTTATCGTCTTCCTTATCCATTACCGCAGCAACGCCGCCCTGGGCAAGTGCGGAATTACAGAGAGTAAGCTCCTTTTTGGAGAGCATAAGGATTTTAAGGTTGAGATTAAGGTTCAGCGCCGCATAAAGTCCCGAAACGCCCGAACCTACGATAATGACGTCATAATTTTCAAATTTCATAAAAACCTCCGTTAAGAAAGGAATAATAAATGACAGTAACAGAACAGAACAACGCTCCCGTTAAAACCATACTTGCCGCCCTTGACAACGGCAGCTACAATGTGGAAGCTTCCGTTGACGAGCTGGAAGAGCTTGCAAAAACCGCAAACGCAGAGGTTGTTGCAAAGGTTATACAGAAACGCCCCTCCGCTGACAGTGCAACTGTACTGGGCGAGGGTAAAATTGAAGAAATTGCAGAACTTGCCGAAAGCCTTGAAGCTGAGCTTCTTGTGTTTGACACCGAGCTTACAGCAAGTGAAATACGAAATATCGAAGAAGTGGTAAATATAAGAGTAATTGACCGCACAATGCTGATTCTTGATATTTTTGCAGGCAGAGCAGTCACAAATGAGGGTAAGCTCCAGGTTGAGCTTGCACAGCTCAGATACCGTCTTCCCCGCCTTATGGGTATCGGCCGTTCACTTTCACGTCTGGGCGGCGGTATAGGCACCAGAGGTCCCGGCGAAAAACAGCTGGAAACCGATAAAAGACATATCAGAAGAAGAATAGAAAAGCTGGAAGAAGAGCTTCGTGAGCTTACTGAGCGCCGTGAATTCTCACGCCGCCGCAGAAAGAAGGACAATGTCCTCACAGCTGCAATTGTAGGCTACACCAACGCAGGTAAATCAACTCTGCTGAACAGACTTACCGACGCAGGCGTACTTGCTGAAAACAAGCTTTTCGCAACCCTTGACCTTACCAGCCGCTCAATTGAACTACCCGACGGCAGAAGCGTGCTGCTTATTGACACCGTAGGACTTATCAGAAGACTCCCCCACCATCTTGTAGAAGCCTTCAAGTCTACGCTTGAAGAGGCCGCCTGTGCTGATATAATTCTTCACGTGTGCGATATTTCCGACCCCGAAGCTGCCGACAAGACGCTGACCACTCAGCAGATACTGGCGGAGCTTGGCTGCAGCGAAATTCCCGTGGTGACCGTGCTGAACAAATCCGATCTGGTGGAATACGATATCCCCGAAGACGACACCACAGTGAAAATTTCCGCAAAGGACGGAACAGGCCTTGAAAGAATGCTTTCTCTTATTGCGAATAATCTTCCCGAAAGCGCAAAGCGCATGAAGCTCCTTATCCCTTATGACAAGGCAGGATTTTCTGCACAGATACGTGAAAACGGAAAGATTTTCAGCGAGGAGTACACCGAAAACGGCACACTCACCGATGCACTGGTTGATATAAAGCTGGTAAAACAGGCTGCTGAATTTTCGGTTGAAGACTAAAAATTCAGAGTGAATAATGAATAGTGAAAAACGAAAAGTCAAGGAGTCGCCCTTCGGCGACGGGTTTAAATTACGGGCGGCGGCAAGCCGCCCGTTTTGTTTTTTAACCGAGAGTAACTTCACAGCCGCCTACGGGTCTGATTTTAAGTACATGACAGGTATTTCCGCCGAACACCTTTTCCATTTCCATCTTGAATTCCTTTAAAAGCTCAAAGGGAACAAACGCCTGGATAGTGCCTGCGAAGCCGCCGCCGTGAACACGGGAAGCACCCTTTCTCTGGAGAGCAAACTCGGCAATGTTAAGACCTATACCAAGTCCCTGCTGTTCAACATGGCTGTTTGAATAAACATTCTGTAAGTATTTGTAGGAGCTGTTGCCGCTTTCGTTTATAGAATCGAGGAACGCCTGGAAGTCATTTCTCTTGAGAGCATTCACGAGCTTTTCAACACGCTTGTTTTCTTCAAAGAAATGAAGCGCACGCAGCACTGCACGGTCACCGAATCTTACACGGAGAGCGTTTATATTAAGTATAATATCATGCTTGCAGAGATGACGGAGTTCGGGCACCGAGAAATAATTTGCAATAGCCTTCATTTCCGCAGGAATTGCCGCATAGTCGGGGGTAAGATCTGCGTGGTCACCCTTTGTATCAATAATGCAGAGGGCATGTCCGAAAGAATCAAAATCAACGTTGACATTTTCGATAATGGGGCTTTCGACATCCTTGAAATCAATAGCAACAAAGCCGCCGACGGATGAAGCCATCTGATCCATAAGACCGCTGGGCTTTCCGAAGTATACATTTTCCGCATACTGGGAAATCTGGGCAATCTTTACGGGGTTCACCTTGCCCTCGTTGTAAAGATAGGAGAAGATTGTACCGATAAGGTTTTCAAATGCTGCCGAGGAAGAAAGACCTGAACCCTTGAGAACATTTGAAGTGGCATATGCCTTGAAGCCTCCGACTTTGAGGCCCTTATTCTTAAATCCCTTTGCGACACCTCTGATAAGTGCGTTTGTGGTATTCTTTTCACTTTCAACCACATCAAGTTCTTCAAGCAGAATCCAGCTTTCGTCAAAGCCTTCGGATTTTACAACCGCAATAGGATCATCAAGAGGTTCAACAACTGCGATTATATCCATATCAACGCTTGCCGCAAGTACCTTGCCGCAGTTATGGTCGGTGTGATTTCCGCCTACCTCAGTTCTGCCGGGTGCGGAAAAAAGACGGATTTTTTCACCGTTTGAAGAGAAATAATCCTTGTATGAGGCAATCGCTTTTTCATATCGTGCCTTCTGTGCCCCGAGGGCTTCCTCCTTGTAAAGAAGGTCAAGAGTTGCAAGAATGGGCTGTGTAGCCATATTATTTTTTCCTTTCTGATAAGTGACGTTTTATTTTTACGGACAAGCCGTTATCAATCGTATTTTTCTTCATAGAACATATGGGTTTTCTTTTTACGGTATGAGTGAACGCTCATTGCAAGACCAGCCGCAACATACATACACACAACCGAAGTTCCGCCTGCGCTGATAAACGGAAGCGGAATGCCGATTACAGGGAACACCGCAAGCACCATGCCGATATTTATTACCGAATGGAACAGATACATGGAAAAAACTCCCACGCAGATATATCTGCCGAGGCTGTCCTTTGATGCGGTGGCGTTGGAAAGTGCTTTAAGGCACAGCGCCGCTAAAATTATAATTGTGGCAATACATCCGATAAAGCCAAGCGTCATACCGATATATGCAAAAATAAAGTCAGTGTCTATTTCTGAAACATAGGTGTATTTGTCGCTGCCGAATATTCCCAGTCCCGTAAGCTGACCCGAGCCCAGAGCCTTTTTGCCCAGCCACTGCTGATAATATATACCCAGTATTTCGCTCTGCTGCATTTCCTCATCAAAAAGCACCTGAAATCGTTTAAGCTGATGGGGCTGCATAACGTAGTTCCATGCAACAAATGCCGCCGCAGGAATGCAGATGCCTGCCGCAAGCATATATTTCCAGGAAATTCCTGCCGCAAACAGCATGCCGAGAAACATAAACAGAAACACAAGTGCCGAGCCGTCATCGCCCTGAAGCATGATAATGCCCACAGGCACAAGTCCGTGAACCGCAAGCAGTATCACGTTCCATATATCATTAAGCTTGTCGCCCACCTTGCTCAGGTGCAGCGAAAAGGTCATTATGAATGCAATTTTCAGCATTTCCGACGGCTGGAACTGGATAAATCCCAGATTCAGCCAGCCGATGTCGTCGGCACCGTCAACGCCCACACCCAGCGGCGTAAACAGAAGCCCTACCAGAATCAGCGATACGGGAGCATAAAGCCACCAGAGCTTCACCATAAAGCGGTAATCAACAGCAGAAATCACAAGTGCGGCAACCGCACCCACGCAGGAAGCTGCAAACTGTGTCTTCCATTGCCTGTCGGTGACAAATGCGCTTATTTCATTGACGTTCAGGGTATACAGCAGGAACACCGAGAATGCGCTGAGCACAAGGCATATCAGCAGCATGAATTTATCAAGCCGTCTGAAATAATCCCACACGGCGGAAAAAATCTTTTTCATATCTGGTTATCCTTTGCGTAAAGTACAGTTGTTTTCTTAAAACTATACAGTATTATTATATACTATTTTATTGCTTTTTGCAATATGTTAAGCAAATTTTCTCGAAGTTTGCCGCACTGAAAAAAAGACTTGACATATACCCCCATAGGGTATATAATAATTATCAGTAAGCAAAACCTAACCAAAAGGAGAAATTTATGGACGAAAAGGAACTCTGCCAGTGCTGTCATAAGACAAAGGAGCGCTCAGAGGAAGAATACACCGCCCTTATTCACCGCCTTAACCGTATCGAAGGTCAGATACGCGGTATCAGGAAAATGGTGGAAAACAGCGCATACTGTACCGATATAATCATTCAGGTTGCAGCGGCAAATGCCGCACTCAGCGCATTCAACCGTGAGCTTCTGAGCAATCATATCCACACCTGTGTTGCAGATAATATAAGAAGCGGAAACGATGAAGTAATAGACGAGCTTATGCAGACATTGCAGAAGCTTATGAAGTAACCGAGGTAGTTAAATGAAAAAATACGATATTACAGGCATGAGCTGTGCCGCCTGTGTGGGGCGTGTGGAAAAGGCGGTAAACACCGTTGAAGGCGTAACATCCTGTACGGTAAGCCTGCTGACAAACTCCATGACGGTTGAAGGAACAGCCTCTCCCGACAGAATAATATCCGCCGTTTGTGCCGCAGGCTACGGCGCAAGCGAAGCAGGAGCAGAAAACAAAACCTCTTCGGAAAGCTCAGGAAAGCTTAAGGACAAGGAAACTCCGCTGATGAAGAAAAGGCTGTTTTCTTCTCTGGGATTTCTTGCTGTTCTGATGTACTTTTCCATGGGGCATATGGCAGGTCTGCCGTTGCCGTCTTTTTTTGAAGAGAATATGGCGGCAAACGGACTTCTTCAGCTGCTGCTTGCGGCTGTGGTCATGGTGATAAACCAGAAATTCTTCATAAACGGCTTCAAGGGCGTTCTGCACGGCGCACCTAATATGGATACGCTTGTAGCGCTGGGCTCAGGAGCTTCCTTTGTATACAGCACCTATGCCCTGTTCAGGTTCATCGGAGCACAGAGCGCAGGCAATTCAGAGCTGATTCACTATTATTCCCACGAGTTCTATTTTGAGTCTGCGGCAATGATTTTAACGCTGATTACCGTAGGTAAAATGCTGGAAGCAAGGTCAAAAGGAAAAACGACTGACGCTCTTAGAGGGCTTATGGAGCTTGCTCCGAGAACAGCAACCATCGAGCTTGACGGAAAGGAAACAGAAATTCCTGCATGTGATGTAAAAAAAGGTGATATTTTCATTGTAAAACCCGGTCAGAGTATTCCCGTTGACGGCATAGTCATAAGCGGTCACGCCACAGTAGACGAATCCGCACTTACAGGCGAAAGCATTCCTGTTGACAAAGAAACAGGCAGCAACGTATGCGCCGCCACTGTGAACAAATCAGGCTTTTTAAGATGCGAAGCAACCAAAGTCGGCGAGGATACCACGCTTTCACAGATTATAAAAATGGTAAGCGACGCCGCATCCACAAAAGCTCCCGTTGCAAAAATTGCGGATAAGGTGGCAGGCATTTTCGTGCCTGCGGTTATCATTATCGCAGTAATCACGATAATCATCTGGCTTATCTGCGGCGAAACCGCAGGTTTCGCCCTTGCAAGAGGCATTTCGGTGCTGGTTATAAGCTGCCCCTGTGCACTGGGACTTGCAACCCCCGTAGCAATCATGGTGGGCAGCGGTATGGGGGCGAAAAACGGCATTCTCTTCAAAAATGCCTCTGCCCTTGAAAATACGGGAAAAACAGAAATAATGGCCCTTGACAAGACAGGCACAATCACTCTGGGACAGCCTGTTGTCACCGATATTATCCCCGCAGAGGGCGTTACCGAGGCTGAACTTCTTACCCTTGCGTATTCGCTGGAAAAGCAGAGCGAGCATCCTCTGGCACGTGCTGTTGCAGAAAAGGCGGAAGAAACAGGCATCACCGCATTTGAAACAGAAAATTTTACCGCCCATGCAGGCAGCGGCATCACCGCCGTATATAACGGCAGAGAGCTTCGTGCAGGAAAATCAGGCTTTATAGCAATCCCCGACAAAATGGGAAGCATAACACAAAAGCTTTCCGAACAGGGAAAAACACCGCTTTTCTTTTCAGATAACGGCAGATTTATGGGAATTATCGCTGTTGCCGATGAAATCAGGCCCGACAGCCGCCTTGCCATTGAACAGCTGAAAAATATGGGCATACGTGTGGTAATGATTACGGGCGATAACGAAAAAACCGCCCGTGCAATTGCTGCACAGGCAGGTATTGAAGAAATTATTGCAGGAGTTCTTCCCGACGGCAAGGAGGCAGCAGTACGCAGCCTTTCAAAACAAGGAAAAACCGCTATGACGGGCGACGGAATCAACGACGCACCCGCCCTTACCCGTGCGGATACGGGTATTGCTATCGGTGCAGGAACGGATATAGCCATTGATGCCGCAGACGTTGTGCTTATCAACAGCAGGCTTTCCGATGCGGCGGCGGCAATACGTCTCAGCCGTGCAACACTCCGCAATATAAAGCAGAACCTTTTCTGGGCATTTATCTATAATATTATCGGCATACCCCTTGCCGCAGGAATGTGGATACCCATAACAGGCTGGACTCTGACGCCAATGTTCGGAGCCGCAGCCATGAGCCTTTCAAGCTTCTGCGTTGTTTCAAATGCTTTAAGGCTCAATCTGATTGATGTTCATAACCCGAAACGGGATAAGAAAATAAAAGCAAAATCAAAAAATATACAGGAGGAAAAATCTATGGAAAAAACACTTAAAATTGAAGGCATGATGTGCGGTCACTGCGAAGCTACCGTCAAGAAGGCTCTGGAAGCTGTTGACGGCGTTGAAGCAGCAGTCGTAAGCCACGAAAAGGGTACTGCGGTTGTAACGATGGCAAAGGAAATCGACGCAGATGTTTTCAAGAAAATCATCGAAGACAAGGATTTTACATTCATCGGAATGGAATAACAGCAAGGGCGGATTCGCATAAATGCGAATCCGCCCGTTTTTTATTTGAGTGTGTTTATCATCTGCTTTAAAAGTGCAGCAAATTTCTTGCGGCTTTTGGGTGACAAGTCATTCAGCATGGCGAGAAGCTCCGCTTCTTCCTTGCTGGGTCTCGGCGCATCAAGAGCAGCTTTCTTATTTGTCAGCCCTGCAATATAGTCAAGGCTCACATTATAGTATTTTGCAAGCATTATAGCACGCTCGAAGGAGATTTCATTTGCGCCTTTTTCATACAAACCATAGTATTGAGTAGTAGTTCCGAGATATTCAGCTAATTCAGATTGTTTCTTGTCGCTGTCCTCTCTTAAATCACGTATGCGTTGATAGAATGCCATATATAGTTACCTCAATAAATCGTTTTAATCAAATTTTATCATTTATTATAATCAATTCTATTGACAATAATTATATTTTGCGATATAATGATTATCAAATAACTACATATAGTTATTAAATATTGATTTTCCAACTATTTTTAGTTGAGGAGGGTAAATATGTCACAAATCGAAAACAATTTAACTAAAGATGAAGAAATAGTAGCTAAAGCAGAACAAACAATGATTAGCATAATTCCTTCAATTATTAAAAGTCTTTTAGTCGGTATAATTATAGGTTTGCTTTTGCTTTTCCCGATTTTCTCAATATTAATGTACAAGTTAAAATTGATTCACGTAATAGCAACTATACTAATACCTGCTATTCTTACTCCCGCACTGTACGCTTTAAAAGACATTCTCACTATTAAATCAACTGAACTAGCTGTTACAACAAAGAAAATTTTTGGAAAAACAGGCATCATTAACACGAAAATTATGGATGCACCTTTAAATAAAATAAATAATATAACAGTAGAACAAAATTTGAGCGGCAAACTTTTCGGATTTGGAAAAGTTGTAATAACAACTTCTTCAGGAAATTATAATTTCCCTTTCATTAAAAACGCCGACTCTTTTCGTCGTGTTGTTATGAACCAGATTGATATATATGATAATGAAAGAGTTAAAAAACAAGCAGAAGAACTTACACGTTCTATGGCAAATGGTTGATAAACAACAAAACCGCCCCGTATCAAAAAGATACGGGGCGGAACAGCATACACAAAACGACGGAATCCGCACTTCTGCGAACTCCGCCGTTAATATTATCTATAAACTTAATCCAGCCTTGCAAAAGGCGGAATTGCCAAAGGCGGCTCGCCTTATGCCTTGTTTACGGAACCGAATAATTCCATCTTTTCCTTAACAGTAGCCTTGATAGCTTCGAAGCCGGGTGCGAGGAGCTTTCTGGGGTCGAAGCCCTTGCCCTGGAGATCCTTGCCTTCTTCGATGTACTTTCTTGTAGCTTCCTGGAAAGCAAGCTGGCATTCTGTGTTAACGTTGATCTTAGCAACGCCGAGGGAGATTGCCTTCTTGATCATGTCAGCGGGGATACCTGTACCGCCGTGGAGTATGAGGGGCATATCGCCAACCTTTTCCTTGATAGCTGCAAGTGTGTCGAAGCTGAGACCTGCCCAGTTTTCGGGGTACTTGCCGTGGATGTTACCGATACCTGCTGCGAGCATTGTTACGCCGAGGTCAGCAACCATCTTGCATTCGTCGGGATCTGCACATTCGCCTGCACCTACAACGCCGTCTTCTTCACCGCCGATAGAACCTACTTCAGCTTCGAGGGAAAGGCCGAGAACGTTACAAGCGTTAACGAGTTCTGTTGTCTTTGCAATGTTTTCTTCGATTGCATAGTGAGAACCGTCGAACATTACAGAGGAGAAGCCTGCGTTGATGCAAGCCTTGGCACCTTCAAAGGAGCCGTGGTCAAGGTGAAGAGCAACAGGAACTGTGATACCGAGTTCGTTGATCATACCCTTTACCATGCCTACGATTGTTGTATAACCGCACATGTACTTGCCTGCGCCTTCGGAAACACCGAGGATAACAGGGGAGTTGCATTCCTGAGCTGTGAGAAGGATAGCCTTTGTCCATTCAAGGTTGTTGATGTTGAACTGGCCAACTGCGTACTTGCCCTCACGAGCCTTGTTTAACATTTCTTTTGCTGAAACTAACATTGGATTTTACTTCCTTTCATAAAATACTGTTATTATTTTATCATATATTGCGGAAAAAAGCAATACGATTTCCTAAATTTTAAGCCTCTACCTTACGCACGATGGAAATAGGTGTCTGCTGTGAGCACTGGTCATGGGGATTATCACGGAAAACCTGTTCGCCGAAAGCAATAGGCATATCCTGACGGCTTCTGCCCAGAACGGTTGCAGCGATATCATTTGCGTCGATGATGATAACATCGCAGCCGCAGTGCTTTGCAAGCTCAGCCGCAGCCTCATCAGGCTTGTCGGGAGCCATTTTTGCATAATTGTTATAGGGCGGGATTGTATAATCGCAGGGACCGTCAATTGCACGCGCCTTCATACCGCAGATGTTGTAGAAAACGCCCTTCTTGCCGAAAAGCTTGCCGACAGCAGCGCAGACAGCAGCGAAAAGCACCTTGGGTCTGCCTACCTCACGGATACAGAGCTCCATTGTTTCAGGCATACCGAGACCGATACCGTAATTTGTCTTTACAACAAACTTACTTAAGAACTTTGCAAGTCGGGAAACCTTGATTTCGTCAAGCTTGAATGCTCTGCCCTGTGTGATTGCGATGATTTTTTCGGAAATGATTACCGTATCACCCTTTTCAAGATAAGGGCATACATATTTGTCAAGCACATCAGTCATTACATCCTCACGCATGATAACATGAGTTTTAACGGGATAACGTGCATATGTTCCGAAATCCGTATCTATGGTTAAGTTTTTTCCCTCGTTGGGGACAAATGGCATTTCCATATTATAACTTCCTTTTGAATTAATACTTATTCATTATATCACTTTGCAGGATAATAGTCAATAAAATTATTGCAAAAATAAACCCGTTGTGGTATTATGTAAATATAGTCAAAAACCACAAACAAACCGGAAGGCAGAACAATGAACACTCCTGTACATGACTTTCTTACAGATTACAGCAATAAAAATATGATACGCTGTCATATGCCCGGCGGGAAAGGGATGAACAGCCCTTTTGACATTACAGAAATAGACGGCGCTGACAGCCTTTACGAAGCTGACGGAATCATCCGTAAAAGCGAAAATAATACCGCCGCCCTTTTCGGCGCAGGTGCAACCCTTTTTTCCTGCGGCGGCAGCACCCTTGCTATTCAGGGAATGCTGGGAACATTAAAACAGATAAGCGAAAAAAACACGATTATTGCAGGAAGATACAGCCACAAAAGTCTGCTCACAGCCTGCATACTGCTGGGCTTCAATATAAAATGGGCATATCCCGAAGAATATCTCAGCACTGTTATTTCTCCCGAAGAAATCGAAAGGCTGATTGACAGCGATACCGCTGCGGTTTTCATAAGCTCAGTGGACTATTACGGCGGCGAGGTAGATATTACCGCTATTTCTGCGGTCTGCCACAGGCACGGCATAAAGCTTCTTGTAGACAACGCTCACGGAGCATACAAGGTGTTTACAAAAAATCATCCCATTATCCTCGGCGCGGATATGACCGCAGACAGTGCCCACAAAACCCTGCCCTGTCTTACAGGCGGAGCATACCTTCATCTGCGTGACGCAGCACTTTATCCCACCGCCAAAAATGTTATGGGTATGTTCGGCTCATCAAGCCCCTCCTACCTTATTCTTGACAGCCTGGATTTGTGCAATTCATTCATTGCCGGAAACAAAGAAGACTCACTCCGTACAATCAAGGAAATAAACGCTCTTAAAAAGAGCCTTGAAAGCATCGGATACACTCTGAAAAAAAGCGATGACATGCGTATTACAGTTGACGCTGAAGCTTATGGATACAGCGGTTATGATTTAGCGCAGCTTTTACGGGAAAAGGGCACAGAATGCGAAATGAGCGATGAAAAATATGTGGTTATGCTGTTTTCCGTTTCGCAGAAAGCGGAAGATTTTGAACAGTTATACACTATAATGAAAAATCTGCCACGCAAAGGCTTTTCTGAATCGGAAATCCACACCGTTCTGAAGCCTGAATGTATAATTTCGCCCAGAGAAGCATATTTCAGTCCTAAAGAAACCATAAAAACAGAGAATGCCGCAGGAAGAATCTGCGGAGGCATACACTGCCCCTGTCCGCCCTGCGTTCCGCTTGTGATGCCGGGCGAGAGAATTGACGGCGAGTGTGTTAAAGAGCTTATCCGCTATGGCGTTTCATTTATCGAAGTCTGTGCTGACCGATAATCCCGTCAGTGCGGCGCACGATTTTTGAATAGTTATTCAAAAATAATGCGAAGGCAGCCGAAGCTGCCTTCGCATTTTGTCATATCTGCGGCTTTGACGCAGATATGACCGTGCGCCGCACGGTGCAATTTCACTTTCTTCCGTAAAACTCCGCTACAACCTGCTCGGCAGGCTTTGCGTAAATATCATATCCGCCGTGAGTCATGGCGTCCTGGACGGAATACTGTCTGCCTGCCCAGTCCCAGACTCCGAAGCCCTTTACCCAGTCACGCTTTTCACAGGCAGCAAACATGGCTTTGTACCAATCTGCCTGTCCCTGTAAATCCACATCGCCTTTTACCGACCAGTCATTGGGAACAAGATTTGAACCCTTTACCGACATACAACCGCTTTCCGCAAAGAAGAAGGGCTTGCCGAACTTCTTCACTACCTTTTCAATACGGTCAAGCTGATTTTCCCAGTCATTGATAGGATAATAACCGCTGGAGGAAATAATATCCACACAATCCCACCAGCTGACATTATGCTCCTGATATTTGTCGGTATTATATGATACGGGACCGCTGTAAACGGATTTTATATCGCCTATGAGCTTTCGCCATTCGGCTTCCCTGCGCTGGGTCTGCACCATTTCACAGCCAGCAATGAACATTTCACAGCCTGCCTTTTCAGCTATACGGGCAAAATGAAGCTGAAAATCGGTGTATGAGCTGAACCAGTTGCACCATTTCGGCTCACAGGGTACATCCTCATCAAAAAAGTTTATATGAGCCCTCCATGTGCCGTTGCGGCAGTTGACCGTAGGCTTCAGCGCTACCATAAGCCCCTTTTTATGGGCATAATCTATAAATTCCGTCAGCTCGTCATCACCGCAGGTCATATCGTATTCAATCTTTTCTGAATGCGCCGTTTCCTGAAGTCCGAACGGAACAATAATAATCAGATTTGCATTGGTGCGTGCGACAAGATTGTCAAGGCTTCTGTGCGCTTCTTCGCTTGCCAGCAGACCCTTTCTTGCAAAGGATGCAAAAGTTATCCCTTTGATAAATTCCATAACAGCCTCCGTTGTTATATGTCCGTATGTTTTTCTATATAAAAATAGCCAGCTGTGTAAACAGTTGACTATTTTTTATGTTCTTAGTTTACTTGAGCACCTTGCAGAAAACAAGAATAGCAATTACAATGCCTGCAAGACAGTAAAGACCGATAAGCGAGCTTACAAGGCTGATTATCATTCCGACTACGGGAATACCGGAAAGAAGTCCGATAACAAAGCCCAGCACTACATCAATTACAAGGTAAATGATGATTTTGATAATAAGGTTTGCGACATCCTTTGCGCCAAAGGAAAAGGGGAAGAATTTTTTGAGCATATCCATGATAAGCATCCCTTTCATATGTTATTATAATTCAATTATATTACCGTAAAAACCAAATGTCAAGAATAAATTCTCTGTCTTTCAACACAAACTGCAATATTATCTTTTTTCACAGGCAGCATTCAGCGCACATATAGTAAATATTATTTACTATATGTGCAGGATATCAATTTCACGAAATTTCCTTTCGGCCTCAATCCTCTTTTGTTTACTATACCTATTGACACAAATGTACATATATGGTAAAATAATGTAAATGATATTTACATATCGTTATTCAAATTCTTAAGGAGAGGAACAAAATGAAAAAAATCCTATCAATAATTTTATCTTCCTTTATTCTTGTAACAGCAAGCTGCTCAAACGGCGGTGAGGCAACTACTACAACAACTGCTGCAACCACTACTGCCGCAGAAACTACCACAACAACCACTGCTGCGACAACTACTACCGAAGCTACTACTACAACAGAAGCAACCACAACTGCTCCCGAAACCGAAGTAACCACAAATCAGGAAAAGCCCATTGGCACAGGTCTTATAAAAAACTCGAAAATAGGTGACGGTCTGATTTCTTTTGACAGAAAAGCAATTTCCGAAGACCTTGCAGCTACCGGAATAAACGAAAAGAAGCTTTCCGTTGAAGCTGTCACAGCTGACCATGCACTTCTCGGAAATAACACACAGAATCTCTATATTTTCGGAATGACCAGCGAAAACGGCGTTATAGAAGCACCTGCTCATGACAGCTCAATTTTCATGACTCAGTTCAAGCTAAACGGCGAGCTTTATTCCATCTCTTTCGGCACAGGTGACAAGGTTTCAATGGAGGAAGTCCTCCCCTACTGCTCACCCAACAAATATATTGAATACTGGGCTTTCGCTACCGTAAGCGATAACGGCAATATTATCCTTATGCCATTTATTGCAGGCACCGAAGAAAACGGCTTCTATCTGGTACAGCCCATTATGAAGATGCTGGGCACCGATGTTTCCGGTATGACCATCCCTGCACCCGTCGGCAATGATTACTACGCAACAGACACGCCTGCTGAAACCGAAACTCCTGACGAACCCGAATCTCCCGATGAGCCCGAAACCCCTGCACTTTCAGACGGTTCTGCTGTTCTCAATATAACAGACCTTGAAACCTACGACGGATTTACCTCCGCTTCAATAAACGTTGTAAATAAATACAATGTACCCCTTACCTTCATCGGCGAAAAAATCGTAATCAACGGAACTGACTGCGGTACTTTCACAGCATTCTTTGAAGTTCCCGCAGGCGGCACGGTGGATGACTACTTCTGGGTTGACAATTATGACCCCAAGGTAGGCGATGCACTTGAAATCACCTTCACACTCCAGAATTCCGAAACCTTTGATTCCTACGGACCCATTACATTTAAAATGACGCTGGAAAACACTTACGCAGATGCCTGAAAACAGCCGTATATCCGCAAAAACGGGTATACGGCTATTGCTTTTCATTTATTACTGTGATATAATTTATTCAGTAAAACACAAGGAGAAATTCCTGTATGAGATTTCTGATTCTACTGATTGATTTTATTATAATATGCGGTCTTTCAAACACTCCGCTGCTTTTTATGAATACCGCCGTGGGACTTATTCCCTCAATACTCATAACAGTAATACTGACCATTGCCTTTATCACGGTAAACATCATACCCGGCAGCTATAAGGTGCGGAAAACACGCCTTAAAATCCTTGCAGGCGGCAGCGACCTGCTTATGATTTTTCTGCACGCAACCACTGCCGACGCATTGATTTTCATTCTTATGCTTATAACAGGCGGATACGACCTGTGGCAGTACATTGTGTATGCGGTTGTTGCTGTGGTGATATGTGCGGTCACATTCTGGAACGGGATCATCCGTGTTTATCTGACTTCGGGACAGCTGGGATTCAGACTGCGTGTGCTGGGTGCAATGTTCGGTATGTTTCCTTTGATAAACATTTTATTCCTGTTCAGAATTATTGCAAAAACACAGAAGGAAGCAGCATACGAAATACGTCACGACGCAGTCGAAGCCGCCAGAGCAGGCAAGAATATCTGCGCTACAAAATACCCGATACTTCTGGTACACGGGGTTTTCTTCCGTGACAGAAACATCTTCAACTACTGGGGAAGAATACCCGAAGCCCTGACTCTTAACGGAGCAGAAATATACTACGGTAACCAGCAGTCAGCGCTTTCGGTAAAGGACAGTGCCGCTGAGCTTGCTACAAGGATTGAAGAAGTCATAAAGGAAACAGGGGCGGAAAAGCTCAACATAATCGCCCACTCCAAGGGCGGTCTTGACACCCGTTACGCACTTTCCGTATACGGCTGCGGAAAATATGCCGCATCCCTGACTACGATAAACACTCCCCACCGTGGCTGTATCTTTGTGGATAAGATTTTCGATAATCTTTCGGAACAGACACAGAAGAAGCTTGCTGACGCATACAATGCCGCAGCGGTCGTAAGAGGTGATTCCACACCTGATTTTATTGCCGCCGTAGGCGATCTGCGTGAAAGCAGATGTATAGAAATGAATAAAAGCGTCCCCGACTGTGAGGGCGTCTTTTACCAGAGCGTAGGTTCAGTTTCAAAGGGTGTAAGAAGCGGACGCTTCCCCATGGATATAAGCTATCCCTTTGTAAAAAAGACTGACGGCGAAAACGACGGACTTGTTTCCGTAGATTCCATGAAATGGGGCGAAAAATTCCATTTCATAAGCACAAACGGAAAACGTGGCGTTACACATTCCGACGTTATTGACCTGAACCGTGAAAATATTGAAGATTTCGATGTAAGGGAATATTTCGTACAGCTTGTTGCAGAACTGAAAAACAATGGTTTTTAATAATAACAGCAAATGCCGCCGCTGACTTTTAAGTCAGCGGCGGCATTTCTTTTGTTTAAATAAACTGCCAGCTGTCAAGGGTCATATCCTTATCGGAAAATACGATATACACATCATGTACACCTGTGATTTTTTCCTCAGCTCTGTCAATGTAACCCTGATAATCTGTACTGTCGATTTCCACTGCGTTTGCAAACTGCGCTTCGGGACTGTCAAGACGGATTTCAATTCTGCCCTTACCCTTCGCCTTTACTGTAAAGGCGGAAGCGCCCTCTTCGCCGAAATCAACACCCTTAACGCATATTACAGTGCCTTTTTCCGTGCTCTTTACTGCGGTTATTGAAAAATCATCGTATTCAAAACCGACACCTGTGGTAGTAAAGAAGGTTTCACCGCTGTTTTCGGCATATGGGTCAACGTATTTTATCTGGGATGCCCCTGTGAAATTACTGCCTGTGGGGGTAATTTCAAGAGTTTCCTCATTTACGGGGATTTCAACAACGCACAGGCTTCTGAAGCCGCCTGTGGTAGTACCTGCTCCTGTCTGGCGGAGCATTGTATGATGGAACATATAATACCTGCCCATATACTTGTGCAGATGGGAATGGTTGTTGCTGTAACCAAGACCGCTTTCGCCGGGATTGCAGAAATAATCATCACGGTATACCCAGCTGTCGGTATCAAGAGGCGTCTTTGTGGTCATATACGCCATGCTGCACGCCTTGGGGCGTGACGCACCCTCTATTTCCCATTCGATACGCTTTTCCCAGCTGTTGTTGTAGGTATAGACATAAGTGCCGTTTATAAAGTTAAGCTCGCTCGCTTCAAAGAAATAGGGCGCTTTTATCTCAACAAATTCACTGTCAAAGGAAATCATATCCTTACCAAGCTTTGCAATACGTGCAACACCCGGCATATAATCCGTTCCGCCACGCTTCTTTCCGCCGCCGAATGCTATCCATCCGTCGCCGTTATCATCTATGCAGACGCCCGGGTCAAAGGGATTGGGGCAGCCCTCAAGACCTTCGGTATCGTAATTGATAAGGGGTCTTCCCAACGGGTCGCTCCAGGGTCCGAGAGGGTCGGTGGAGGTTATAACGCCGACCCCGCAGCCGTTATTGGAGAAATAAAGATAGAAATGTGTAAGTCCGTCGTCTTCTACTCTCGATACGATTGACGGCGCCCATGAATTCATAATCCAGGGGGCAACTGTTTCTACATCAATAGTGCCGTGGTGGCTCCAGTTTACCATATCGTCAGTGGAAAACACATGAAGGGATTTGATTTCACCGTATGTGTTGCTGCCCTCGTCGCCTACCGCTTCATACTGCTGGTGGTCGTTGGTACCGTATACATAAAGCCGCCCGTTGTACTCCACAGCAGTAGGGTCTGCACAGTAAAATTCGCTGGAAATCGGATTCCCGTTTTCAAGCTTCTTGGCATAAACATCACTGACGCCGTTTATTTTTGTTACATCTTCCATTGTTTCAATATATCCTTCGTCAATTTTCTGCTGGATTGCTTCTTCCGCTGCGGAGGAACATCCGCAGGAAACCGCCAATAACGCAGCAAGTAAAAAAGCTTTTACCTTCATTTTATTCACCCATTTCGGAAATTACTGTGTTGATAGTGTTTATATTTGTATCCCTGAGAACAGTCCAGCCTTCGGAATCCTGATTGAATGCCGCATCAATAAGCATATCGGAAATAAGTGTTGCTGTGTCAGCGTCAAAGCCTGTGGAGAAGTCTGCAACAATGTGATAATTGCCGATTTTTTCAAATTCAGCCATTCTGTCATACTGCTCTTCGCTCCAGCCCTTTGCTGTCATTGTGCTGGATTTCATTTCCTGTCGCAAATCGGGGTCGGTAGAGCAAAGACGAATCATATCTATAAATGTTGCAGCACCCTTTACATTGTCAGAGCCTGCGGGAACCATATAACCGAAGGTAGAAGCCATGTAGTAGTATTCATCAGCATTGGGATCTCTGGGGAAAGGTACGAAATCAAAATCATATTCGGCATATCTTTCTCTTGCAAGAGATTCGTACTGATACTGACCATAAGAAAGGAAGCAGGCAGAGCCTTCAACAAGAGGCTTGATTTCGTTACCCCAGTAGCCTTCCTTCTTTGCGGTAAGTCCCTGACGGCAGAGGTCCTCAAGGAAAGTCATAGCTCTTTCGATTTCGGGAGTCTTCATGTTGTTTGTGATTTTACCGTCTGCTATGCTTACCAGCGGCATACCTGTACTGCAGATTGTATCGGTTGTGATATTGCCGTAAACGCCTACGGTTTCATTGGGGCTTGCCTCAATGAACTGAATCATTGTATCCCTGAAGGTATCCCATGTCCAATTACCGTTTTCGTAATGCTCACGGGGTGTTGTGATTCCGTATTCCTCAAAGCGTGTGTTGCTGTAATACACATAATCGCAGAGAGCCGTTGCAAACCAGGGGTAATAGCAATGCTTACCGTTCCAGCCGTACTGTTCAACCAGGTCTTCAAAGCCTGCCCAGTGAGGCTGGGAAAGATCTATATAATCTGTAAGGTCTTCGTATACATTCTTGGAAATAAGCAGCGGGAAAGTAATGTCCTCCTTATCTACAAGGTCGGGAGAGTCGCCTGCGGAAATAAGCACCTGAAGCTTTTCAATACGTTCACCCCAGGCGCATTCAACATAGTCAATCTTTCCGCCGTAGGTTTCTTCAAAAAGCTTTACCGCAGGCTTGATGTCGCCTGCCACACGCATATCGTAATATCCGAAATATGTAAGATTGGGGTCTTCGAGAGCCTCAGCGTCTTCGTCAACGTATTCCTCCATATCAACGGGATTTATAAGATCATCATCAAGAGTATTTGAGGTTGTTGCAACAGTTGTTGTGGTCGTTACCGTGCTTTCGTCCCTGCCTGAGCAAGCGGAGGCAGAAACAACAAGAGAAAGGCATAAAGCGGATGCAATTATCTTCTTTGATTTTTTCATATGATACTCCTTATAAGTTTATTTTCTTTATTTTACCATATTTTACAGATGCAAACAATATCTTTTTACGCAAAAACCAGTGTCATATCGTGCATTCTGCACTATTTTTCCTTGACAAACGTGCGAAAAAGCGGTAAAATTATAAAAAGATTATCTATAAAGGGGTGTGATATCATGCGTGTCGGTTCAGTAGGCTATAACTACCGTCATGAAGAATCTTTTGTCATGGATAAGCCTGGCGGAAGCGGCTGCTGGTTCATGCTTCTCATCAAGGAGCCGTCCATCTTCACCATAAACGGCGTTGAAACCGAAGTTATGAAGGATTCCTTTGTGCTTTTTTCGCCCCATACGCCTCACAGATATCAGGCAAAAAATAATGTATATGCTGACGACTGGATATTTCTGGATATGCAAAGCGGTGATGAAGAAAAATTTGCACAGCTTGGTATACCCGCAGATGAAATAATACACCTGGGAAATATCAACGAGCTTTCCCAGATAGTCAGACACATCGCATACGAGCATTATTCCCCCGAAGAAGATCACGAAATTATTGAACAGCATTATTTTGAAATTCTGCTTATAAAGCTCAGCAGAATGATTAAAAACGGCGGTGTAAGCCATGACGCCGTAAGCGACAAGCACACAAGGATAATGGTGCTGCGCAATATGATCTACGGCACTCCCGACTGCACGGGAGATATTGATCAGCTTGCCTCGTTTATGGGAATGAGCCGTTCAGGCTTCCAGCACCTTTACAAAAAGACCTTCGGAGTAAGCGCCATGACAGATATAATCCATGCCAGAATGAAAACGGCAAAGGAGCTGCTTATTTCCACTGATCTGAGTATAAAGGACATCTCACAGCGATGCGGATATACAAACGAATACGGATTTATGAAGCGTTTCAAGCTTTATTACGGAATAACCCCTACACAGATGAGGGACCATATATGACAAAGAATAACGGGCGGCAGTAATGCCGCCCGTTATCCGTAAGTGAAGATTATTACCAAAAATCGGAGGTATCATTTTTAAGAGCCTGAATTTTCCTTCATATCACTGCGGTATTCGTCAAATACCGATTCAATGCTGTTGTAATAGGAATCAAGCTGATAGGTGTAGCCTGTTTCACCGAGGCTGCTTATAGGACCGTCAAACACGTCTATCATATACTGAGTCATATCGTCGCCGAAACCACGGTGACAGTCAAATACAAATGTGAACTTTGAAGGGTCGAGAAGATCGTCAAAAATCTGCATCTGCTCATCTGTATAAGTCATTTTGTGTTTTGCTTTTCTGGGCGTGTTGCATTCAGGGCAGACAGCACCGATTTCATCACGTTCATTTTCAAACTTGTACTTACATTCAGGACACTTGATATAGAAATATCCGCCATCGTAAAGCACTTCTTCACGCTTTGCCCCCACTACTTCGGGATCGGTAGCCCAGATTCTTGACGCAAGAATAAATGCAGCTGCGCCCTGGGGATTGAGTGCGCCCGACGGAACCACATAGCCTGAAGTTGCACCGCTCATGTAATACTTGTCAGCGTTGGGGTCACGGGGCATTGGTACAGTGCGGATTTCTCCTTCAAGCTGATTCTTGAAGAAGATCTCCTGACCGCAGGGGTGCGCCCAGTCAAGAGGCATTATGAAGAATAATGTTCCGAGCCATGATTCAAGTCCGTCAGGACCGTGCCAGCCTTCCCAGAAGCACTCTTCACGCACAAGCTTTTCCACAAAATCCATTGTTCTTATAACATTGGCATCCTTCATATTATTCTTGATTTCGGAGCCTGTAAATTCAATAACGGGTGTGCCTGTCGTTGCCGCAAGCTGCACACCGAATGTGCCGGGCCATGCGATAGGATATTTGTCAGGATTGCTCGCCTTCCACTGAAGACAGATTTCTTCAAATTCGTTCCATGTCCAGTTACCCTCAAAATAAAGCTCCATAGGATCGGGAGCACCGATTTCTTCAAGCTCGAGAGCGTTGTATGTAACACCGTATTCAGTAGCTGTAAGCGCATAGGGGTAATAATAATGTTCGCCCTTGTATGCAAACTGGTCAATAATTCCCGACATATCCGACCAGAGCGGCGACTGCATATCAAACCAGTCATCCATAGGTGTAAATCTGTTGGCAAGGAAAAAGCTCGGGAAAAATTCACTCTGCATTCTCATAATATCAGGGGACTGACCTGCCGCCATAAGCACACCTAGACGGTTTGTAACTTCAAGCGAACTTACAACTTCTGTTTCAACAGTACCGCCGAAGCGTTCTGCGTAAAGCTCGGCAATATCCTTTTCAGGTGCGATATTATGAAAATCAAACCAGCTCAGAACCTTTATTGCGCCTGCTGTCTTTCCGCTTTCCCAGAGTTTGCCTGTGCCCTCTTCATTGACAGCGTCAACTTCACCGATATCTGCCATTTCATCATAGTCAATCTGAATGTCTATTTCCTTGTTGGGATCTTCAGTAGTAGCAGATGCAGCAATTGTTGTGGTATCAGCACTCTGTTCAGTGCCTCTTCCACTGCCCTGGTTACAGGAACCGGATGATACAATCATCGCCATGCAAAGTGTCAGCGCTGTTATTCTTTTGATTTTTCTCACCGTATAAACCTCCTTTTTAAAACGAGTCATGATTCCAGATCCGCAGGAGCCAGCGTTCTTCCCGCCGAAAATCTGTACCTTATGAATATAATATACACCATAACAGTATCTGTTACAATGTTTGATGATGTTGAATACAGTGGTAAATTATGCATTTGTTTTTAACCTTGATACAAGCTTATTTGATTATATGCGGTTATTTCACGCAGAGCCGGGTTTTCTGCCGTTGGTATAACGTGCACATTTTTATTGAAAAGCGGTGATTCTTCCTCACCACAATTTACCATACCATTTTTCAGAATATACCCCCGCTTTATGCCAATACTTTTTCTGTAACGTTTTTACAGGAGAGTGGCGGCAATGTACTACGGAAAGGTTGAAATAAGCGGGATTGATACATCAAAACTGAAGGTGCTTACCGAAGCAGAAAAAACTGAATTACTGAAAAGAACGGCAAAGGGCGACGAAAAGGCAAGAGAAACACTTATAAAAGGCAATCTTCGCCTTGTGCTCAGCGTCATACAACGATTTACAGGACGTGGCGAAGCGCCCGACGATCTGTTTCAGGTGGGCTGCATAGGGCTTATGAAAGCGATTGATAACTTTTCGCTGGAGTTCGGCGTCAAGTTTTCCACTTATGCCGTGCCCATGATTCTGGGAGAAATAAAGCGCTATATCCGTGACAGCGGACAACTGAGAGTAAGCCGTTCGCTGCGTGACCTTGCTTACCGTGCGATGCAGGCCAAGGAACAGCTTCTGAACGAAAAAAAGCGTGAGCCCACAATCGAAGAAATTGCAGCGCATATTGACAGCAAGCGTGAAGATGTGGTTATTGCACTGGAAGCGGTAACTGAGCCTGTTTCGCTGTACGAGCCCGTGTTTTCCGAAGGCGGCGACACTATCTATGTCATGGATCAGATAGGCGACAAGAACGATGATAATAACTGGTTGGAAGAAATTGCGCTGAAAGAGGCAATAGCTTCTCTCGGAAACCGTGAAAAACGCATTTTAAGTCTTCGCTTTTTTCAGGGTAAGACTCAGGTTGAGGTTGCCAACGAAATAGGCATTAGCCAGGCACAGGTTTCACGGCTTGAAAAAGGCGCACTGAACAAAATAAAGGGGCAGATATGAGGCGTGCCGCCTCGGCCAGTTCCCGCCTTTTGCAATAAAAACCGGCGGAATGGATAAATCCATTCCGCCGGTTTGTTTATGCTTCTGAAATAATATACTTGTTTTTTCCTGTTCTCTTTGCTTCATAAAGGGCTTCGTCTGACTTTGAATAAAGCTCGTCGAGGGTTGTTCCATTCTTCGGATACATACTTATACCTACGCTTCCGCTGAGATCAACCTGAAGATACTTTGAAGCTACACTCTGTATAGTTTCAAGTATTTCATCTGCCTTCTGCCTTACCCTTTTCTGCTCAGTAACATTACGCATAAGCACAAAGAACTCATCTCCGCCGATTCTGCCCAGAATATCACTTTCACGGAAATTTTTCTTAAGCTCTTTTGAAAGCGCAATAAGGAACTCATCGCCTGCTTTATGTCCGAGAGTATCGTTCAGCGCCTTGAAATTATCAATGTCAATCATAAATAAAGCATGCTGGCTGCCGCTTTCGTGTTCAAGAACGCTCTTTATGCTTTCCATGGAGGATTCATGATTAAGCAGCATAGTCATAAGGTCAAGCTTTGCCGCTTCTGCCAGCTTCTGCTGTTCGCACTCTGTTTTATCAATATCCTTTGCGGATAGCATTACGCAAAGGTGTCCGCTGTCAATGTCTGCCAGAAAATCCGCTTTACTACGTATCCATCTGGAAGAACCGTCAGATATTTTTCTCTGGTATTTGAAGCTGACAGCTCTTCTGCCGCTTGAATATATCTCATAAAGTCTTTCCGCTGTGAAGTTGCGGTAAAATGCCGCAGCGTCACTGTCAACATCAACGATGGATTCAAGAGCATATTCAACCATCTCTTCAACCGTCTGGCATTCCTGGATTGTTCCGTCATGAATATTCTGACGGCGCTGGGTAATAATTCTCCAGTCGTCAACATCTATATAGCACACAGCATATGTATCCGCAGGAAGTTCGAAGAGATAACCGAACTCCTGCTGATAGCGCTGCTTCGCAAGATATTCCTTTGTTATATCCTTCGTTATGCCAAGTACGCCTATTGTTTTACCGTTTTCATCCCTTAATATATACTTTGAAGTAGAACCATATCTTGCATTTCCGTTATCGTCGGTAATGGGCTCAACATAATCAATAAGGTCCTTGCCTCCGTTGAAAAGACGGCAGTCATCGGCAATATATCTTGCAGCAAGCCTTTTATCTTCAAATATTTCTGTATCCGTAAAGCCTACAATCTCTTCCAGAGTTTCTTTACCTGCCATTCTTACAAAGGGCATTGACGCAGCACGGTATATAAGTTTTTCATCCTTGATAAAAAATATGTCCGATGTATTTCTTACCAATGCTTCAATCGCTGTAATTAAAAGCTTGTCCACCTTATCACCTCTCTCAAATATTTCTATTATAAATATATACATGTTGATTATATCACATTTCTTTTGTAAATACAATAGATTTTTTATATTTTCTACAAAAAAAGAAAACCGCCGTGCAGTAAACTGCACGGCGGCGTTGTGCTTGTCATTGTTCTAATGAAATAGTATCGTCAATACAAATCAGCGAAAATATATCCCCCTAAACCAATGATTTGCGACAATTATTCACCCTTCTGCTTTGCAAAGCATTCACTGCATAATACAGGTCTGTCTTCACGGGGCTTGAAAGGCACTCTTGCTTCCTGTCCGCATTCTGCACAAGTAGCAGTGAACATTTCTCTGTTTCTTGTTGCATTCTTCTTTGCGTCACGGCAGCTCTTGCAGCGCTGGGGTTCGTTTGTGAAGCCCTTTTCTGCGTAGAATTCCTGCTCTCCTGCTGTAAAAACGAATTCGTTTCCGCAGTCCTTGCATACAAGTGTCTTGTCTGTGTACATACGATATACCTCGCCAATTAAAATAATATTTCGGCCGCTGACGGAGTTGCACCGCCGTTACTGCTGCGGTCATAAGGCTGTTTTACAGCCATTTTTTCAATTTCTGTTTGGCACGTGCCAGTGAATTGTCAACCGATTTCATGGGAACATCAAGCCTTGCCGCAATCTGCTTGTAGGAAAAGCCCTCCAGATACAGATTGAGAACGCTCAGCTCACGCTTTGAAAGCAGCTTTGAAAGTCTTGCCGAAAGCTCGGCACCCTGTTCTTTGAGAATCAGGTTTTCCTCTGTCGCCGCACCGTCGTCCCTTATCTGCTCAAAGTCATAATCCTCGGCAACCATAAGGCCGCCTGCAGATTTGCTGACTGCATTCTTCATACGGTTGAGGATACATACTTCGGCAAAAGGCTGGAATCTGCCCTTGCTGCTTTCATATCTCCTTGCAGCCTCCAGAAGTCCCAGGACGCCCTCCTGAAAAAGATCGTCACTGTCCACATCGGCATTCTTTTTAAGCTTTGAGGCCTTCAGTCTGATTATCCTTGAATAACGGTAAATCAATGATGAAATCTCATCGCTTTCCATGGGTGATGAACAGCTCTGAAACGCCAGAACCAGTTCTTCATCAGTAAGTGCCATGAGAAATCACCCCTTTTTCATGAGGCCTTGCCTAAATTATATCATTAAATTTTCACATTGTCAACAAAAATTATTCATATTCGACAATATTTTTTTCTGCCTTCATCAAAAATATTGCCGCCGTTACAATCAATTGCAACTGTCAGAGGAAAATCCTCCACATAAAGTTTCTTCACGCTTTCACAGCCCAGATCTTCAAAAGCTATGACCTCACAGCTTTTGATGCACTTGCAGGCAAGTGCTCCGGCACCGCCGATAGCACAGAAATAAACAGCCTTATTGCGTATTATCGCATCAATTACCGCCTGGTTTCTTTCGCCCTTGCCGATCATTGCGGCAAGTCCCTTATCGAGAAAATCAGGAGCAAACTTATCCATTCTGCTGGAAGTAGTCGGTCCGCATGAGCCTATTGCCATACCTTCCTTTGTTCCTGTGGGGCCTGCATAATAAATAACGGCACCGTCAAGATCATAGGGTATTGCTTCGCCTGCTTCCATAAGTTCGGTGATACGCTTGTGTGCTGCATCACGGGAAGTGTAGATATAACCCGTCAGGCTGACTTTGTCCCCTGCTTTGAGCGCAGGGGACATAGCCTTGAGTTCAGTTGTTTTAAGTTTTATCATAAGAGTAAATCCGAAAGGTCGGAGTCAGCAGACATATCTGTATCATCCATACCGCCATCCATGCCGAAATTGAAGGGATCATCGCTCTGACCCGGCTGTCTGAATGCAGCAGGCTTTTTCTTTTCCACGGGTGCTGATGTTTCAGCAGAGCCGGCAGCAAAGAGATCTGCAAATTCGCCGAAGTCATCATTTGCACCGTATGCAGGTGAGCTGGGTTTATATTCATCCTTGATTTCAGCAGGTTTGAGTTCGAAATCGCCTAATTCGTCAGCAGCCTTCTTTTCAGCCATCATCTTGCCGAGAGTATCGTCATTTGCATCAACAGGGTTGATTGCCATGTCAAAGATATCCTCACCCAGGTCAGAACCCTTGTCAGGCTTTGCTGTAAGATCGTTGGGAGCAAGGTCGAAGTCAGGTCCGAAATCTTCGGGAGATGCATCAAGAGTAAAGTCGTCAATTGCACCTACACCCTTGGTGTTGATAAGAGGCATACCGGAAGACATATCGTCATCATCGGTTGTGGGAGTAATCATGAAGTCGCTGAGATCATCATCAATCTGCTTTGCAGGCTTCTTTTCCGCCTTGGGAGCTTCCCGAACGGGTTCGGGCTTTGTTTCGGGAGCAGTGATAGGCTCGAATTCAGGAATATCAGCCATAAGCTCGTCATCAGTGGGAACGGGGGCTGCGGGGATTTCTTCAACCTCAACGGACGAAAGAATGAGATCATCATCATCGTCGTCATCGTCAAAGGTTTCGCCGCCTTCGTATGTAGTTTCAATCTTGAGCTTCTTCTTGAGTTCTTCAAGCTTTGCCTTGTCGAAGGAAGCCTTGAATTCGGGAAGAGCAAGTTCTGCAGTAATTGCACCTGTTGCCGCTGTGATAGCTTCACCGACAGAAGTAAGAGCAGCTGCGTCAGCACCGCCTGCGGAAGCTGTGCCTGCTGTAAGCTTTTCAGCTTCGCCTGCACTTGCCTTGATGCCGTCAATACCTGTCTTTGTATCAGCAACAGTCTTTGTAACATCAGCAAAGGAGGTCTTTGCCTTGTCAAGAGTTTCTGTAACAGAGCCGAATGCGTCCTTTGCGCCTGTAAGCTTGCCTGATACATCAGCAAACTGCTGTGTAACACCGCTGATAGACTGGGCTGCTGTTGTCATTGTCTGTGTTATACCGCCGATGGATTCAACGGCAGTGTTCATCTGCTTTGAAACATCGTCAAACTGCTTTGAAACACCGTCAATTGCTGCGGTAGCGTCATTGATCTGCTGTGTAACGGCACCGAACTGACCTGTAACTGCGTCAATCTGACCTGTAACTGCGGTAATCTGTGTGTTTACAGCATCGAAGCTTGCTGCAAAAGTACCCAGCTGTCCTGTAACAGCAGCAATCTTTTCAGCAATTTCCTTCATTGCATTCTTGGCTGTATCATTTTCAGCGGCTGCCTTTGCTGCCTGCTCATCAAGCTGCTTCTTTGCAGCTTCGAGCTTTTCGCTGCGTGCCTTGAGCTCAGCCTCAACCTTAGCCTTATATGCGTTTACGCTCTCAACGGAAGCCTTTGCGTATGCATTTGCGGATTCCATAACCTCTTCCGCCATCTTGCATGCTTCTGCAAGAACTTCATCTGCATTGGAAGTAACAACAGCCTTTCCGCCGCCAGCGGACTTCTTCACATTGTTGTACTTTTCCTTGAGCTTTGCGTATTCTTCACGAACCTTCTTTTCAGACATCTGTGCCATTGCACAGTCCTTATCGAACTTTGCTTCGCTTCTTCTTGCGTCGAGAATCTGCTTACGAAGCTCCATGATCTTCGCATTTGCTTCCTTGACTGCTTCGTCAACAGCCTTCTTTACATCAGCGTCGGTATTGCCGATGATTGTGGGAGCTACCTGAGGTGCTGCAGCCTTTGCCGCATTGTTCTCGTCATGAGCGTCTTCAAGATTCTTGCGCATATTCTTGATGCGGTTCTCGTATTCCTGCTCCTGCTCTTTCATCTGCTTCTTGAGCTTGTTTATGTAGAGATTTACTTCATTTTTATCAAATCCGAGTGCAGCCTGCTTAAAGCCGAAACCTTCGCTTGAAGGATTATTTTTTTCCTGCTGCTTATCTTTTTTTGCATCTGCCATAACGCATTTTACCTCCATCGTAATTCAGATGTAAATATTATAACAAAATTTATATACAATTTCAATAGTTAAAATTGATAAATTTGCACAATCATTTTTGATATATTGAAAGAAATCGGGTATCCGACAAAAAAACTGATAAAAGGACTTGTAATTTTTTTAAAAATGTGTATAATTAATAGTAATATGTATTTTATAGAAGGAGTTGAATTATATGCATGACAAGACTATGACCTTCTCCGTTAAGGACGAACGTGACAATGAAATGAAGGAAATTCTTTCCACTGTATATCAGGCGCTCAGCGAAAAGGGCTATAATCCTATCAACCAGCTTGTAGGATATATCCTTTCCGAAGACCCTACCTACATAACAACATATAATAACGCAAGAAGCCTTATCCGCCGTATTGACCGTGATGAGCTGCTTCAGGCACTTGTGAGAAACTATCTCGGAACTGAATAAAAAACAAAACGGCTGAAAGCTATGCTTTCAGCCGTTTTTTTCTATTGCTTCAATTACATATTCATATTCGGGGAAATCCGTTCTTATGCGGTTGCGGCACTTTCCGAGAAACTCGGAACGATAATCGGGGTTGTCACGCAGAGCCTGCTTTGCCCCCCATAAATGAGTGTAATCGTCCTGCGCCACAAAAAGCCTGTCCTTGTCAAGGAGAGCTTCTATGGGCGTTCTTGTAAGTCCGCACAGCATCGCAAGCAGTCTTTGCTCCGCAAAAACCATATGACAAAGATAATCGGAACAGTCCTGCGAGGATTTCATGAATGCTATGGACTGATTTACATACAATTCACGCAGCGATTTGTCGGGGATATACAGAAAAGCGGTATTACAGGGCAGAGCCGTCTTGTCAAGCCTGTCAAGCAGCGGAAAATCAGCGCCGAAACAGTACGGGTCGGGGTATACATCGGGCATAAGATCCTCCCTGTGGGCGCAGGTAACGGCCGTCTTCGAAAGAGCAAGCTTTTTCCAGACGATAAAATCCTCATCCACAAGGGCACAGTCCATTCCGCAGTCACGCAGGGCAATGAGCTTGCCTGCAGCCCAGAACATTTCGGGATTTATTCCCTCCATATCATCGGGGATTATTTCAAGAACCCCGTTCCACACCTTTTCAAGTCCCAGCCGCTTATAATATGCCGCGCCGATGCTGTCGGTGCACATAAAAATATCGCCGTTGAGTTTCCGCCATTGCAAAGCGGAAATCACAGTGTTGTACAGAGTAAAGTCTTCTATAAAATAATCGCCGTTCTTGTGTTTTACAAAGAACGGCTTTGTTGAATTTACATGAATTGCATTCATAAATGCTCCTTAAATGCGGTGTATTCCGTAGCCGTAGGCATTGAGAGGACAGGAAGAAAGATTGATTTTTGTACGCTTGTACTCTTCCTTTGTAAGCTCGGTTTCGCCGAAATAAAAGCGGAAGCTGCCGCCTGAGCCGCCCTGTCTGAAGGAGCCTGAAAAGCTGCCTGAAAATGAAGTTTTCACCAGTCTGAAAGAGCTGCCCGAAAAAGAGCCTGTTCTGAAAGAACCGGTTGTAAACGAACTGCCTGAAAAAGAATAGCCCTTGAATGAACCGATGTTAAAAGAGCCTGCTGTCATTGAGCCTGCCGAAAAGGAGCTTCTGAATGACCCGCCTGCTGTAAATGAGCTTGTAAAAGAGCCGCCTGCAACAAATGAGCTTGTAAAAGAGCTGCCGTTAAAGCTGCTGCCTGACCAGACACCTGTTTTGTTTGCGGTAACTGCAAGACGCACTGCTCTCGGATAGTCGGGAAGAATGACCTTCGGGGCATTTTCCTTTTCTTTTGGATTTACACCGAAAGCCCATTTAAGCTGTCCGCCGATATCGCCGCTGCGGTCAATTTCACGTACACGTGCGAGAACCGCATTTTCACCGGCATCGGAAAGCCAGCGTTCAAGACCGCCGCCAAGATAATAACCCACAAGCACAGGAGTGTCAAAGTGTTCACGCAGCTGTCTTATATTGAATATCTTTTCGTTTTCCAGCCATAAGCACCAGCTGCAGTTTCTCATATACGCTTCTCACTCCTTCGAGGGTCATTTTCACATGGTATTGTAATTATATCATATATTACGGTTCATTTCAAGGGCTTTTTGAAAAATAAAATATATTTTACATATAACAGCAACCGTCTTTTGTATATGTTGCACAATTTTCAGTGTGTATTACTATTCATATCGACACAGTTACAGATGCTGTTTTTATTCACAGGGAATAAACGGCAGGAGCTTCTGCAGCCTCTCATTAGGAACAATATCCTTAAGGAGATTAGCTGTCTGTGCAAGCTCTGTTTCGTTTTCGGGCAATGAATGCGTAAAGAGAATTTCGATATTATCCGTGTCAACCTTTACTGCCGACATTGTATTGAGCGCATTCGCCATCATTTTAAGACGGAGTCTCAGACCCTCTGCGAAATATCTTTCCTTTATCTTGGTCATCTGCTCAAATGCAAGAAGCTTGTAGCGCATTGCAACACCTGAGGCATTTCCCGAAAAGCTTTCGTCATTCATACAGGGAACACCGCTGAATTTGTGAATGTCATTTTCGATAGCCTTTCTGAGAATATCTACCGAAGCCTCATCAAACTGACGTGTGAGCCATTTCGCATCACCGCAGTCATCCATTGTCATAATGCCGAATTCCTTTATCGCCTTGTAGGTTTCGCTTTCCTCTGCGCTGGTATCACCGAGAATCTGTCCTTTTATCAGGAGAATTGCATCAACGAACTGCTCCTTGTCATTTACGCGGTCGGACTGAAGCACATTATAGGCATCAATGAGCGAAGTAACCTGCTGGAAATCGCCCTGCCTGTCGCCGTTATTATAATACTCAATAATCGGCACATCACCGAAATAATGAGGATAAGGCTTTCCCTTTTCCTTCATTCCGAAAGAAGCGTCAATCAGGAATTCAGTATTGCACTCACGGTCACAGAGGTAACAGCGATATCCCTTCAGAGTATCGTTTTCGGTATACACGGGCATATAATACACGCCGAAAAGCGGCTTCTGCTCAACGGTATCGTCATACACCACAAAAGCATTGCGCGGATCAAGGCTTGCAAGCTTAATCTGCGGATTTTTGCCCGAAATATACAGCATCTCATAAGCCGTACCGTAAACAGAGCCAAGACGTGCAAGGTCAATGTCCTGCGTCTCACTGTCGGCCTTTCTGAGCGCATCCTTTATAGCTGTAATATCAGCATCCTTTCTGCTGAGATACTGAACGGGAGTGCCCATAAAATAACCTGTGGTGCAGTCAGTGATGTATTTTGCATGATTGCACACAAGTCGGTTATTGGCTGCGCCCTTTTCCTTTACTCTGGAAAGAATAGCATGATTTCCTGTGTAGTAATCGTTCAGCCTTTCATATACATCCGTACCCCTGTTATGCTTGACAATATATTTAAGGGCAAGCTCAGGGGTTATTTTTGCACTTTCACTTATCTGAAACATATCTTTTCCTTTCTTTGTTTTCCGGCGGGAAGTTTCTGCGGATCGGAAACGGGGTGCGGCAGCACGCTTTGCCGGAGGCAAAGCTTATTCTGCGCCGCCGAAGGCGGCGCAGAATGCCCCGTAGCCCCGCAGGGGCTACGGGGCGGTGCTGCCGCACCCCGCACTGTCAATGGATACCGAGTCTGCGTCTGTCATAAACAGCGGTGTTCTTTCTTCCGGCGTCATCCTCAAGGGCATATCTCACCGCATCAATGGAGTGGTTATCCCTGTCGGGGAATTCACTGCGTAAGCCGCCGTGTCCGTCAGGCAGAAAGCTGTATCCGCAGAATTCTCTTCTGGTATTGGGACAGCGGACAGGGTCGATGACAATTTCATCAAGATTCTGCAGCCACCTTATGCCGAATTCCACAGAACCGCTGCCTTTTTTTGCTGCTCTTATGCGAAGCCCCCGGGCACGGAGCTCGTCATTTGAGCGTGGCTCGGCGCTTTCGGCAATGACGGTGGAATTGCGAAGGTTTTCCTCTTTTATCGCCTGCGCAATCTCGTCGTATTTTGCACCATATCTGTAAAATTCGTGATATATCAGCAGCCGCCTTGCGCCCTTGTCATAAATCATTGCCACATACACAAAGGGATCGGCGCCGTAGCCCCAGTCAAGGCCTCTGCAATAGCGTTCTCCGCCGTTTATTTCTTCATTGGTTATTTTCCTGACAGTTACATTGGGGAAAATTTCCGCACCCGTGCCTGAAGCTATACCCAGATACTCGTTTTCATAACGGGCGGGGTTTCTTTCTCTCAGGTATTCCGCTTCGGCTATGAACTGAGGTCCCAGCCAGTCTGCAGGAACATCACGGTAATCGCTTTTGTGGACAAGCCTGTCTTTTCTCGGCTCGTCGCACATGGAATTGACCCAGTGATTTTTCTCACGAGGAGGATTGAAGCTGTAAAAGCAGCTGAAAACCTCGCCGCCACGCATTAAGGACTGATTGATTGTGTCAATCTCATCCTGCCCCGAAAACTCATCCAGCTCCTCATACCAGATATACCTGATATACCCTTTTGCAACCTTTGTGGATTTGAGTTTTTTCGGCTTGTCTGCGCCACGGAAAAGTATTTTCTGGCCTGTGGGAATAAAAATAAGCTCGGGGGTTGTCACCTTTGCTTCCCATAAATGGGAAACCCCGAGCTTTTCTATCGCCCACAGCAGCTGCTCGAAAACGCTGTCACGCAGATACTGTCCGACCTTGCGTATTACTGCGCCATTTGCGTTTTCATCGTTCATTATCCCAAGAATCACCTCAATGCTTACAAATGAGGATTTGCAGCTTCCACGTCCGCCTCTCAGCACATAATGGGTGTGGCCTTTTTCCTGAATATCACGGTGAATACAGTAAAAAGACGGTGCTATAAGCTCAGACAGACGGATTTCATTTTCCGCCGATGTCATCACAGATAGTCACCGTCATTTTTTCTTCGGTCCTGTTTCTCACCGCATCCATACCCAGATATTTTCCCAGCTGCTCTGACGCTTTCATGCGTGTCTTTTCGTCAACACCTGCGTCACGCATTACATTTGTGAGATATTCCAGCACCTCTTCCTTTCCCGCAATTTTTTCCTCTTCCATTTTTTCATTCCTTTCCGCCATATTCGCCTTACAGCACAGCACATACGGGCGTTATACAGCTTCACTGCTCCGGCATCTTCAATGTTACCACATTATGTCAGGACAAACAAGGACAACTTTTCACGCTCTTCTGACTCCGAAAACAAGACGCAGTAACCAGGCGAAAGCCTTAGGACTTCTCATAACGATAACCTTCATAATATGTACCCCCGTCAGCATTTTCTTATAAGGATGATTCCGATAATGATGAACACGGCAGCTATAAGGAAAAGCATGAAGCGCCATGAAACAAAGCACAGGAACACCAGCCCGAACAGCAGCAATGCCGCCGCAAAAGCGCATCTGCAGTTGTTTCCCCTGTTTCTCATGCCGTCACCCCCTTACGGATTTCCTTATATGCTTCATTCTATTCCGCAGAAAAAAATATGTTACAGCAATTTTTTATCCGACAAACAAAAATGACCCTTAGTCGAGTAGACATACAGAAATATTAAAAGCCACTTTTGATGTCGATGTCAAAAGTGGCTTTGCGTTGATTATTATGTTGACTTTTTGTATTAGTTGTGTTATAATTAAATTGTAAATATACTTTAATTTATGGAGGACTAATAAAATGAAGGAATATAAACTGGTTTATTTAAACAAAGATATAAAACTGTCTCGTGTGAAAGATTTGGAACAGGCTCAGGAGATTATAAACGAGTATGTTGCTGAAGGATGGATACTTCAGCAGATTGTGTCGCCCACCGATGGGATAGGCGCATTAGTTGGTGTGTTTTATAAAGAAAATTAAGTCAGATAAATTGCAATTTGTCGACTGAATATAAAATAAACTCCAGAGAAGATGCTTTCTTCTCTGGAGTTATTTCTTTATGACTACCGCCCCTTTCGGGTCGTTTTTAATATTTCTGACTTGCCATAATTTCAGCATACATTCTTTCATAGCTTTCGTAACGGCTCTTGGCAATTTCTCCTGCGCCCAGCTTTTCACGGACGCCGCAGCCTGCTTCCTTCAGGTGAACACAGTCTGCGAAACGGCATTCCACACCCTCAAATTCACGGAAACAGTACCTGAGATCCTCTTTCGGAATATCAATATACCGGTTTACCTCTACCGTTGAAAAACCGGGAGTATCGGCAATATACCCATCACCGAAGCGGTACAGGGTCACCTCTCTTGTGGTGTGTCTGCCTCTGCCCAGCTTTTTGCTGATTTCACCTGTTGCACGGGCAAGCTCAGGGAAAATGCAGTTTATAAGGCTGGACTTTCCTACACCTGAATTTCCGATAAGCGCAACGGTTTTTCCGTTTATATATTCCTTGATTTCATCGCTGCCCTGACCTGTTGTATTATCAACCCTGAAGCAGCGGTAACCCAGGCTTTCATATACGCCGATAAGCTCACCGCTGTCAGATTTATCCTGCTTTGTGAAAACAGGCACAGTTTCAATGCCCTTGCTTTCAAAAACCGCAATGAGCTTATCTATGACATAAGCGTTGGGGTACGGCTCACAAGCGGAGATAACCAGCAGAACTATATCCAGATTCGCCATAGGCGGACGGATAAGCTCATTTTTTCTTTCAAAAATTTCTTCAATTATCGGCTCGGCATTATCCTCGGCGCTTATACGCACAAAATCTCCCGTATAAGGAGAAATACCCTTACTGCGGAAAATGCCTCTCGCTTTACACTGATAATTTCCGTCGGCGGTTTCTACCTCGTAGATACCGCCGACGGACTTTATAATTCTTCCTTTGATTTCCAATTTTTGCCTCTTTTATTCGGTAATTTCAGCAGAAGGCTCTTCTGTTATATCCAGAGAAGGCTCTTCTTCCTCTCCTGAATCGGGACTTTCAGTCTCTGTGTCACCGTTTTCTTCCGAGAATTCAGGCTCACCGCCGTTTTCTTCAGCAGGCTCGGTAATCACAGCACCTGTCTGTGTGGAGGGTATTCCGCCATCCTCCCAGTTTTCAACAGGTTCGGCGCTGAGAAGCTGCTTGAATACCTTTGCATTGAAGGTGTCGTGATGATCCTTTGTGGGAGGATCGGTAGTAAAGTCTACTTCCATATTGTAAAGAAGACCTGTTGCGCCTGTATCCACAGAAGTAACCTGGATTGCATATTCATGTACACCGCTGTTTTCAAAGGTCCACTCAATCTTGTCAATAAGTGAAAGGTCCTTTGTTTCGGTCATATCTTCCTGAAGTGTTCCGTCAATGTAATACTTGAACATGAATTCGCCTGTTGCGCTTTCATTGATATTTATGGAAACGCTGGCTTCACGCACAGGATCACTGCCATCACTTACAACGATTTCTACCATTGTATTCTTTTCGACACGTGTGGTAGCTTCGATATTCTGACGGATAACCCTTCCTTCTTCAACCTCGGTGCTGGGTTCATAGATAATAGTAAGGAGAATATCATATTCCTCTGCTCATGCCTGAGCGCTTGCAAGGGAAAGGTTCACCATCTGGGGAACAGCTGTTGATTCGCTGCTCTGACCAAGGCTTACATAACAGGTTACGGTATCGCCCACCTCGACAAATTCACGTGCAGGAGGATTTGTCTTGATAACGAAATCCTGTGCCACATCGTCGTCTTCGGTTCTGATTATTTCGTACATTAAATCCTGCTTATTGAGCATTGCAATAACGTCATTGATATGCTTGTTTGAATAGTCGTCAATTTCCACCAGCTTAGGACCGCTGCTGACAACTACCTCGATAACCTGGTTCTTTCTGATGCTTCTGCCAGGCATTACGCTCTGTTCCATAACCACGTTCTTTTCATATTCGGAAGAATACTGAAGTGTGGGAATGAAGTTGTAGTCGTTATACTGGGCAAGTACCTCGTCCCATGTCATATTCACAAGGGCGGGCATTGTAACTTCCTCGCCGCTCTGGCTTTCGATAACCTCAAAGTTTTCGGTAACAATGGTATGGATAAGCCATGCGGTCATAATTACGAAAGCTGTTGCAAGAGCAAAGAGTATGGGAAGAATGGGTGAACGTCTGCGGCGCTGATAGTATTCCTCATCATCGTAGTAGCCGTCGTCGTCATCCTCATCATCGTCGTCATCGTCAATATCCTCAACCAGCGGCACCTTGCGCTTTCCTGAAGCCTTTGCCTGCTGTTCGGGAGTAACCTTGTCAAAGTACTTGGTAGAGCCGTCTGTGGAGAAATACTTGTACTCAAAAACAATGCTGGGATTCTTCTTGAATTCTTCGATATCCTTTATCATTTCCCCTGCGGTCTGATAGCGCTTGGAAGGCTCCTTCTGCATGGCCTTGACCGTAATTTCCTCAAGACCCTCGGGAATGGAGCTGTTGATTTCGGTAACGCGCTTGGGAGTCATCTGCATATGCTTGATAGCGATGGAAACGGGGTTTTCACCGTCAAAGGGCTTTTCACCCGTAAGCATTTCGTAAAGCATGACACCTACGGAATAGATATCGCTCTTTTCGTCGGTCATTTCTCCTCGTGCCTGCTCTGGGCTTATGTAGTGTACCGAGCCGATAGCCTTTTCTGACATAGTCTTGTCGGTTTCACGGTTGAAGCGTGCAATGCCGAAGTCCATGACCTTTATTGTACCGTCAGACAGGAGCATTACATTCTGGGATTTTACATCACGGTGCACAATCCCTCTGTCATGTGCGTGCTGAAGGGCACGGAGCACCTGTGTTGTGAAATGAACGGCGTCACGCCATTTCAGAACACCCTGTCTTGCGATATATTCGGTAAGTGTGATACCGTCAATGTATTCCATGACGATATACTGAATCTTATCTGTAAAGCCTACATCGAAAATCTTTACGATATTGGGATGTGACAGAAGCGCAATGGCCTTTGATTCATTGCGGAAACGGCGGAGAAAATCCTCACTTGCCGCAAATTCATTCTTCAGAATCTTTACCGCCACTGTCCTGTCGTCGGTAATATCCTTAGCCTTATAAATATCAGCCATACCGCCGACACCGATAAGCTCTAAAAGCTCATAGCGTCCGTCCAGCTTCTTTCCTATATTTTTATCCATTTCAACAATTCCTTTTCTCAGCTCTGTGCATTATACCTGCGCAACCGCAACCGACACATTATCCCTGCCGCCGTTGGCAAGAGCATAATCTACCAGCAAATCGCACACTTTTCCTATGGGATTATTTACTATAACACCCGCAATTTCAACGTCCTGTCCATATGCGTGGAGTCCGTCGGAGCAGAACAGCATTATATTGCCTTCCTCAAGGTCTATTTCAAAGTAATCGGGGGTGATATTCTTCTCCGCACCGACTGCTCTTGTTATCTGATTTCTCTTGGGATGCTCACGGCTTTCCTCTTCGGTGATTTCACCACGCTCGACAAGCCGCCTTACATATGTATGGTCCTTTGTTATCTGCTGCATACTGTCATCAAAAATAAGATATGCACGACTGTCCCCTACATTTATTATATAAGCACGGTTGTTATAGATAATACCTGCGACGCAGGTAGTGCCCATACCGTATTTATCGGTTTCATTCATGGCTTTGTCATAAACAAGACTGTTTGCGGCTGTAACCGAGGTTATAAGCAGATTTCTTATATAATTCCTGTTTATATTTGAGCGGAAGCCCTTGCGGATTCTGTCCGACATAAAATCAATGGTCATCTGGCTGGCAACGCTGCCTGCGTTTTCGCCGCCCATGCCGTCGCACAGGATAATTGCAACAGCGTCCTCGTCAAGAGTGCCCGTCCATACCCTGTCCTGGTTTTCGCTTCTTACAAGACCGATGTCTGTTTTGGAAAAGCATTTCAAATCAAAATCACCACCACTAAATAGTATACCTTAAAAAAAGTTACAAATCAACTGTTATTTTATTACAATCAGGTTACAGAATCCGGGTAAATATTACATTTTGTAACCTTTAAATATTATCACGTCTTAACTGCCCGCAGGCTGCGCTGATGTCGGAGCCGAGAGTCCGCCTTACGGTAGCGTTCAGACCGCCTTCTGTAAGGAATTTCTGGAAGCTCTTTACGTTAGGACTTTTCCTGAAGCCGCCCTCACGTATTTCATTTACGGGAATAAGGTTCACATGACAGGGGCTCAGCGGCTTCAGCAGCTTTATAAGCTCCATAGCCGTTTCACGGTTGTCGTTTACATCGGCAATAAGCGAAAATTCAAAGCTTATGCGTCTGCCTGTCTTTTCAAAATAGTTCCTGCATGCTTCTATGACTTCCGCAACGCAATACTTTTTGTTTATAGGCATTATAGCGCTGCGTTTTTCATCTGTGGGAGCATGAAGGGAAAGCGATAAGGTAAGCCCCAGCTTAAACTCTGCAAGCTCGTTTATCCTGTCCACAAGACCGCAGGTAGACAGCGAAACATGGCGAAGGCTCATATTCCTGCCCTCGGGAGAAGACAGAAGATATAAGAATTTCAGCACATTGTCGTAGTTGTCCAGCGGTTCGCCGATACCCATAAGAACCAGGCTTTCAACAGGTCTGCCGCTGTCACGCTCTGTTTCGTAAATCTGAAGCAGCATCTCCGCAGGGGTGAGATTTCTCACAAAGCCTGCCTTTGTGGAAGCGCAGAACGCACAACCCATTCTGCAGCCCACCTGAGTGGAAATACACAGGCTGTTGCCGTGGGAATAGCTCATAAGAACCGTTTCCACACGTTCCCCGTCGGGAAGTTCATAAAGGTATTTTACAGTATTATCTATGGAAGATACAAGTCTTTTTTTAATTTTTAGGTTATTCAGACAAAATTTTTCGTCGAGAGCTGCAACAAATTGTGCAGAAAGATTAGTGCACTGTGAAAACTCTGTTACTTTTTTCTTATGCAGCCATTCAAAAAGCTGTTTTGCCCTGAATTTCTTCTCGCCCATTGCGAGAATTTCCGCTTCAAGCTCATTAAAGCTCAGCGAAAGTATGTCGGTTTTTGTCATATTATTCCATTCTCCGCAGAGTTGCCACAAAAAAGCCGTCTCCGCCCGTTACATCGGGGAAGAAATTGCGGCAGTAGTCTGCGCCTTCTTTTTCTATATCAATCGGCACCGCTATGGGTGCAAAATTCTTGTTTTCTTTTAAAAATTCTTCCACGACCCCTTCATTCTCGTCGAAATTCAGTGTACAGGTGGAATAAATCAGCGTTCCGCCCACCTTTACATAGCGGCTTGCGGTTTTAAGAATCTGCTTCTGTATAGGCGGTATTTCTTCAAGTGCCGTTTTGGGCTTGTATTTTATTTCAGGCTTTCTGCGGATAACCCCCAGTCCCGAGCATACCACATCACACAGCACCCTGTCTGCCATCGGCATATTCTCGTTATATACCGAAGCGTCATTCACATCAGCGGTGATTATGCTTATACCCAGCCTTTTTGCACCGTCACGGAGCATTGAGATTTTACCGTCATAGAGGTCAAAGCTGTAAAGCTTTCCCTTGTTGCCCATAGCTTCGGCTATGGAAAATGATTTTCCTCCGGGTGCGGCGCACATATCCAGCACCGTTTCGCCCATAACGGGCTTGACAATTTTACAGCATATCTGCGAAGAAATATCCTGCACATGGAAAAGTCCCGCACGATAAGCACGGCAGGCTTCAATTCCGCCGATGCGGTCAACCTCCACGCAGTCGGAAAGGAGCTTGTTTTTCCGTGCGGAAATACCGTCCTTCTTGAATTCCTCAATGAGCGTATCCGCATCACATCTGAGAGTGTTGACCTTTACGAAAAGAGGCGGTCTGCCGAAGGTGGATTTCAGGATATTCACCGTTTTTTCTTCGCCGAAGCGGTTACGCCACATCTTGACCAGCCATTTCGGACAGGAATATTCCACCGAAAGCTTAGCGTCACCTGAAAGTTCGCCATAATCTATTTTCATTCCGTCACGCTGAAAGCTGCGCAGAATTGCATTGATAAAGCCCTTCTGCTTCTGCGAAGCCAGCTTTACCGTTTCGTTCACCGCAGCATTATCGGGCACGCTGTCCATATAAAGGAGCTGGTAAAGCCCCATCCTGAGCAGCTGTACAGCCACAACCTGAAGCTTGTCAAACTCTGTTTTTGAATAGGCTCTGATAATATAATCAAGGGTCATTCTCCGTTCAAGGACGCCGTAAAAAAGCACAGTTGCAAAGCCCTTGTCCCTCGGGGAAAGAGCATTCCTTTCAAGTGCGCTGTCCAGTACGATGTTGGAATATGCGCCCTTTTCGGCTGTTTTTACAAGTAAATCCAGAACTATGCTTCTTGCTGTCGCCATAAAAACGGTCCTTTCGGTTCAGATAAGGGTCTTGCCCTGTTATCTTCTTCTGTTCATTCTTGTTATAAGACGTAAGAGCTGCATAATGGAAGTGAGAAGTGCGGAAACGTATGTCATCGCCGCTGCCTTAAGCACCTTTCTGGCACCTGCAACTTCCGTGCCGTAAAGAATCTTCGTCTTTATAAGGGTATCAATAGCCCTGCTGCTGGCATTGAATTCAACAGGCAGAGTAATAGCCTGGAAAATAACGATTGTGCTGAAAAATACGATACCTGCTTCAATAAGCAGCATCCAGTTCATATAGCAGCCGATAATGAATACCCACATCCAGGAATTTGAAAAAATGCTTACCACCGGCGCAAAGAAAGTACGCAGCTTTATAGGGGTATAGCCTACCGCATGCTGGATTGCGTGACCGCATTCGTGTGCGGCAATACCCACCGCCGAAACCGTTGCACTGCCGTAAACGCTCTCGGAAAGTGAAACCGTCTTTGTTCTGGGATTGTAGTTGTCGGTAAGATGCCCTTTGATTTTTACAACCTGGACATCATAAAGGCCGTTCATGTCGAGAATCTGTCTTGCTGCATCACATGCGGGAACTTTGGAATCGACATAATCCGCATTATGCTTTTTGAAGGTGGCATCTACTTCAAGAGATGTTACGAACGAAAAAATAAGTGCAGCTATAATTCCTATGGCTACCGGCCAGTAGTCGCTGAAAAGCATGTAGAAAATTTCCATTTTTATCTCCTTTTAACCAAGCTTTGTACCCTTTTCGATTTTTCTTCCTCTTAAAAAGTCGGTTACATTCATTCTTTTTGAGCCTTCAAGCTGAATGTCGCTCAAACGGATAACTCCTCCGTCACCGCAGGCAACCGAGAAAATGTCATCAACGGTTGTTCCTGCCTCTTCTGCTGTTGTCATGTCCGTCTTTTCCGCAAAATATACCTTCAGACGCTTATCTCCCAGCATGGTGAAAGCACAGGGGCTTGCAGACATACCACGTATGAAGTTGTAGACAGCTTCAGCAGGCTTTGTAAAATCAATTCTGCACATCTCCTTGGAAATCATGGAGGCGTAGCAGGTATTTTCGTCAGTCTGGGGAATTCTTTCCGCAGTACCGTTTTCAAGCCGGGAAAGAGCCTTCAGCAGCAGCGGTCCGCTGATTTCTGTAAAGCGGTCATGCAGTTCGGAAGCGGTCATTCTGTCGTGAATCTCCACCTCTTCCTTTAATATCATATCGCCTGTATCCAGTCCCTCAGCCATATACATAATGGTAATACCTGTCACCTTTTCGCCGTCGATGATACAGTGCTGGATAGGCGCTGCTCCTCTGTAACGGGGCAGAAGCGAAGCATGCACGTTGATACAGCCGTACTTTGGTAAATCAAGCACGCTTTTGGGAAGAATCTGACCGTAAGCCGCAACAACAATACAATCGGGAGCAAGCTCACGAAGAATCTCCATGCTTTTCTCGGCGTCCTCTCCCTTTCTGAGGGAAAGAGGCTGATACACTTGAATATCATATTTCACAGCGCACTCCTTGACAGGGGAAAACTGCATTTTCTGTCCTCTGTTCTTGGGCTTGTCGGGCTGTGTGAAAACTCCTGTAACCTTATGCTCCGATTTTACCAGCTCTTCAAGGCAAGGCACAGCAAAATCGGGAGTACCCATAAATACTATGTTCATTTATAATCATTCCTTTCGTGGAATTATTCTTCAGGCTCAACCATTTCATCTGCAAGGTCTGTAAATACCACACCGTTGAGGTGGTCAATCTCGTGGCAGAGTGCACGGGCAAGAAGCTCTGTACCCTCAATCTTGAATTCCTTGCCATAGCGGTTCATAGCTGTAACCTTTACCTTTGCGGGACGTACAACATAGCCCCACTGTCCGGGAGAAGAAAGACAGCCTTCAACCTCTCTCTGCTTACCCTTTACGGAAGTAATCACAGGATTGATAAGCTCAATAGGGCCTTCACCCACGTCAATCACTACAACCCTGCGTAAAATGCCCACCTGGGGTGCTGCAAGTCCGACGCCGTTTGCTTCGTTCATTGTTTCATACATATCATCGAGAAGTACCCACAGCTTATCGTCAAAAGCTGTTACCTCACGGCACTTTTTTCTGAGTACGTCATCACCGAATTTTACAATATTTCTTAATGCCATTTAAAATCATTCCTTTCCTGTTTTTCAATATAAATCACCGTTGAAATCAACGAAAAAATTAACTTCCCTGAAAGCCGGATCCTTATACGCTGCGTTCATGACCCTTCTGAGGATTTCACGGAACGGCGCCGAATTGCGGCACTTGATTATTATTTTCGCACGGTAGGTGTTATTTATCCTGCCGTTCATTGTAGGCCCCAGCATAATGACGGGAATATCCTTGGCCCTGTCCGCTTCTGCTTTCAGCATTGCGAAGAATTTATCCGCCGCAGCCTTTACCGCCGCTTCGTTTGCTCCCGAAAAGCCTGCCATGCAGATATCACAGTAAGGCGGAAAGATAAGCGCCTTGCGCACCTCTGTTTCCTGAGCATAGAATTCCTTGTAGTTCTGCTGTGCCGCAAGCTCAAGCACATAATGGTCAGGGGTAAAGGTCTGTATAAAGGCTCTGCCTGCCTTTGCGCCTCTGCCGCACCGTCCCACTACCTGCGTCACCAGTGAAAAGGTCTTCTCGTAACCGAGATAATCGCCTGCATAAAGGGAACGGTCAATAAGCAGAACACCCACCAGCGTCACATTCTCGAAATCCAGCCCCTTGGCTATCATCTGCGTGCCTATCATTATGTCGTATTCATTGTTGCGGAACTCCTTGAAACGCTTTTCATAGGAAAACTTGGACATGGTGGTGTCTGCGTCCATACGAAGCACTCTCGCATTGGGAAAATATTCCTTGATTTCATCCTCAATACGCTGTGTGCCTGTTCCGCTCTGGTATATGTAGTTGCTGCCGCACTTCTCGCAGGCTTTCGGCATAGCCTTGTGAAAGCCGCAGATATGGCAGATTACGCTGTCGTTTACCTTGTGATAAGTAAGAGGTACGGAACAGTTGGGGCATTCCACCACCGCACCGCAGCTTATGCAGTTGGCGTAGGTGTGATAACCTCTGCGGTTCAGCAGCAGCATGGACTGCTCGCCCTTGTGGAGATTATACTTAAGCTCACACAGAAGCTCCTCGCTGAAATTTCCTCTGTTCCCGTTTTCCGCTTCAATACGCATATCTATCATCTTCACTTCCGGGAGCACCGCATTGCTGTAACGCTCATTCATTTCAAAAAGATGATATTTTCCGCTCAAAGCATTGTTGTAGCTGTCAAAGGACGGGGTTGCCGAAGCCAGAAGCAGCAATGCGTTATGATGAAAGCATCTCTGCTTTGCCACATCACGGGCATGATAACGGGGCGACATTTCCGACTTGTAGGTATGCTCGCCCTCTTCGTCCATTACTATTATTCCTATATTGTCAAGAGGTGCAAAAACCGCACTTCGTGTACCGATAACGATTTTCGCTTCTCCTCTGCGTATTCTCTTGTATTCATCCGCGCGCTGACCGAGAGAAAGACCGCTGTGGATAATCGCAACGGTATTACCGAAAAGGCTCTGGAATTTTCCCACCGTCTGAGGTGTAAGGGAAATCTCGGGAATCATCAGTATCGCCGTTTTTCCGCTGTCACGTGCGTATTCTATAAGCTTTATAAAAACCGAGGTCTTTCCGCTGCCCGTAATGCCGTGAAGCAGTGCGCACTGCGGCTTTCCCGTTTCCATAAGCGCCTTTATGCCGTCAAAGGTTCTCTGCTGTAAATCCGAAAAAACTATATCGGACAATTTTGCTGTTGAAACCGCATCCTTTGAAACTGCTCTCGAAGCTTCCTCTTCGTGGATTTCAAGCAGTCCCTTCGCCGCAAGATTCTTCACTACCGATTCGGTAACGCTGCACAGATAACAAAGCTCCTTCACCGAAGCCGCACCCGCTTCCGAAAGTGTTTCAAGCACCTTTTTCTGCTTGGGAGAAAGTCTCGTTTCTGCTGTATCCGCGCCCGTAAGGGTCACGATACGCTCGGTACTGTCGCCCACACGGCGTTTTATCAGCTCTGTTTTTATCAGTATTCCCTTTTCAGTAAGTCCGTCAACCGCTTTTTTGTTTTCGGGCTGTGAAAGCAAAGCGGAAAACTCTTTTTTCCCTGACAGCAGAAGCTGTGTAAGCAGTGCATTCTCACTGTCGGAAAGCCCTTCGGCACTGTATTTTTCCGAAAGCGCATATTTTTCCTCCGCTTTTATGGAAAGTCCTGCGGGGAGCATAGTCCTTACAGCGTCGTAATAAGTGCAGAAGGTGGTTTCTTTAAGATAACCGCACAGCTTCAGCATTTCTCTGTCAAGAATAATGCCGTCATCGGCTATGGAAATTATGCTTTTCAGCTTTCCGTCAATATCTCCTTCGGAAAGAGTGAATATCACACCTGCACGGGTCTTGTTGCTGCGGCCGAAAGGAACTGCAACACGCATACCCACGCAAACCTTATCCCTGAGCTCTTCAGGCACGGCATAGCTGAACAGGTCATCAAAGGAAGCAGCGGTTTTTTCAACCGCTATTCCCGCAATCATGCATTTCATTCGCTGAGCAGTTCGTCAATAAGTCCGCCGCTTACAGCTGTTTTCATCTTTTCAGCCGCTACTACCGCAAGAAAATCATCAACCGCCTTTTCAAGCGCACCGTTTACAACCAGAAAATCGTAGTTTCTTGCATATGTAAGCTCTTCCCTGGCAGTTCTGAGTCTACGCTGGATAGTTTCCTCATCTTCAGTGCCTCTCTTGTGAAGTCTGCGGTCAAGCTCCGCAAAGGAGGGAGGCAGAATGAAAATCATAGTGCAGTCGGGGAACATCTTTCTGATATTTCCTGCGCCCTCAACCTCAATCTTGAGAATTACATCCTTGCCTGCCGCAAGCATATCCTCAACCGCCTTACTGGGTGTGCCGTAGTAGTTGCCGCAGTATTCGGTATATTCAAGAAGCTCGCCGTTCTTTATCATATCCTCGAACTGCTCTCTTGTTCTGAAGTGATAGCTTACTCCGTCGGTTTCACCGGGGCGCATGGCTCTTGATGTAGCCGAAACGGAATAAAAAAGATTGTCATTGCGGCCTAAAGCCTGCTCAAGTATGGTGTCCTTTCCGCAGCCTGCAGGTGCGGATACAACGATTAAGATTCCCTTGCTCATTTATATGTCCTTCTTTCGTTTATTTTTCAGTCGGTTCAATACTTTCGGGTTCCTTTGCAGACATAACGATATGTCCGCTGTCCATGACGATTACGGTTCTTGTCTTTTTGCCGCAGGTGGCATCAATGGCGGTAAAGTTTTCCTTTGCTGCGGCAACCAGTCTTTTTGCAGGTGCGGAATCTGCACCTATAACCGCAACTATACGCTCTCCGCTTACTCTGTTACCGTAGCCCACGTCCACCAGTTTCATATCAGAATCCTCCGTAAATGCCATATTTTCGCATAATAATTTATTATACCATTAAACATAATAAAAATCAATAGTGTAAAAAATTTTCAGCTCGGTTTATGTATAATTAACAAATAAATCCAGAAGCATTGATTTTTTTGAAAGATTGTGCTATACTAAACAATGTATAAATGTATATTATTTCCGATTTTATGAAAGGCACCATTAATGGTAGTATATATTGCGCTTTTTGCCCTTGCGGTTATTCTGGGCGTTCCTCTTACAGGGAAAAACGCCACAAAACCCAAAAAAATCATTTACCTTTCGGTAATGTTCCTGCTGATGTGGGTTGTCAGCACCTTCCGCTACGGAATGGGCAACGACTATTTCAGCTATATAAGAATCTTTGACGAAATACACAGCGCCTCATGGGGCGAAGCCTTCACCCTCGGTTATGAGCCTGCATTCACAGCGCTCACCAAGGTTATCACTCTGGTATCATACAATCCCGAAGTGATGTACGGTATCTACGCTCTGCTGATACTTGCTCCGGTAGCGTACGCAATATACCGTCACAGCGACAGCGCATGGATTTCGGTGGCAGTTTATCTCTGTCTTACCTTCTTCTACACCTCCCTGAACTTTATCCGTCAGAGTATGGCGGTTTCACTGCTGATTCTCTGTTACAGCTTCATAAAGCAGCGTAAAATCATACCTGTAATGATTTTTGCGGTACTTGCGTCACTGTTCCATTACACCGCACTGGCATTCATACCCTTTTACCTGCTCGCTTATTTCATCAGACCCACAAAAAAAGCAATCATCATATACAGCTCGGTTTCTGTGGGACTGCTTGTTACATGTCTCATAATGAAGGCTGTCGGTGCAAATCCTCTCAACCTTGCGGCACAGGCTGTCACAGCCGTTACCGGTAAGGACTACACAGGCTATATCAGCAGCAAATGGTTTGAACAGGGCTTCGGCGTCCAGTATCTTATAATGCCGCTTGCCGTTCTTGCACTTGTGATGGTTTCCTACTTCCTCGGCTGGAAGGAAAAGGAGGATTCTCATACCCTTCTCTGGTTCATGCTTGCAAACGCTTCTGTCTGGAGCTTTATCACATACGCATTTATCGTTGAACGTTTCTCAATGTTCATCTTCATCTTCTCTGTTTTCGCAATCCCCTCAGCCCTGAACTATTTCAAGGAAAAGGCAGAGGCTGCCGTACTTGCCGAAAAGGAAAAGTCGGCAGAAAAGAAGAAAATGCCCGGCTACTCAAAGAAACGAGCCGAAGAAAAAAGCGACAACGCATTCCTTGTTACCGTGGCAACTGTTGCGGGAATGTTCATTTACAACTGCTGGGGAATGTATATGAACTTCCACGGCGTAAATCCCTATATGACAAATATTCCTGCCGTTCAGGACGCAATTGACGGTCTTGATACAAGCGAACAGAATCTTGGAAAAATGTATGCCAATGGTGATGTATACACATATCTTATTCAGCTGAAAAATGCTGACTGCGGATATGTCATTGTATCGACCGCTGACTCCTACGACGGATTCACACCGGCAACCAGAAGAGCGGCGGATTACGCAGGCACAGGCCTTAACCGCCCTTCAGACATTGAAGCAAAATCTCCCTTTTACACAGAATACAACAACCGTAAAGGTGAAGCAGTCAGCAGCAGTGTGTATGGCTATGAGTATACTGCAGAAAACGGCATTAAAATTGTCAATGACGGAAAAACAGGCGTTGTTACAGACGCTGCAGGCAATACCGCAGAAATCGGAACAGGCAGACTCGCATTTGTGCTTTTCGATGACAGCGGAACAATCATAGACGCAATAGAATATGAAATTGACCGTCCGCAGCGTAAGGCAGCGAAGGTTGATATAAAGTGAACGGACTCAAAAAACCTGTAAAGGAATAAAAGTTATGAATAAGATTAAAGCAATTTTATCGAAAATACTCGCAGGACTGAAAGGTCTCGGTTATAACATCAAGTATTTCTTCAGCGACCTGTATGACAAGACTCTCGGAAAGCTTATAGGAAAAATCACAAAGAAGCTTCCAAAAAAGGAAAAGAAGGAAAAGGAGGTTGAGTATTTCAGCGACGAAGCAGTGCTCAACCACCAGACACGCAAAATAAAGAAGAAAAGCAAGAAAACCCTGGGTATTGTCATCATGGTCTCAGGCTGTACTGCTCTCTTTGCGCTTTCCGTTGTCATGTGTATTGTAAACTGCGCTCTTAGCTATGATCTTGCAGAAAAGTATATACTTGAAGAGCTTGAATCTTCCGTAAACACATATCAGGCTGTTGTTAACCAGAAGCTTGATATCATCCGTCTTGAGGTTGAGGCTGTTGCTGCAAACAGCTCTATCTATACAGGCAATCTCCAGATGTCAGGCCGTAAGAAGCTCCTTGAAAAGGAAATTGAAGGCACAAGCTTCAAGGACTTCTCTATCGCATATGATGACGGTAAGACGTATAACGATACAGATATTTCAAAACGTGATTACTTCAAGCAGGCTCTTGAAGGCACAACCTACATATCCAGCCCTCTTACCCGTGAACTGGACGGTTCCATTACAATTATGGCGGCTGCCAAGATCGGTAACATTGCTTTCTCCGGTGTTGCATACGGCGGTATTGACTATACCATGTTCTCTTCCCTTCTTGATTCCATGAAGATCAACGAAGACAGCTCCGCATTCATCATCGACAGTGCAGGCACTATCGTGGCACACGCCAACGAAGGTTATGTCCGTGACATGAAGACCTTCGGAATGCTCGCTGCTGAAGAAGGCGGCTATTACACAGGCGCAGCGGCAATCGCAGAAAAGATGCTGGCAGGCGAAACAGGTGTTGAACAGATCAATTACCTTGGTGAAAACTGTTATATCGGTTATATCCCCGTAGGCAATATTGAAGGCTGGTCACTGGCAATCATCATTCCTTCATCCTCTGCTTTCAACTCCCTTTTCTCTTCAATTCTCAGCAACATTCTCATTATCGTCGGCATTCTTATTTTAGGCGCAGTAATCTTCGCAATCATCGCAAGAAGCGTTTCCAGACCCATCAACCTTATCAGCGACCGTCTCGGTCTTCTTGCTGAAGGCGATATTTACTCTCCCCTTCCTAAAATCAAATCCGATATTCACGAAACAAAGGCGCTTATGGAAGCCCTTTCCGGCGTAACAAAGAGCTTAAGCTCCATCACAACCGACATCGACCGAGTTCTCGGCGGTCTTGCAGGTAAGAATCTTTCCGTAAAGCCCGAAACAGAATATGTAGGCGACTACCGTTCCATCAGAACGTCGCTTATTACAATCTGTAACAGTCTTAACTCCATCGTACGCTCCCTTGAAAAGGTATCGGGCGACGTAAGCAACGGTTCCAGCCAGATTCTTTCCAGCTCCGAAAACCTTGCAAACAGCACAATTCAGCAGAGCTCCAGCCTTGAAGCTCTCAACACAAATATCGGCCAGATTTCTGAACGTATTGAGGCTAACGTAGGCGTTACCAACAAGGCAAGCAAGCTTGTAAACGAAACTGTTGAAAGCGCACACGAAAGCGCACGCAAGATGTCACAGATGATGTCATCTATGGATGAAATCACAAAGACAAGCGAACAGATTGACACAATTATCCAGACTATTGATGATATCGCATTCCAGACAAATATCCTTGCTCTCAACGCCGCAGTCGAAGCTGCAAAGGCAGGCGACGCAGGTAAGGGCTTCGCAGTAGTTGCTGATGAAGTACGTAACCTGGCAAGCCGCTCCGCAGAAGCTGCAAACATGACAGCAAAGCTTATTTCCGAATCTATCAATGCGGTACGTAAGGGTGAGGAAATCGCAGATGAAACTGCTGTTGCCCTTAACGAAATCGTACGCAACATCGGTCAGATCAACGACTTCATGACTCAGATTGCTTCCGCTTCTGACGAACAGGCACAGCGTATCTCCGGCATCAACGAAAGCATGCTGGTAATCAGCGACCTCACTCAGAATACAAGCGCTACTTCGGAAGAATGTGCAGCTGCCAGCCACGAGTTCAGCAGCCACTCCGATGTACTCCGTGGTATTGTGGAAGATTTCAAGACTAACGATTAAATCTGCATATCAATAACGGCGGTGTCGCAAAAGCGACACCGCCGTTTTATTATTCAACAGCCAAGCAGCATTCTGACAGCAAGACCGCTCATAACGCATACCGCAACATCGCCGCAAAGAGCCGCAGGAAGTGCGTAGCCTGTTTTTTTCACCTTGGTAGCGGCAAAATATACCGACAGCGTATAGAACGTGGTTTCGCTGCTGCCGAGAATTACCGAAGCCACTCTGCCGGGGAAGCTGTCAGGCCCGTAGCGGGTCATCACATCATCAAAAAGCGCAATCGAGCCGCTGCCTGAAAAGGGACGCAGCACTGCAAGCGGCGCACATTCCGACGGAAATCCGATTGCCGTGAAAACCGGAGAAAGCAGCTCGCTCAGCAAATCCATTCCGCCTGATGCACGGAACACTGCAATTGTTACCACAAGGCAGAAAAGCGAGGGGAAAATTTCATAAACGGTAGAAAGCCCCTCCTTCACTCCTGCGGTAAATTCGCCGAAAATATCAACCTTTTTAATCAGACCGTAAATCATCACAAAGGCGATAAAAACAGGAATGATAAAATCCGTAAGACTCATTTTTCCCTCCTGTTACACAAAAAACGAAAGAACTCCGCACCAAGCAATGCGGCTGTCAGCGCACATACCGATACAAGCCATACACACGGCAGAATCTCCATGGGTGCTGACGACCCGGCCTGAAGCCTGAGGGCTGATACAGTTGTGGGAATCAGCTGTAAGCTTGCAGTATTCATAACCGTAAGGATTATCATATTATGAGATGCCTTTTCAGGTGAAGAACTGCGTTCTTCCGCTTCAATCTCACGCATTGCGGAAAGTCCCAGCGGAGTTGAGGCGTTCCCCAGACCCAGTATATTTGACGTGAGATTGAGAGTTATGTACTGCATTGCCTTTCCGCCTTTTCTTAGTCCCTTGAACAATTTTCCCAGTACAGGCGAAAACAATATTGCAAGTTTTTCGGTTATTCCCGATTTCTGCGCCACTCTCATCACACCGCTCCAGAGGCAGATTATGCCTGCTAGAGATATAGACAGCTCAACCGCCGAGGTGCATTCGCTTAAAAAGCTTTCGGAAACCTCCTTCATGCGTCCTGTAACAGCACCGCATATTACTGCCGCCGTCAGCATAACCGCCATTACCCATTTCATCATAAAAATCAGCTCCTTTAGGGGAGTTTATGATTTTTTTCGGCGAAATATGAAGACTGTGTTTCTTTCCCCTGAAATAAATGAAAAAAACTTTTAATTTTTTCAAAAACCCCTTGCTTTTTATGAAAATATATGCTAATATGAATATAGTGTGCAAACGATTACACGATATTATAAATTATCAATACTCAGATTGAATAAATTTTGAAAGGAATGGTATCCGACTATGAAGTATGCAGACGGATTATGGCTTAACAAGCCCGGCTACGGCGTAAACTACGCTACACAGATGTATGAGGTTACAGCAGACGAAAAGTCTATCAGCGTGCTGGCTACAAACCAGTGGATCGGCAACAGAGGTATGACTCTCGGCGGTCCTAACCTTGAAATCACATTTACTTCCACTCTTGAAAACTCAATCAAGGTATGCGTTGAGCATTACAAGGGTGCTCTTAAGAAGGCTCCCTCCTTTGAACTTTACGAAGACGAAAACTTCAAGCCCGTTGTAACAGAAACAGAAAACACCTTTGAGCTTACTTCAGGCAAGACAAGAGTTGTTGTTGCAAAGAGCGGCGCATGGGACATCAAGTACTACTACGGCGACAAGCTCCTTACAAAGCAGGGCTGGAGAACAACCTCCTACATACTTGAAGAAGGCTGGAAGACCAAGGAACGCATGGCTGAAGATGCTATGAAGCCTTTCTTCGCTCAGGACCAGACAGCTGAAAGCGGTGTTATCCGTGAAATGATGAACATCGGCGTAGGTGAAAACATCTACGGCTTCGGCGAAAAGTTCTCTACCTTCGTAAAGAACGGACAGACTGTTGAAATCTGGAACAACGACGGCGGTACATCCTCCGAACAGTCCTACAAGTCCATTCCTTTCTATGTAACATCCAACAACTACGGTTTATTTGTAAACCACCCCGAAAAGGTAACATTTGAAGTTGCCAGCGAAACCGTTTCCAAGGTTGCTTTCTCAGTTCAGGGCGAAAGAATGGAATACTTCGTATTCGGCGGCGAAACAATCGCAGACGTTATCAGAACATATACAACCCTTACAGGTAAGCCCGCACTCCCCCCTGCTTACACATTTGGTTTATGGCTTACAACGTCCTTTACAACCAGCTATGACGAAGCAACCGTTACAAGCTTTATCGACGGTATGGCTGAAAGAAACATCCCTCTTGAAGTATTCCACTTCGACTGCTTCTGGATGAAGGAATTCTGCTGGTGTGACTTTGAATGGGACAAGAGAATGTTCCCCGACCCCAAGGCTATGTTACAGCGTCTTAAGGCAAAGGGTCTTGAAATCTGCGTATGGATCAACTCCTACATCGGTCAGCGCTCCGCACTCTTCGAAGAAGGCGCAAAGAACGGCTACTTCATCAAGAACAAGGACGGCAGCGTATGGCAGGGCGATATGTGGCAGCCCGGTATGGCTATTGTTGACTTTACAAATCCTGCTGCCTGCGAATGGTACAAGAGCAAGCTGCGTGCACTCTGCGAAATGGGCGTAGACGCATTCAAGACCGACTTCGGCGAAAGAATCCCCACCGATGTGGTTTACTATGACGGTTCCGACCCCTACAAGATGCACAACTACTATACATACCTCTACAACAAGACTGTTTTCGAGGTACTTGAAGAATACTACGGCAAGGACAAGGCTTGTCTTTTCGCACGTTCCGCAACTGTCGGCGGTCAGAAGTTTCCTGTTCACTGGGGCGGCGACTGCTTCAGCAACTACGAATCTATGTGGGAAACTGTACGTGGCGGACTCTCCCTCTGCTTAAGCGGCTTCGGCTACTTCAGCCACGATATTTCAGGCTTTGAGGCTCAGGGTACACCCGACCTCTACAAGAGATGGTGTGCATTCGGTCTTATGTCCTCCCACTCCAGACTCCACGGCAACAGCTCCTACCGTGTACCGTGGAACTTCGATGAGGAATCCTCCGACGTTCTCCGTCACTGGACAGTCCTCAAGGGTAAGCTTATGCCTTACCTCTTTGCTAACGCTGTAAAGGCTCACACAGAAGGTATCCCCATGATGAGAGCTATGGTTATGGAATATTCCGCTGACCCTGCTACACTGCCTCTTGACAGACAGTATATGTTCGGTGACAACCTTTTAGTTGCTCCCGTATTCAATGAGGAAGGCACAGCTCAGTTCTATATTCCTGCTATCAGCGGTGAATGGACAGATATCCAGACAGGTGAAACTCTTGCTGGCGGCAAATGGTATGAAAAGAAGTACGATTATTACGGAATGCCTCTCTATGCTAAGCCTAACTCCATTATTGTATACGGTAACTTTGAAAAGGCTTTCGCTTACGACTATGTAAACGGCGCAAAGGCTGTTATCTACGGTCTTGAAGACGGCAAGACAGCTGAAGCAAAGATTTATGACAAGGAAGCAAAGCTCGCAGGTACAGTTACTGCTACAAGAAACGGCGATACAATCAAGGTTTCCCTCACAGGCGGTATCAATGTAACTGTCGAAAGCGCACAGGGCTTAAAGATTGAGATGTAAATCATAATAAAATGTTTAGCTCTAAGACGATATTCGTATAGAAGTGTTATATGTTATTGAGGGAAACCCTTTTGAAAAAGGGTTATTCCTCAAACTCCTTTCCTAAAACTTCAGATATTAATTACAGCCTGACAGGGTAAACCTGTCAGGCTGTAATTAGTATTGAAAGTCTTTGGAAGGGGGTACGGGGGACAACCTTTCTTCAGAAAGGTTTCCTCCGATAAATACATACAGCGCTTCTATATAAGTACCGCCCTATGAGCTTAACATTTTTATTATGATTATTCTAAACTTTTCACTTTTCCTGACGATATAACAAGTAGAAAAGGTCTACCACAGAAAGGAGTGAGCCCTTATGCATAACATTAACGGTTACGGAAACTACACAAATTCCGCAAACAATTACGGACAGGCAAAAAAGGCAGAAAAGAACAGCACCAAAGCTGTAAAGAATGAGTTCTATAACCAGCTTGAAGATGCAAAGAAGGATACCGAAAAAACCGAAAAGAAGCAGGACGGACTTTTTATAAGCTCCGCAAAGGAAAAGGCGGAAAAACTCAGCAAAACCGCACAGGACTATCTGGCTAAGCTGAAAAAGGAAAATCCCAACCTTGATTTCATCATTTCCGATTATTCCACCGATGAGGAAGCTGATGCGCTTCTGGCAAAGGGCAAGGGCGAATATAACGTTCTTATCACTCCTGATCTGCTTGAAAAAATGGCGGCAGATGAGGAAGTTGCTGCAGAATATGAGGGTATCATCCACAACAGCATCGCTGAAATAAAGGACGCAAAACAGCAGCTGGCAGAAGATGCCGATATGATTGAAAAATTCGGTGTAAGCGTAAATTCCGATGGTGAAGTTATCTACCACGCAAGCCTTATCGAAGGTCTTACAGGTGATGACGGCACAAGAACCGTAAAAGCTTCTACCATTGAAGAGTTGTTGAAGCGTCTTAACGAAGTGAAGGAAAGTCAGGCGGAAAAGCTTGCAGAAATCCGCGCGAAAAAGGCTGAAGAGGCTGAAAAAGCCGAAGAAAAGGCCGCCGCAGAGGATGAGACTACTGAAGCGGAGGCTGCGGCAAAAGCTGCGGCTGAGGTTACACGGCTTGCAACCTCTATCGTTGAACATTCCGAAGAAATTATTGAAGCAACAAAATTTGCAGATTTTACAACTCAGGCATAAATACAAAAATGCGGCGGATACCTTCGGTATCCGCCGCTGTTTTTATTTTATTTGAGTGTAACTGTCTTTGAGAATGAACCGTAATAATTTTCACCGTCATTTTCAGCAAAAGCACGTACCTTGAACTTAAGTTCATCGTCAGTGTCGAGCTTCGATGTGGTATAGCTTACCTTTGAAGTTGTAACCAGCTTCTTGTACTTACCGCCGTTTACGGAGTAGTAAATCTGATACTTTTCAGCGCCTGTGATCTTGCCCCAGCTTACAGTAATCTTACCGCTCTTTTCGCTTACCTTGATAGTGGGCTTCTTGGGTACGATGTTGAACTGAAACTTCTTTGTACCTGTGTACTTGCCCTTACCTGTTACGGTGATTGTACCTTCGCCGATTTCCTTGTTATTCTTGTAGGAAAGTGTGTAATCTGTGCCATTCTTGAGCTTGTAATCGCTGTCATAGATAGCTACTGCAGGCTTACGTGCCTTGCCTGTGTATGTGTAGTTGGCCACATCATCAAATTCAAGGGATGAAATCTTTTTCTTTGATGAAGAGGAAGAAGAACTGCTGTTATAATCAACAGTAGGAATCAAATAATACAGATCTGTAACAGGCTTTTTGTTGCAATCATACATTGCGCCTAAATTTCTGTCATAAAGACCGAAGAAAACTCCGCATAAGACGATATCATCAGCCATTTTCATATACTTCTTTGCATTGCTGTTTGACTTGGGCATACGGAAATAATAGTTGTATGTTCCGCTGCTTTCAGAGTATTTGTAATAACCCTTGGCGTCAAGCTTCTTTTCCTGATTGTTTGCAACGAAAGCTGTTGCGCTTATACCCATTACTTCAAGGCTTCCGATACCATAAGTAGTATTGTCAACGATGTAAATAAGGCAAACATAGGGAACAAGAGTGTTTGTCTTGTTCTTGTATACGGTGTCATATTCTTTTTCGTCAATACCGCCTACTTTTATGTAATAGTATTTGCTGTCGTCATAGAACTTCACAGAAAACTTGCTGTCTGCAGAAGCTGTTACTGTGCCGACGCACATTGTTGTTACGAGTATCACCGCTGTGAGAACAAGTGAAATTATTTTTTTCAATGTTTTCATTAAAATTTCCTCCTGAATGTTTTTTTGTGATAATGTAATAAAGTATACCACACAAAAGCTTCAATGTCAATAGAAAACCGCTGTACGTAAACGGTTACAGCGGTTTTATTTTTAATATTGATATAATTTTTTGTGATGCGATCTGTGAATAAGCACAGGAACTACGCCGATAAGCAGGAATGCGGCAATTGCACAGATAAGTGCGAGAATTACAGGAGGGAATCCGCCTGTTGTTCCGTTTCCTTCAACGGGGGCTGCCGCTTCAGGCTGTGTTTCTGTTTTTGTTGTTTCTTCGGGCGCATCTGTTTCTTCAGGCACTGTCACCTGTACAGTAGTTTCAGCAGGCTCATCTTCAATTACTGCATCATCCTCTGTTTCTCCGTCATCCTCAGGAGGAAGAGTTGTTTCGGTTTCGGGAGCTGCTGTGGTTGTGGTAGTTGCCTGTGTTTCAGGCACTTCTGTAAGAAGTGAGGAAAGAAGATAACCGTCAACGCCGTAGTAATCGAAAACGTACCAATCTCCGCTTGTACCGATAATGGAGATAGTGTTGTTTGCATAAACCTGACCCAGCTTGTCGTAATTTGTGCCGGGACCGCCTCTTACGTTAAGAACTTCAGGCACGTACATCTTAAAGGGGTCAACCGCCTGATAGGAATCAGGTGCCGCTGTGTTGGAGGGCGCCGCAGCGGTTGCTGCAGCTGTTGTGGTTGCGGGAGCTTCGGTTATTTCTTCTTCAGGCTCAGCTGTGGGAGCATCGGTAATTTCTTCCTCGATTTCCTCCTCAACGTCCTCAGGCGGAGTAATATCCTCGTCATCTTCTTCCGCAACTATGTCATCTTCCAGCACTGCGTCAGGCTCAGTTGTTGTGGTGGTGGATTCAATATCCCATCTGTCGCCGCCGAGAGCCTCTGTTGTAGTTGTTGCGGAAGTTGTGGTGGTAGCGGCGGTTGTTGTTTCGGATTCGCCCGGATCGTCGCTCCACGCACCTGCACATACGGACATGGAAGCCGCAAGCGCAAAGGAAACAGCAGCTGCTGTCATTCTGTATAAAAATCTGTTTTTATTCAAGATTATCATTCCTTTATAATATTATACACATATATTATAAGAACCGCACGCCGTTAGCAAAATCAAAGATTTTGACGGCTGAGCGAACCTTGAAATATATGTTTGTTGCTTCGCAACCGGCAGCTTCGCTGCCCTATCGTAATTTC
>JAGALB010000060.1 GCA_017625405.1 Ruminiclostridium sp. | reverse complement strand
TGCGCTTCAAAATGATTATCATATCATTTTACCTATACTGAACGGTCACGCCGAAAGCGACAAAGCTTTTACAACAATAGAGAATAATGCCAAGGAGATTATTGAATATATCGATGCGCACTGTGGCGGTTCGGTTTTGATGATTGGCGGTTTATCTTTGGGTGGGCAGATTCTGTTAGAAATCTTATCCCAACGGAAAGATATCTGCCAATATGCCGTCGTTGAAAGTACTCTTGTTAGACCATCAAAACTAACGTATTATATGATAAAACCGGCATTTGGCAGCTGTTATGGCTTGATTAAACATAAATGGTTTTCTGCGCTTCAATTCAAATCGTTAAAAATAAAAGCGAATTTGTTTGAGCATTATTTTAGGGATACTTGTGCGATTTCAAAAAAAGATATGATTGCGTTTTTGCAAGCCAACTCATTGTATTCCCTAAAAGAATCAATAAAGGAATGTACCGCAAAAGTACATATATATATCGGTGAAAAGGAAAATAGTTCTATAAGAAAATCAGCCGTGGATATTCACAACGCCTTGCCAAAAAGTACACTACAAGTTTTGCCAAAATTGTATCACGGCGAATTTTCCATAAACCACGGCAACGATTATGCTCAAAAAATAAGAGAGATCATCAGTATTTGACAAATTCCAATTTGTCGAACTGAATATAAAATAAACTCCAGAGAAGACGTTTTCTTCTCTGGAGTTACTTCTTTATGGCTATCGCCTTTTAAGCGGGGTCGTTTTCTTTACAGTATTGTAAAAGGCGGAACAAAAACCGTCATTACCTCGCCGTTTCACAAGGTTTGATTAAAAATGAGATTATAAAAGGCGAGAACTGCCCGAGGGCGCTGCCCTCATTCCTCCCAGTTATGCCACACGTTCTGGACATCGTCGTTATCTTCGAGAGTTTCTAAAAGCAATGTCATCTTCTTGATGTGGTCTTCGTCTGTTAAAGCTGTGTAGGTAGCGGGGATTTTTGCGGGTTCGGCGCTTAAAACAGTGTAGCCCATTGCTGCAAGGGCATTGCCTACTTCTGCAACAGTTGAGGGGTCAGTTGTGATTTCAACGCAGCCTTCTTCAAATGTGAAGTCGTCACCGCCTGCTTCGAGGATATCTTCCATAGCCTTGTCCTCGTCGATGGTTTCGTCCTCGTTGTCGAGAACAACGATACCCTTTGTGCTGAACATGAAGGATACACAGCCGGATGTGCCGAGATTGCCGCCGAACTTATCGAAATAGTGGCGGATTTCGCCTGCTGTTCTGTTTCTGTTGTCTGTAAGGCATTCAACGATGAGTGCAACGCCGTTGGGGCCGTAGCCTTCGTATACGCAGTCCTCGTAGTTGGACTTTTCAGCGTCACCGCTTGCCTTCTTTAAAAGTCTGTCGATGTTGTCGTTGGGGATATTGTTGGACTTAGCCTTCTGGATAAGCTGTGCGAGCTTGGAGTTGGAGGAGGGGTCTGCGCCGCCTTCCTTTACTGCAACGATGATTTCACGGCTGATTTTGGTGAAAACCTTAGCTCTTGCGCCGTCCTTTTCGCCCTTTTTTCTCTTGATTGTACTCCATTTGGAATGTCCTGACATAAGTTTAACCTGTCCTTTCGTTTATTCTGCTGTGTATGATTTGATTATATCATAATTTTTCCAATATAAATAGTAACCGCCCATAAAATGCTGGATATCGTCAATTCTGATTCTGAACTTGTCCTCTCTTACAACAAAGGAGCCAAGCACCAGCTGAGGGTCCTTGAAGTGCATTGCCTGTTCCGGCTGCACAAAATAGTTCATACCGTAGAAGACACGCTTGTCAATTGCCTTTAACAGCATCGCTTCGTCGAATTCCTCAAGCATATCACACTTGATTCCGCTCTGCTTAAGTCTGTGATAAAGCTCAAAAGCAGCATTAATGGTTTCATTTGTGGTATGGGCTGCGGTAACCACACGTGTAAGCTTTTCGGTATAGCCGTGAACATTCTTCAGTCCGAAGTTGAAGAATCTTTCTTCGGGAGAATACTTTGTAAGCTCGTTGAAGCCATAGGAAATCCAGTGGCTGTTCAGAGTTTCGTAGTTGTTATCTATAAAATAGTCGCCTGCTTTTTCCGCAGCGGCAAGGTAACGCTTGTCTTTTAAGAGGCCGTACGCTCTCAGCAGACCGTACATCGCTTCACCGTCATAGAAAACGGTGATATAATCCTTGTGCACCTTGTAATTTGACTTATAAAGTGTATGGGTAAAGCCGCCGTTTTCCTTCTGCATATAAAGGATACCGTTTGCGGCAGAACGGATAAGATGTATGTACTTGCTGGAGCCTGTGATTTCTGTGTAGCTGACAAAAGCCAGGAGAGAAATACCGTTTCCGCCTACATTGAGTGTTCCTCTGTCGTTCAGGAATGCGGTAGTACCGTTCATGTAATGGAAGGAATCCTCAAGATAATCCAGAGCCTTTTCAATAGGTCCGAGAAGCGACTTATCCTTTGTCATATCATACTGGAGAATCAGATTCCACACGGTGCCTGCATGTCTTATAATATTATAATCCTCAAGCTCCTCGTTGTCAATAGGGTAGTAACCGTAGATGAATTTTCCGTCTTCGCCTACCATATCGGCAAGATAGTGGGAGGACACTTCAGCGATAGCTTCAAGCCGTTCCTTGTTCATTACATATGTACGTCTGCCTGAATTGCTGAACTTTCCCGTTGTAAGCTTGTATGCGGTATTGATACTGTCTGTAAAATAGCTCTGCGTATTGAACAGATAGAGGTTTTCGGGGATTTTTTCAAGCTGCATTTTGCCTGTGCGGCGGAAATGCTTGTTGATTGCTTCCAGGTCAAGTTCTCCCGTTTCATAGGAAAGCCAGCCGTTACTGTTTATCTGTGTTTCAAGAAGCGCTCTGCCGAAATAATCATTGAAGGCGATACCCTGTCTTAAAGAGCCGCCCACACTGCCTGCATAAGCAGTTTTGAAATCGGTATAGCTTTTTTCTTCCACCCTGGTCACAACATCAAGCTTGAACCAGAGAGGTGTAACATCGGTGGCTCTTGCCTTGGTAAACGCTCTTTCAAGTGCGGTTTCAAGCTTTTTGCCTGTACCGCAGACCGTCTTTGCCTGCTGCTCTCCGTCTGAAACAGAGATAAATACAACCTTTCTGTCAAGCTTTCCGACTTCCTCAAGAGTTTCGGTATCCTTCATAAACTCGTCATATACAAGCTTGTATTTGAGGTTATACCTTCCGTTCATTCTTATGTCGTCGTTGTCTGCAAAGGCGTTTATGCCGAGACAGGGGAGCATAACTGCAAGGCTCAGTATAAGAGCTGTGATTTTCTTTAACATTGTAAGGGTTTCCTTTCCTTATCTGTCGATATCAATGAAGCCCTCTCCGAGAACCTCATCAGCTGTGGCAGTAATAATGAAAGCTTTTGCATCATATTCTTTTACAATACGCTTTAATTTTACATATTCATTCTTGGGAACAGCACAGCAGATTACGTTTTTATCTGCGCCTGTATACACGCCCTGTCCTTTAAGGAAGGTTGCACCACGTGAGATACTGGTGGTAATCGCCTTGCCGATTTCCTCTGCTTTTTCCGAGAAAATAAGCACTGCCTTGCCTTCTCTGCCGCCGTACAGAATGTAGTCCATGAGCCTTGAGCTTACGAAAATGGCGATAATTGCATAAAGACCCGATTCAAGATTGCCGAAAGCGAGAATAGATACGAGAACTACAACTGCATCGGTAATCATCATAATAAAACCAAGGCTTAAATGCGGCTTTGCCTTCTGTATAATCTTGTTTATAATGTCTGTTCCGCCTGTTGTGCCGTCACGGTTATATACAATACCCAGACCTGCACCCATAAGCACACCGCCGAAAACAGCGGCAATGATTCTGTCGCCCACATAAACGGGAAACATAGAGCTTAAAAAGTCAGTGCATGCGGTAGTCACCGCAACTGCAAGCACGGTTCTCGCCATAAGCGCCTTACCCAGCCGTATAAAGCCTGCAATAATAAGCGGGATATTTATAAGACCGAATATAAGACCGATTGAAACAGCATGATTTGTAAGATAGCTTATAACCGTCGCAAGACCGCCTACACCGCCCGGAGCGATATCATTGGGGGCAGTAAAGCAGTTGATACCTGCGGAATAGATTGCCGCACCGAGAATAATCAGCGGAATATCGACAAGCCATTTTAGTGAGCGCTTTTTCTTTGGCTCTTTTTCCTTATTCTTCTGTTTCATTGCATATCACCTCAAACAGCTCTTCAGCACGGCTTCTTTCGCCGATAAGATCGAGGTAGCCGAACAGCACCTCAACCGCCGTTGCTCTGTGGTAGTCACGGGGGTTGCTTGATTTAGGGGGATTAAGACCTGTGGCGTTTCTGCCTCTTTTGAGTATATCGGTTTCCTCTTCAGAGAGAACAGGCAGGATTTTTTCATATGCTGCCGACTGGAAAGAGGCACGCACCATCTGCACCGAAAGGCGGTGAAGCTCCTGTGAAGGACGGCTTCCCCCTTCGACTATTCTTCTCCTTACGAGTATCTCATATACGCAGTCGCCGTAAAAAGCGAGAGTAAGAGGGCTTAACTGTTTAGCCTGTGATTTTGTCATTGCTTCCATTTTGTTATCCTTTTTCTGCCATCAATATAACGAAAAATTCACGAATAAAGGGACATCAGCGCATATAATCAAATTCAAAGTCGAAGATGGAAACTGTGTCGCCTTCTTCAACGCCTGCGTTTTCAAGACCGTCAATAATTCCGCTGTAACGCAGTACTCTCTGGAAATACTGAAGACTTTCATAGTCGTCCATATTTACAGTGCTTAAAATCGGAGCAAGCCACTCGGCATTGACAATAAAGTAATGAGCGTCTGCCTTTTCAATTGTAAAGCTGCGCTTTGCCTCGTTGATCTGTTCCAGTTCTTCAAGGGTGAGAGGCTGTGCCTCGTATCTTATTACGGGAGGCAGGTTTTCAAGCTCTGCCGCTACTGCGTCAACAAGCTCCTGTGTGCCAACAGTGGTGGCTGCGGAAATCACAAAGAACTGAAGCCCCTTGTCTTCCACGTATTTTCTGAGCTTTTCAATCTGTTCCTCGGTTGCCATATCAGACTTGTTCGCCGCAACAATCTGGGGACGCTCAGCAAGCTCCTCGGAGAAGTTGCGAAGCTCGGCATTTATCTTTTCAAAGTCGTCAATTGAATCTCTGCCTTCAATTTCGGAAACGTCAACAACGTGTACGATAAGACGGCAGCGTTCAACGTGGCGTAAGAAAGCGTGGCCAAGACCGACGCCCTCGCTTGCACCCTCGATAAGACCGGGGATATCCGCCATTACAAAGGATTTTTCCTCATATTTTACAACACCCAGAACAGGAGTGATTGTTGTGAAGTGATAGTTTGCGATTTCAGGCTTTGCCGCACTTACCACGCTGATAAGGCTGGACTTGCCTACATTTGGGAAGCCAACTAAGCCTACGTCTGCAAGGAGCTTCAGCTCAAGAGTAACATCAAAGCTTTCGCCGGGATAGCCGGGCTTTGCAAAGCGGGGAATCTGACGGGTGGGAGTTGCAAAGTTCATATTGCCCTTGCCGCCCTTGCCGCCTTTTGCTACGATAACAGGCTCGTCGCCTGAGATATCCGCAAGTATTCTGCCTGTGTTGGTATCCTTGACAATTGTACCTCTAGGAACATATATTACGGTATCGGGAGCAGATTTTCCTGTACTGCGGCGTGAAGAACCGTTGTCGCCGTTCTTAGCCACATACTTTTTCTTATAGCGGAAGTCAATCAGTGTGGAAAGGTTGTCCTTTGCCTGAAAGACAATATCGCCGCCTTTGCCGCCGTTACCGCCGTCGGGTCCGCCTGCATTAACGTACTTTTCACGATGGAAGGAAACTGCGCCGTTACCACCGTCGCCTGCCTTGATTGTAATTTTAACTATATCTACGAACATTTGTATCATTCCTTTCCGTATGCTGTGTATAATCTCATTTCTCACAGCATGACATGCATGTGACAAATCAGATAATAAACGGCAGATTGTAACCTTTACTAAAACAAAAGGGCGGGAGGCGTGGCGCCTCTGCCGATTCTGCCGTGCGGTAAGCAAGCGCAACGTAAAACCACACGTTGCACGGCAGGTTGTAACCTTTTACTAAAACAAAAGGGCGGAAATTTTCCGCCCTTGCTTGTCTGCCAATTATTCAGCAGGGTAAACGCTTACCTGCTTGCGGTCTCTGCCGAGGCGCTCGAATCTTACTGTGCCATCAACTGTAGCAAATAATGTATCATCAGAGCCTCTCATTACGTTCTTACCGGGGTGAATGTGTGTGCCTCTCTGTCTGTAGAGGATGTTGCCAGCGAGAACGAACTGACCGTCAGCGCGCTTAGCACCAAGTCTCTTGGATTCGGAGTCACGGCCGTTCTTGGTAGAACCCATACCTTTTTTGTGAGCAAAATACTGTAAGTTTAATAAAATCATGATTATTTTCCTTTCCGAGCTTTAACCTCTTTTACGGTTATTTGAATTGTTCCTTTTGCGTCACCGGCGATTATTTCCAGGTGCTTATGAAATGAAGCAATTACCTGTTTTGCCGCCATTGACATTGCAGAATCGGGTTCCTTAAGCACAAGGAGAATCTGATTCCCGTTGTCCTTGACATCCGCACCTGCATACAAAAAGTCTGTGATTGTGTTAGCCGTCAGCATTACTGCTGATGTTACAGCGGAACAAACGATATCGTGTCCGTATTCGCCTGCGCCTGCGTGTCCCGAAACCGAGAAGCCGACCAGGTCACCACTGTATCTTAAGAATTCGGCCTTAATCATTTTACGCTACGATAGAGTCAATCTTTACCTTGCTGTAAGGCTGTCTGTGACCCTTGCAGCGCTTGGAGCTCTTCTTAGGCTTGTAAGTAAATACTGTGATTTTCTTGCCCTTGCCGTTCTTGATAAGAGTAGCCTTAACAACTGCGCCGTCTACGTAAGGAGCGCCAACCTTGATGTCGCCGTCTGTGCCAACTAAGATAACCTTGTCAAAAGTTACTTCGCCTTCTTCAACGCCGAGCTTTTCTACGAAGATTTCGTCGCCTTCCTTAACCTGATACTGCTTTCCGCCTGTTTCGATAACTGCGTACATATTTTTTACCTCTTTTTTATAAACTCGCTATGCTATGGGCGGCGTTTTAAACGCACTTAAAAAAGCCCGTCATAAGCGGCTTTATTATTTTATCACAGCCAGAATGTTTTGTCAATAGATTTTTGTCCGAAAATTCAATTTTTATGCGGTTTTACCGCATTTCGGGTCAATTCAGCTGCCGAAAATGTGATTTCTGTGCTTTTCAAGGCATTTAAGAAGCAACATCCCCAGAATTCCGCATGAAATAACCTCTCCGATTCCCACTGTAAGGGCGAGATACGGCAGTCCGTCAGGCACGCCGTAAGCGTATGTAAGCACCAGCGGAACTATTATCGTGTTTGCGGCTATGGGCGGAAGAGGTGCAAGCCATCTGGTCTTTTTTCTGAGCAGGTATGTGAACACTGCACCGATAAGCGTTGCAAGACTGCCGAAAACCACATCCCAGACGATTGCGCCTGCAAGAAGATTGGAAATGATACAGCCGATAAACAGTCCCGGGATTGCGGCAGGGGTGAAATAGGGGAGAATGGTAAGCGCTTCGGAAAAGCGTATCTGGATTGCCCCGTTTGAAAGCCCCAGCATGGACGCAAAATAGGTTAAAACTACGTAAAGTGCTGCAATAATTGCGGCATGGGTGATGAATAATGCCTTGTTGTTTCGTTTCATATTAAATTTTACTCCTTAGTTTTGATTTATTGCATAATGCAAAAGCGAGGATGGTTACGAACTCGCTGTGTGCTTTGGTTATCAGCCGTTAAGCGCTCTCTTGCCGATATCCTTACGGTAGTGTGCGTTTTCAAAGCTGATTTTATTTACAGCGGCATAGGACTTGTCCAGAGCGTTCTGAAGGGTATCTGCGGTAGCTGTGATACCGAGAACACGTCCGCCTGCTGTAAGGTACTTGCCGTCTTCAAGCTTTGTACCTGCGTGGTATACGAATGCTTCGCCGCTGTCAAGCTGACCGTCTGCGTTGAAGCCGCTGATTTCTAAGCCTGTGGGATACTTTTCAGGATAGCCGCCGCTTGCCATAACTACGCATGCGCAGGCTTCCTTCTTCCACTTTATGTCAAGGTCGCAGAGCTTTTCTTCCCAGATAGCTTCGATAATTTCCATTAAATCGGTATCAAGGAGAGGAAGAACAACCTGTGTTTCGGGGTCGCCGAAACGGCAGTTATACTCAATTACTCTTGCGCCCTTGGGAGTGAGCATAAGTCCGAAATAAAGGCAGCCCTTGAAAGGACGTCCTTCTGCTGCCATTGCCTTGATAGTAGGCATGAAGATGTTTTCCATGCATTCAGCGGCAATTGCTTCTGTATAAAGGGGGTTGGGAGCAATAGTACCCATACCGCCTGTGTTGAGGCCCTCGTCATTGTCGTAGGCACGCTTGTGGTCCATAGAGGAAACCATAGGCTTTACTGTAACGCCGTCTGTGAAGGCGAGAACGGTAACTTCGGGACCTGTCATGAATTCTTCGATTACGATTTCGCTGCCGCTCTTGCCGAACTTTCCGCCGAGAAGCATGCTTTCGATAGCTTCCTTGGCTTCATCGAAATCCTTGGCGATGATAACGCCCTTGCCGAGAGCAAGACCGTCGCACTTGATAACAGCAGGGTAGCTGTTCTGTTCCTTGACGTAAGCGATTGCCTTTTCGGAATCTGTAAAGGTTTCGTAAGCTGCTGTGGGGATGTTGTACTTCTTCATAAGAGCCTTGGAGAACACCTTGCTGCCCTCTAAGATTGCGGCATTTGCACGGGGACCGAAGGTCTTGAAGCCGTTTTCGTTCAGCTTGTCTACCATACCGAGAACCAGCGGGTCATCGGGTGCTACAAATACATAGTCGGGCTGAAGCTTCTTTGCAAGCTCCACCATGCCGTCAATATCGGTAGCCTTTACGGGGTGGCATTCCGCAAGTGCGGAGATACCGCCGTTGCCGGGTGCGGCATAGATTTTGTCAACCTTTGATGACTTTGCAAGTGCGGCAATAATTGCGTGTTCACGTCCGCCGCCGCCTACTACTAAAATGTTCATTTTATCAGTTTCCTTTCAGAAATTTATCCGTGAAAATATTCCTCAATCTCCCTCTGCACCTTTTTCGGCAGGCTTGCATAGGTCATTCTGTAACCTCTGTCTGCCATATCGGAAATTACCTCAAAGGGGAGATTTTCGCTGTATCTGATTTCGTTCCAGCCTTCTCCCATGACTTTTGCTTCGTTTATCTCGTCGTGGAGAAAGCGGATAGTTTCATTATAATCGTTTTTCGCTTTAATTTCAATAGTTTCTGAAAAAATTGCCGCAAAAGGCTTTGATACAAGGTAAAAAACCTTGCCGCCGGCAGTTTCTTCAATGTGTATACCCTTGAAAGAGAGGATATAATCCTCAAGCTTCTGCATTATTTCTGATGTCTTCATAATGCTTTGTCACCCTTTCCGCTTCACGAAGCTCAATAACTCCCTCTGCCTTTGAGGGATGGGACTTCGCCGTCGTTACAAGAGCCTTGTATTCTTCATCGGCTTTTGTTTTGTCGCCCTTATATATTAAATGGTATGCGTACATAAGACGCTTTCTCGACGGATAAAGCGCAGTAGCCTTTATGTATTCCGCCTGCTTCTTGTCGTAGAGTGCGTCAATCTTTTCAGCGTTGCACTCACCCATTATTTCATGGTACATAAGCTCGCACTTAGCTTCGTTCTTAAAAATCTGCAACACATCAGAGCTGTCGGCAATGCGCTGATAGATTTCTCTTGCTTCGTCGTATCTGCCTTCATCCTGTAAAATTGTCGCCTTGTAGCAGTAGAGATTTGCACAGCCTGTGTCGGAAAGATTGCTGTAATCCGCATTTAAAACAGCATTTCTGATTTTTTCGGGCAAATCCTTGGTGCTTTCTGCTTCGGTAAGAATTGCGTTAGCGGATAAAAGCAGGTAGTTGTATTTCTTTGATTCCTTGTTACGGGGAAATTCAATGAAAATCTGATAGCCGTCATTCATTGTTCCGCCTACCTTTGCGGGGAACAGGTTGGCAAGTCCTGTGCCGATACCCATAATAGCGAAAATATTCAGTATAATCTGAGCCACGCCGCCTGTAAGCAGACCGATGCCGAAAGCGATACCGCCTGTGACGATATTGAACAGACCGCCGCCCAAAAGATACAGGAAAAAGGGACAGCTTTCAGGCTCGCATTCGGGCGGAATCATAAGGCACTGTCCGCCTGTGCCCACAACGGTGGTTTTCTTCCACTGGAGCTTGCCGTCACGCTTTACAAGGGCGATACTTCCTATACGGAAGGAAAGATATTTCCAGCCTGTGGCAAGTCCCATTACGAGATGTCCGCCCTCATGGATTATGATATGGATAAGCATGAAGAACACGGCAAGGAAAATAAACCCGCCCATAAGTATAAGCTCAAGGCCCACGTTGTCGTCTGCAACAAGCTTATCAGCGCTGTCTGCCGAATAAGCTCCCAGAATAAGGAACGGGACAACGGTGATTATGTAGCAGATAATGGTAAGAATTTTATCAAGTGTTTTCATTTTTGTTTTCCTTTATTCTTAAAAAGAAATTGTGTTGAGTACTTCTTCAAAATCAGCAACTGTACTATCAAAATCAGCAGCGGCTGCGGTATATGTCAGGCATACCTGCTTTGTTCCGGGATAGAAAAGATACATTTCTACCTTCATTGCGCCGCCTGTGACTGAAGCGTCGCTTGTGATTACAGCTTTCAGGGCACGATAACCGTTAACATATACGGTTTCACATTTTCCGCAGGAATAACCGGGTATAGCGTTATACTGTTCCTCTAACATGCCGCTGAGTTCATTAAGCGCTGCATCGTTCATCTGAGTGCCCAGTTCTACAACGGTAACATTGAAATTGCTGTCGTTTGAGGTATTGTAATAAATGGCATCGGCTACATTCTTTACATCTTCAGCAGAAATGTCGCCGTATTTTGCTACGTCTGTATCTTCGGTGACTTCTGCGATGTAGTCGAGATATTCTGTATAATCAAGCCATTTTTCACTATCAATGGAAAGTGTATAGCCTGTACCCTTGAAAAGCTTCTTGTCGGTTTCTGTTTCTGCCGCAGTAGTTGTTTCAGCTTCTGTCGTGGTAGTTGTTTCAGCTTCTGCTACGGCAGTTGTGGTTTCGGAAGCGGCAGTGGTTGTTGTTTCAGCATCCGTGCTTTCGCAGCCGGCAAAAGCTGTAAGGGTAAGAACTGTAAGTAATGCGATAAGTTTTTTCTTCATCTGAGTTGTTCCTTTCTTAAACGTAAAGCACAGAGTGAAGAAATTAAAGCAAGCAGTGCTATGCCTATAATCGGCAAATACACAGGGATTTCATTAATACTCTGCACCTTTTCGGTTGTGGGTTTTGTTGAAAAATAATATTCCGTTAAAAAGTTTTCGGGGGTTGCTTCGGAAAATTCCAGTTCAAAATCTCCGAAATAAAAATCAATGCTGTTGCCGTAAGAATTATATGCTTCCGCCGTAATATAAAGCTGTTCAGTCTGAACGGGTGCGTCAGTCAGGGTGTAACAGACATACGTCAGGTTATCCTGTATCATAGGCGTTTTTGCAATAACGCCCGAATCGGTACTGACGGTTATATAGCCTGTGTCTTTCGCACCCTCTTTTGCGGCAGAATGGCTGTTGCCTGCCTTAAAGGATAAGGTGAAGGAGCCTGCCTCTTCAGGAACGGAAAGGGCGTATACGGCTGTTTCATATTCAGCGGTTGAGTCAAAATAGAGAATGTCAGCTTTTTCAGAGTAAGCAAGAGTGCTGCTGCTCCAGTTTTCGGGGTTATGCCAATCGTTCATTGTCCGCTCCTTTCAGGGAAGCAGCAGCGGTAAAACCGCTGTTTATATACCATAAAAACATGTATATTTCATCCATTGAGCCTTTTCCACGGTTATACATAAAACCAAAATAGTCACCGCATAAAATCATATGGAAAAGATTCAGAGCAACAGGAAAAGATGCCGCAATTACTACTGCAGCTATTGCAGTTTTTCGCCCTGTTGCTTTTTTTATCGAAAGAATATTTATAACTATAAGAAGACAGGCTGAAAGAATTAACGGAACTGTAAAAGTAATAAAAAATTCCGTTCCTGACGACATAAAAGATATGACTATAAATGCAGCAAGACCTGATATGGAAATTACGGATAATTTTCTGACATCAATCTTTAATTTCTCATAAACTGTGGAAATAATGCAAAGAGTTACTCCGCATAAGGCAATAACAGACCAGAATCTGCATATTGCGGAGTATAAATAATAATTCGTTCTGTCGCAGTCCGTTTCCATGAAAGTCATGCTGCCGATAAGCATACCGAAAAATTCCATTACATATATGCAGGGGACGGCATTTACTGCAAGAAAAGCAGAAAAGCTTCCTGTTTTTCTGAAAAAAGTCAGAACCGCACCTGCTATAACGGGAACAAGACAGAAAATTATCGCCGTTATTGAATTAATAAAGTAAACGGAGCTTGTATTGACTGTTTCGGGTGTGATTACAGGGTTTCCGACAGCGTGGGCAGCATAATCGGGGTCAAGGGTCATATATCTTCCCAAGCCAAAGGCAAAACAGCTTTCCGCAGGGAATCCCATAATCAATAATCCGCCAACGATGTAAATCACGCATATTATGATTGAAAGAATTGATAATGTTCTTGTGATTCTCATAATTTCCTTTTTAGCATAACAGGCGGATAAGGCGAGCCGCCTCAGGTAACTGCGCCGCACAAAACAAGTGCTTCTCTGCACTTTGATTATGCGGCGGTTCAGGACCTCAGGATGCACTCGGCTTTATCCGCCTGTTTATATATTTTGCTTTATCTGTTACCGCCGTTAAACATAGCCATAAATTCAATCGGACTGTAAAAAGGCGGAACCGCCTGCCGTGGCTCACGGCTTAGTGATGGAAAAGTCTGATACCTGTAAATGCCATAGCAATGTTATACTTGTTGCAGGTTTCGATAACATTGTCATCACGGATAGAGCCGCCGGGCTGTGCGATAAATTCAACGCCGCTCTTGTGAGCTCTTTCAATGTTGTCGCCGAAGGGGAAGAATGCGTCAGAGCCGAGGGAAACGCCCTTCATTGTGTCAAGCCATTCACGCTTTGCTTCACGTGTGAATACTTCAGGCTTAACCTTGAACCACTTCTGCCATTCTCCTTCTGCAAGAACGTCCATGTAATCATCGCCGATGTAGAGGTCGATTGTGTTGTCACGGTCAGCTCTTCTGATGTCGTCAACGAACTGTAAGCCGAGAACCTGGGGGGACTGACGGAGGTACCAGTTGTCAGCCTTCTGACCTGCAAGACGTGTGCAGTGGATTCTGGACTGCTGGCCTGCACCGATACCGATAGCCTGACCGCCGCAAGCGTATGCTACGGAGTTGGACTGTGTGTACTTGAGTGTGATAAGAGCGATAGCAAGGTCAATCTTTGCGGATTCGGGGAGAGTCTTGTTGTCTGTTACCATGTTTGCGAAAAGGTTTTCGTCAATAACAAGTTCGTTTCTGCCCTGTTCGAAGGTAATGCCGTAAACCTGCTTTCTTTCTAAAGCGGCAGGAACATAGTTTTCATCAATCTTGATGATGTTGTATGTACCCTTTCTCTTGGACTTTAAGATTTCAAGAGCTTCATCTGTGTAGCCGGGAGCGATAACGCCGTCGGAAACTTCTCTCTGAATCATCTTTGCTGTGCATGCGTCACATTCATCGGAAAGAGCAATGAAGTCGCCGTAGGAGGACATTCTGTCTGCGCCTCTTGCACGTGCGTAAGCAGAGGCGAGGGGGGTAAGTTCGCCTAAATCATCTACCCAGTAGATTTTCTTTAATGTGTCGGAGAGAGGAAGACCAACCGCAGCGCCTGCAGGAGAAACGTGCTTGAAGGATGTAGCGGCAGGAAGACCTGTTGCCTTCTTTAATTCCTTTACGAGCTGCCAGCCGTTGAAAGCGTCCATGAAGTTGATGTAGCCGGGCTTGCCGTTTAATACTTCAATGGGAAGTTCGCCGTTTTCCATGAAAATTCTTGAGGGCTTCTGGTTGGGGTTACAACCGTATTTGAGTTCGAGTTCTGTCATTGTTTTAATCCTTTCACTGTTTTTTATTGTGAATTGCGGGCGGATGTTATCCGCCCCTACAATCAGTTGTTCTTGTTTACGATTCTGGATTCCCACTTGCCTGTTTCAAGATCAATATATCTTGTGAAAAGGGATACCTTGTTGTCAGCGTTTAAGTTTTCCCATACAAGCTTTGTGAAAGCGTCAATGTCAAGGTCAGGGATGATAACCTTCTTGGGTTCGCCTTCGAAGCTGGGGAGTCTGCCGTTTTCTTCGTCACGTGCATATGTGTGGATAAAGCGGCCTACACCATTTTCGGGGTTCTGATAAGCATATGTGTTTCTGATGCAGCAATCAGCATTGCCGTCGTCACTCTTTAAAATGGACATAGCGTAGTTCATGCCGTCGTTTTCAAGACGGATGATACCGGAAATACGGGGTGTGTAGTTGGGCTTGTCATCTTCAAATTCACGTGTTCTGAGGGACTGCTCAAAGGTCATCTGCTTGTCCATGAGTTCGTAGATTGTGTCTGTCTGGTCGCCGTTTGTGACGATAGTCTTGTTGCCGAGAACACGAACGGGAGCATAGATGATAAGGTGGGGGTCAACCATCTTGGATTCATCGAAAGCCTGTGTTCTGATTCCGTCGCCGTCTTCTACGAATACACGGTTGCGGCTGTTTTCGCTTCTGCCCATGATGAAGTAAGCAATTACTGCCTTCTTGCCGTCAGCGGACTTGCCCAGCATGATGCCTCTGCCGTGATAGGGAAGAGTGGTGAGTTCCTTTTCAAATGCGATTGTTTCCATAAGTTTGGTTCCTTTCATGTATTTTAACGTTAATTTATTCCGTAATTACAGCCTTTCCGTCCTGAACTGTGATTTTATCGTCACAGAACAGCTGTACAGCCTTGGGAAGAATCTTCCATTCGGCTTCTTCCATGATCCGCTTCTGGAGTGTTTCGGGTGTATCGCCGTTTTTTACTTCAACGGCCTTCTGTAAAATGATGGGACCGCCGTCACATTCTTCGGTTACAAAATGCACGGTAGCACCGCTGAGCTTGACGCCCTTTGCGAGAGCAGCTTCATGAACGTGAAGTCCGTAGAAGCCCTTTCCGCAGAACGAAGGGATAAGTGCAGGGTGAACGTTCATCATCTTATGAGGGAATGCGTTGCAGACCTGTTCGTCTAAAATTGTCATAAAGCCTGCATAAACTACCAGATCAGCCTTTTCGGCAATAAGCAGCTCGGTCATTGCTTTGCTGTAAGCGGCAACATCGGCATAGTCCTTGCGTACAAGGGTAACCGCCTTTATGCCGTTGTTCTTTGCTCTTTCAAGAGCGTATGCGTCAGCCTTTGAAGCGATAACGCAGGTGATTTTACCGTTACCCAGCTCTCCACGCTTTTCAGCGTCGATAAGAGCCTGTAAATTTGTTCCGCCGCCGGAAACAAGAACAACTATGTTTTTCATATAGCCTCCGTCAGTGTATTTCAATTTCAATATTCTTTAAATCTTCAGGAATTCCTGCTGTTCCGTCGGATATATCCTCGTTGGTGAATTCGCTTATCAGCGAGTATTTCCCGATGGTTGTCCGTTTGAAAACGGGCACTCTGAAGCCTTCGTCCTCAAGCCACTCGGTTTCAGCGGTTTTCATCACATCAAACCAGTTTTCGCCGTTTATGGTGCATAAGCCGCTGAAAAGCGAAGAGGGGGAGTAGGAAAGGTCAGGCTCTCCGTTCATTCTGACAGAAATGTTATGTACTATCGAGCCGCCCTTGCTGTAACAGTACAGTCCGATTTTATCCCAGGTGTAGTTGTAATTCTTTTCGGGAGTAAAGCGGGCGGGATGAACAGTCTGGCGTGCGTGACCGAAAAGGTATTTCAGCGAGTCGATATTGCAGGGAAGTGCAATATGCGTTCCGTTTACATCAACGCTGTTTTCTGTGATATTGATAACAAGTCTGTCTGTATCGAGAGCAGGCTTTTTCCTGAATAAGTCAAAAAATCCCATTATTCGATAATGATTCCTTCGTCGCCCTTTACGATTTCGCCGATTTCATATGCGGCAATACCGAATTCCTTCATGAGAGCGATAGCTTCTGCAACGGATTCCTTGGGAATAACGATGGACATACCGATACCCATATTGAATGTGTTGTACATATCGTGTTCGTTTACGTTGCCACGTTCCTGTAAAAGCTTGAAGATGTAGGGAACTTCATAGCTGTTCTTTCTGATCTTTGCTGTGTAGCCGTCAGGGAGAGAACGTGGGATATTTTCGTTGAAGCCGCCGCCTGTAATGTGGCTGATAGCCTTTACCTGAACCTTTTCAAGGAGTGCAAGCACGGGCTTTACGTAAATCTGTGTAGGAGCGAGGAGAGCTTCGCCTAAGGTTCTGCCGTCGGGGAGAACTTCCATAAGAACTTCCTTGTTTGTGATGTCGAAAACCTTTCTTACAAGGGAGAAGCCGTTGGAGTGAACGCCTGTGGAAGCAAGACCGATAACAGCGTCGCCTTCAGCAACTGTATTGTTGTCGATAATCTTCTTCTTGTCAACGACACCTGTGCAGTAGCCTGCGATGTCGTATTCGTCGTCGGGCATCATGCCGGGGTGTTCAGCTGTTTCGCCGCCGATGAGAGCGCAGCCTGACTGAACGCAGCCCTCTGCAACACCGCTTACGATTTCTGCAATCTTTTCGGGATAGTTTCTTCCGCATGCGATATAGTCAAGGAAGAAAAGGGGCTTTGCACCGCAGCAGATAATGTCGTTTACGCACATAGCAACTGCATCAATACCGATTGTGTCATGCTTGTCGAGAAGCATGGAGAGCTTTAATTTTGTACCTACGCCGTCTGTACCGGAAACAAGTACAGGCTCGTCGATGCCCTTTAAATCAAGGGCGAAAAGACCGCCGAAACCGCCGATTCCATCCATTACGCCGGGGATGTTTGTGCGTTCAACGTGCTTTTTCATAAGCTTTACTGATTCATAGCCTGCGGTTACGTCAACGCCGGCAGCCTTGTAGCTTTCAGAGAAACTGTTCTTCATGGTTTTAAATTCCTTTCGTTGTTAATGGAAATCTGTAAATAATGTAAAGTTGTAAAGGCAGGAATTGCCGGAGGCGGCACGCCTTAACATTGGTGCTGTAAAGCAATTTTGAGAACCCTGCCGTTTTGCTTGTCCTGACAAAGCAGAATTTTGCAAAAGGCAGGAACTGCCGGAGGCGGCACGCCTTAACATCGTGCTGTAAAGCAGTTTTGAAAACCCTGCCGTTTTGCTTGTTCTGACAAAGCAGAATTTTGTAAAAGGCAGGAATTGCCGGAGGCGGCACGCCTCTTATTCTTTGCTTGTCCAGCAGTTTTGAGAACCCTGCCGTTTTACTTGTTCTGACAAAGCAGAATTTTGTAAAAGGCAGGAACTGCCGGAGGCGGCACGCCTTAACATCGGTGCTGTAAAGCAGTTTTGAGAACCCTGCCGTTTTGCTTGTCCTGATAAAGCAGAATTTTGTAAAAGGCAGGAACTGCCGGAGGCGGCACGCCTCATTTTTTGCCTGTCCAGCAGTAGGTGCATAAATTGCAGGGAGGAAGTCCGATTGCTCTTTCTGTACCCTCAAGGGATTGGAATTCAAGGGATGTGAGCTTTAAGCGGCGGCAGATTTCATCTCTGAGATGCTTGCCACGCTCGGTGCGTGAGTTGCTGTATTCAGCAATGTACTTTACGCCTTCTTCGCCTTCGTTTTCGTGTATAATCTGTCTTGCAATAAGGTCAAGATCGGAGTTGCTTCTTGAGAAGTTAAGGTATTTACAGCCGTACATGACAGGCGGGCAGGCGGAGCGCATATGCACTTCCTTTGCGCCGTTTTCGTAGAGGAATTCTACCGTTTCACGCATCTGTGTACCACGTACGATACTGTCATCCACGAACAGGAGCTTCTTTCCTTCGATAAGCTCGTGAACAGGAATAAGCTTCATCTTTGCAATGCGGTTGCGCATTTCCTGATTCTGCGGAGTAAAGCTTCTGGGCCATGTGGGAGTGTACTTGATAAAGGGTCTTGCAAAAGGAATACCGCTCTTGTTTGCGTAGCCGATTGCATGGGGAACACCTGAATCGGGAACACCGCAGATGTAGTCAACATCGGGGAGAGTTCCGTTGGCCTTGTCGATTTCCGCCATGATTTCGCCGTTGCGTGTTCTCATGGTTTCTACGGTAACACCCTCGTAAACCGCATTGGGATAGCCGTAGTATGTCCACAGGAAGGAACATATCTTCATATTTGCGGGATTGCCCTTTTCAAGGGTTTCGCAGCCGTCGGCAGTCAGCATTACGATTTCTCCGGGTTCAAGCTCCTTGTATGTGGTGTAGCCCAGCTTCTGGAATGCGAAGGATTCAAGAGCGAAGCAGTAGCCGTCATCACGCCTGCCTACAATGATAGGCAGTCTGCCGCATCTATCACGGGCGAGGATTATTCCTTCCTTTGTAAGAATGGCGAGAGACAGTGTGCCGTCTATTCTTTCCTGTGCATATTTTATGCCTTCGACCATTGTGTTTTTCTGCGCCATGAGTGTGCCTACAAGAGCGCTTGAATTTATAAGTCCGCTGCTCATGGTTTCAAAGTTTGCGTAATCGTTGTTGAGCAATTCCTGGGAAAGCTCTTCGTAATTATTGATGATACCGATGTTGCAGACAGCGTATATGCCGAACTTTGAGCGTACGAGAATAGGCTGGGGATCGCTGTCGCTGATGCTTCCCATGCAGAGTCTGCCGTTCATGCCTGAAGCGTCGTTTTCAAATTTTGTTCTGAAGGGTGTGTTTTCAATGCTGTGAATAGCTCTCTGAAAGCCCTTTTCTTCCGAATATGCGGTCATGCCGCCTCTTTTTGTACCTAAGTGCGAATGGTAGTCAATACCGAAAAATACGTCAGTAACACAGTCGTTTTTTGAAGCTGCGCCGAAAAATCCGCCCATAAAACTGTTCCTTTCTTTTTTCTTAGCCTATTTCTTTTGCTGTTTCCTGCATTTTTGCCTCAGCCTCAAGATTCTTCTGATGCTGGCTTTCCTTGAACTGTGCAAATTTCTCAGCAAGCTCGTCATCGGAAACAGAAAGAATCTGTACCGCAAGATAACCTGCGTTTGCCGCACAGTCAATTCCTACGCAGGCAACGGGAACTCCGGGAGGCATCATAACTGAAGAGAGAAGAGAATCCATGCCGTCAAGAACCTTTGCCTTTACAGGGAGGGCGATGACAGGGAGAGTTGTGTTTGCGGCCAGAGCACCTGCAAGATGTGCCGCCATACCTGCTGCGCCGATAAGAACACCGAAGCCGTTTGCTCTTGCGTCCTTTGCGAACTGTGCAGCCTCAACAGGTGAACGGTGAGCTGACATAACGTGGAGCTCAAAGGGAACTCCGAACTGGGCACAAGCCTCAGCAGCTTTTCTTACAACAGGGAAATCGCTGTCGCTTCCCATAACAATTCCGACTTTTTTCATAAATAAACCTTTCCTTTCAGTATACTGGTGAAAAAAATAACAGCTGTCCGAATACGCACAGCCAGATTTTATATGCAATTATCCTGTATTGATGTGGTATATTCACAGCGTGAAAGTGATATAAATGACATAACGGTTTACCTCTCATATATACCATAATAAAATAACAGGAAAAGGATGTAATTCTATTCTACTATATTTCGTCATTAAATTCAAGCTTTTTTGAAAAACTTTTTAAACAGTTTTTTATTATAATATACCTTTAAAAAAGTTTATATTGCACAATTCACAGGTTGTACTGTGCGTTTTAAGCTTAAAATCGAATATTTTAGCCGAATTAAGCTTAAAAATAGTAAAATTTAAGCAAAATAAAGTTACTTTTAAGGTACAAGTTTTATATTTTGCCCAAAAAAAGGAGGCAGCAGCTATGTTTTTGCCGCAAAAAAAGTTTTTCGTGAATTTTGACAAAAAGAATTCAACAAATAATGTTGAAAATATGAATAAAAACGTTTTCATTTGGTGGAAAAGTCCGAAGGCAAAAATTAAAAAGCCTTTTAAACGAAAGGAAAAACAAGCTGTTGAAAAAATGGGCAGAAGGTTGAAACATGGTTGAAAAAAACTTCGTGATTTTAACCAAATTCCAAAAAAAACGAGTCGGATGAAAACGTTTTCGAAAGCCTCATTCAAAAATTTTTCAAAAAAAGACTTGCAAAAGGTTGGAAATTGTGATATAGTTACAAATGTAAATTGCAGGACATCGCTTCCGACCTTACTTTAAAGCAAGGCGCAGCGGAGCCTGATCAATTTAAATTATTCTACCACGGTTTCGTTAAACTACGAAGCCACGACTAATTGGAGGAAAAAAGTTATGAAGAAAAGAATTCTCACAGCGCTCTTAGCTTCTGCTATGATTCTTTCCGTAGCTGGTTGTGATTCCACATCTGAACCCGCTACAACAACAGCAGGCGGCGCTGCTGACACAACAACTGCTGCTCCCGTTGCTGATGACGGCGACACAACAACTGCTGCTCCCGTAGAAGACGGTGACGCTGCTGCTGAACAGGGTAAGGTTCTCAACATCTACTGCTGGAACACAGAATTCCAGGAGAGATACAACGCTTACGCTGCTGATGTAGGCGAAGCTCACGGTGTAACAGTTAACTGGGTAATCAACACCAACGAAGGTGGCGTATACCAGAACAAGCTCGACGAAGCTCTCCTTGCTCAGGCTGATGCAGCTGCTGATGACAAGGTAGACATCTTCTTAATCGAAGCTGACTACGCTCTCAAGTACACAAATTCTCCTTACTGCATGAACGTTGCTGACCTCGGTATCACAGCTGACGACCTCGCTAACCAGTATGCATATACACAGCAGATCGTTACTGTTGACGGCGCTCTCAAGGGTGTTACATGGCAGGCAACTCCTGGCCTCTTCGCTTACAGAAGATCCATCGCTAAGGAAGTTCTCGGTACAGATGATCCTGCAGAAGTACAGGCTCAGCTTTCTGACTGGACTAAGTTCAACGATGTAGCTGCTAAGATGAAGGAAGCTGGTTACACAATGCTCGCAGGTTATGCTGATGCATACAGAACATACTCCAACAACGTTACAACTCCTTGGGTAGTTGACGGCAACCTCGTAGTTGACGACAACATCATGAAGTGGGCTGACGATACTAAGGTATTCCAGGACAACGGTTACTCCAACAAGGACGTAGGTCTCTGGTCTGACGCTTGGGCTAAGGAACAGGGTCCCGAAGGTAAGACATTCGGTTTCTTCTACTCCACATGGGGTATCAACTTCACACTTCTCGGCAACTCTCTTGCAGACGCTAACGCTCCTCAGGAAGTTGGCAACGGTATCTTCGGTGACTACGCAGTATGTGAAGGTCCTCAGGCTTACTACTGGGGCGGTACATGGATCTGCGCAGCTACTGGCACAGACAACACAGCTGTAATCGCTGACATCATGAAGAAGCTCACTTGCGATACTGCTACAATGAAGCAGATCACACTTGACACTCAGGACTACACAAACAACAAGGCTGCTATGGACGAAATCGCTAACGATCCTAACTTCGGTTCCGCATTCCTTGGTGGTCAGAACCACATCGCTCTCTTCGCTGCTGCTGCAGGCAACATCGACTGCTCCAACATCTCTGCATACGACCAGCTCTGCAACGAAAACTTCCAGCAGTGCATGAACGATTACTTCATGGGCACAGTTGATAAGACTACAGCTCTTAACAACTTCTACACAAAGATGAAGGATACATATCCTGAACTCAACGTTCCCCAGGCTTAATCGTCAGAACGATTGAACATATTACTTCGGTAATAACTAACTAAAGAAACGGGAGTAAGATATAACTATTGTCTTACTCCCTTTTTTTAACCAAAAATCGAAAGGTGGATTTCGGCTTTATGGCAAATGCAAGCGTAGCGGCGCCTAAAAAGCACAAGGGTATCAGCTATGAAAAATGGGGATACTTCTTTATTGCGCCGTTTATTATTGTCTATTTAATCTTCAACCTTGTCCCCCTCTTACAGACATTCTACTTCTCTTTCTTTGAAAAGTATACAAATACTGCAACATGGGAGACAATTGAAAGATTTGTCGGCTTTGATCAGTATGTTAATCTTTTTACTGAAGGTCGTATTTTCAGTTATCTCGGAAACACAATGATTATGTGGGTAATGGGCTTCATTCCCCAGATTGTCATTTCTTTATTATTTGCTTACTGGTTTACCAGTGTAAGACTTCGTCTTAAGGGTTTAGGCTTCTTCAAGACAGTTATGTACATGCCTAACCTTATCATGGCGGCTGCATTCTCTATGATGTTCATGCTGCTCTTCTCCAACATCGGACCTATCAACGAAATCATCAAGAATTTCACTAACGGTGAAGCCTTTGCATTCATGGGTCACACATGGAGTGCCCGTGGACTGGTTGCTCTTATGAACTTCCTTATGTGGTTCGGTAATACTACAATCCTTCTTATGGCTGCTATGATGGGTGTTGATGCGTCCATTGTAGAAGCTGCTGAAATTGATGGTTGTACTTCAAGCCAGATTTTCTGGAAGATAGTTCTTCCTATTATCAGACCTATTCTTATTTACGTTCTTATTACTTCTTTAGTCGGCGGTCTTCAGATGTTCGACGTACCTTCTATTCTTACTAACGGTAAGGGTAATCCGAACGACAGTACAACAACTCTTATTATGTACTTGAATACTCTTATTTCACGTTCCAAGAACTATGGTCAGGGCGGTTGCGTATCCGTAGTTATCTTCATCATCTGTGCAGTACTCAGTATGATTGTTTACTACTTCTTCACAGACGCTGGTGTTGAAAAGCGTGAAAAGAGAAAATCCTTCAAAATTGCGAAAGGAGGAAAGTAAGAATGGCTACTTCTAAGACAAAGGCAAGAATGAACGCTTATGATGAAGATAAGAGCATTGGTCTTACCATACATCGTATAGTTTGCTATGTTGTTCTCTCAATCTTTGCTTTTCTTGCAATATTCTTCTTCTATCTCCTTTTAATTAATGCGACAAGATCACACAATGAGATTCAGACTTCTCTTTCCCTTCTCCCCGGTAACAACTTACTTATCAACCTTCTCGGTGATAAGTCCGGTAACAGCAAGTTTGTGGGCGTTCTCAACGACCCCAACCTTATGATTCTTCAGGGTCTTCTGAACTCTCTTATCGTATCCGGTTTATCTGCTTTACTTTCTGTATATTTCTCAGGTATGACCGCTTACGGTGTTCATGTTTATAACTTCCCTGGTAAGCAGGCTTTCTTTAACACAATCCTTCTTATCATGACAATTCCTACACAGGTATCAGCTCTCGGTTTCTACAACTTAATGAATGACTGGAAACTTACCAACAACTTCATTCCGCTGGTTATACCTGCTGTTGCAGCTCCCACAGTATTCTTCTTCATGAAGCAATACATGGAAAGCTCACTTCCTATTGATATCGTTGAAGCTGCTCGTATCGACGGTTCCAACGAATTCAGAACCTTTAACGAAATCATTCTTCCTATCTTAAAGCCGGCATTTGCTGTTCAGGCAATCTTCTCTTTCACAGCTTCCTGGAACAACTACTTCATGCCCGCTCTTATCCTTGATAAGCCCGAAATGAAGACAATGCCCCTTTGGATTGCATTCGTACGTGGTCGTGAACTTGCTACACTGAACTTCGGTGAAGTTTACATGGTTCTCGCACTCGCTATCATCCCTGTAATGATCGTTTACTTCTGCTTCTCCAAGTTTATCGTAGCAGGTGTAACACTCGGTTCTGTTAAGGGTTAATCGGGATTTTTCCCCGCCAAAACGAAATCTTTTCGATTGCCGGACAGCTTATGCTGTCCGGCTTTGTGGTTTCAGGCATGCCGCCTGTGGCAATTCCTGCCTTTTGCGAAAATCTGGTGAGGGCAAGAACCTGCAACGGCAGGGTAATTTCATGTGGTCGGTTGCTGTTAATTACTCGGTTTTATCTGCACAGCACTGTGAGCGCTTAAAATAGCTCTGAGGCTTCTTGCACACAGGGCAGAACTGAGGTGCTGATTTTCCGTGATGGATATGACCGCAGTTACGGCACAGCCAGACTGTTTCGCCGTCCTCAGTAAACACCTTACCCTGTGACAGAAGCTCAATGAATCTGCGGTATCGTGCTTCATGGTCACGCTCGATTGCACCCACCATATCGAAAAGTGTGGCGATATTGTCAAAACCCTCTTCACGGGCTGTTCTGGCGAACTGGGCATACATATCAGTCCATTCATAATGCTCACCGCCTGCGGCATTTTCAAGAGCCTTCTGCGTATTCGCAGGTATTCCCTCACTTAAAATTGACAACCACAGTTCTGCGTGGGCTTTCTCGTTGGCGGCGGTCTGATCGAATATGTCGCCTATTTCCTCATATCCTTCTTTTCGTGCGATTTCTCCGTAAATGGTATACTTTGTCCTTGCCTGTGATTCCCCGGCAAAGGCGGTCTTGAGGTTTTCCAGTGTTTTTGAACCGTCGAGCTGCATTGCATTCATCCTTTCTTGTTTTTTAGTATAGTCTGCATTTTTGATACAAATATGCATAAATGAATTGAAAAATTAGCTTTAATATGATATAATTCTATAAAAGGGGGCGAGATGTATGCGAATTTACGAATACGGAAAAATCAGTGAAGCTGTACGTGCAAAAATTGAAAACACAAAGCAGTCGATTCAGGGCGGTGCTTCTTCAGCTGAAAGTTTTTCCGATATTCTTAAAGGATACATGACTGTGGAAAGCAGCGGGAAAAAGGTTGTTTCCGCCACAGGAAATTACGGCAGAAGCCAGCATACTCCCTCTGTGAACGGCACTACATTGCTTTATGCGCTCCGGAACAGCGACGAGGACACAACAGCAAGTGCTGTTCTGTCTATGCTTGGTTTTGAAGATTACGGCGATAACGGCACAACAGCTCTCAGAACAGCCGCCGACAGTCTTGTTGATTCGGCGTCAATGCTTGTAGAGCTTAACGGCAGCGGCACAGCAAACGCTGCGGCAGTAACGGAATTCGTGTCGGATTTCAATAAGCTTTCCGCAAGGCTGAACGCTGAAAGCAGCTCCTCCTCGTATCTTTATAAAACAGCATTTTCCGCTGCGCTTACAGCCGCAAAGGACAAGCTTTCGGAAGCGGGAATAACATATGAGAATGATGTTATTTCATATAATGGTCAGGGTGGAAGCATTCCCGAAGATTTCCTTACAAGCGTTATTTCAGCCGCCTCAACTGTTTCTGCGTATGCTTCTTCGGTAACAGGCGACAGTGAAGAAAACGATAATGGTGTAAGCGATTACTATACGGCTCTTATGGGCAGCATGATGTGATGTTTAATTACGATTAATAAAGTAATTTAAGTTTAAAAATTAAGTAAATTTGTTGCTTTTGAACAAAAAACAGGCAACATAATTTTAATATACGCAGATTGACAACAAGGGTTTCAACTGGTATAATTTTATTATAGGCGTTTATATATTTTTATAAACATATTTTTTAGGAGGTTAATGATGAAAACAAAAAGAATTTTATCGTCTGTTCTTGCTGCGGCAACCGTTATTTCCGTTGCAGGCTGTAACAGCGGTAGCGGCAGACAGGAAGTTGTAACAACTACAGGCGCTGCTACAACCACAACTGTTGCTACAACAACACTCGATACAGACGAAGCACTTCAGGAAGCTGTTGGCAACATTGCTGAAGAAACAAAGCTGGAGCTTACAGTTGACAAGAAGATCAAGTGGCTTGCTTGGTGGGATATTGATGAAACACAGGCTGCTGCTGAATTATTCAAGGCACAGTACGGTGTACCCGAAGAGGGTGACGCTTCCTACGGTGCAGATTTCGCAAACGAAATCTTCGTATGGACAAACGTAGCTTATGGTGACCGTTACGATAAGCTCGGTCAGATGGTTGCTTCCGGCGACTCCCCTGACATCTTCCCCTTTGAAATCGGTTACTTCCCCATTTCTGCATACATGAACATGTTCCAGCCTATCGATGGTATCGTTGATACAACAACTGATGACTGGTCCAAGTACCGTGATATCATGGATGACTTCACATGGGGCAACAAGAACTGGTGCGCTATCACAGACATCAACACAAGCACATTATTATGGTACAGAAAGACCATCATCGAAGAAGTTGGTCTTGAAGATCCTTATGAATTATACAAGAACGGCGAATGGACATGGGATAAGTTCCTCGAAATGGCTGAAACATTCCAGCAGAGCGGCGACAGCAAGTACGTTATCGACGGTTGGAACGTTCCTGACGGTTTCGTAGCTACAACAGGTGTTCCGCTCGTATCTATCGAAGACGGTAAGTTAAAGTCCAACATCGCTGATCCTGCTGTTGAAAGATGCATGCAGTTCATCGAAAAGCTCGCTACTGAAGACTATCGTTATCCTTGGGACCTCAACGGCTTCTCCACAAACCAGAGAGCTTGGTTCAACGGTGACACATTATTCTTCCTTGAAGGTACATGGGGCTTCGAATCTGACTCCTGGATCAAGTACAGAGAAAGATTTGAATGGGAAGATGACGAATTATTCTTCGTTCCTTTCCCTCGCGATCCCAGTGCTGACCAGTACTATCAGGCTATGAAGCAGGACGCTTACATGCTCTGCGCAGGTGCACAGAACGTAGACGGCTTCGCAGCTTGGACAAACTGCGTACTTATCGCTTCCAAGGACGAAAGCGTAGTTGCTACACAGAGAGAAAAGTCCAAGAGAGACTTTGGTTGGACAGACGCACACCTCGATCTTATCCAGGAACTCAAGACTTCTATGGTTCCTGTATGGGATTTCAAGAACGGTATGTCCGTAGGTTGTGCTAACGACAACATGCCTACACTCGAAGGCGGCGACGGTTCTCCCACAAGAGGCCTCCTCGTTCTTCCTTACACAACAGCCGGTGTAACATATACACAGGTTCGTTCTACATTTGAAAACATGGTATTAGCTGACATCGAAGAAGCTAACTCCAAGTTAGGCTAATCTCTTAATTGAATAATATGAGCCGCAGGCATTTGCCTGCGGCTTTTATTTTGTTCTGGCTCCGCCCTATAAAGAAAAAAGCGCTGTTTTTGTAAAAAACTTACATAATATATACAAAAATTGCTATATACTTTTGTACACATAGTACCTTGCATTACAAAGTACCTTGTGCTATAATAAGATACAACAAAGTACTTTGTGTCACAAGGTACTGTAAAAAGAAAGGTAGGTAAGAAATGAAATCACAGCTTAAAAGAGGAACACTTGAGCTTTGTGTACTTTCGCTGCTCTGGAGAGGCGATTGTTACGGCTATGAGCTGGTAAACAAAATTTCGGATGTTATGCAGATAACCGAAGGAACAATTTACCCGTTGCTCAAACGACTTAAAGATAACAGGACGATTGACTCATATATAGTGGAATCTCAGGAAGGTCCGCCACGCAAATATTATACGATTACTGACCTTGGCAGAACGCTCAAGGAAGAACAGGAAGAAGAATGGTACAGCTTCTCGGAAGCTATCAACAAGTTATTAAAAGGGGATGGAACAGTATGAATAAAGCAGCTTTTATGAATGAGCTTACAAAAAGCTTATCTGAATATGGCGTAAGTGACGCACGAGAGATTCTTCTCGATTTTGAACAGCATTTTGAAGATGGTAAGGCAGCAGGTGAAACCGAAGACGAGGTTTGCGAAAAGCTCGGTGACCCCGTAGAAATTGCAAAGCAGTATATGCCTGAAATGGATATAAAGGTAGAGGAAAAGGAAACTAAGCAGAGCGGCTTTGATTCAAACAAGTATTCACAGCCCTACACACAGCCTCAGACACAGACTCCGCCTCCTGCACCTTCACAGCAGGGCTTCACACCTGACGCAGGAAAGATAATCTGCGTGCTTCTGGTGGATGTATTTTTACTCAGCTGGGCGCTGCCGTCGCTCTTCAGTCTGGTTGTGGGACTTTATGGCTGTACAGTAGGTTTTGGCGGTGCGGCTATCGGTTCAATTATCGGCGGAACGGTTATGCAGTTTGTTGATGTAACATCATGGTTCTTTACAACACTTTCTCCCGTATCCACAATTCTTTTCGGCGTAGTTCTGGGAGCAATCTGTGCACTGCTTGTAATCGCAAGTATCGCAGCAACCAAGGGATGTATCAATATTGTAAAGCACCTTATAAACTGGCACAGTGAAACATTCGCAGGCAAAAAGGTATGCACAATAAACAATAAAAAGAATGAAACAGGAGAGATGACATTATGAAAAAGGCACTTATTATTTCAATAATCGTACTTGTGGTTGCGTCTATCGCATTCGGTATTTCCGTAGCTGCAACAGGTGTACGTGAGGGACAGGGCTTCAGCATTTCCATAGGAAGAATCCCTTTCCTCGGAACAGGTGAAACCATCGGAAGCAACACAAAGGCAGGCGACATAAAGACATACACCTTCAAAGACGATATAAGCGACATTCAGATTGTAACATCTGTTGCGGAAACTGATGTAAGGGTTGAAGATGTTGATAAAATCAGCGTAAGATATGAGACAGAAACAGGCGGCTTTATCTTCAATGCAAGAGTTGAGGGCGACAGACTTGTTGTAAAGGAAGAGGGCGGATTTTTACTTTCCATTTTCTCCTTTGATAACAAAGAATCAAAGCTTGAAGTTGTTCTTCCTGAAAAGGAATACGATGATGTGGAAATTATCACCGCTTCGGGCAACACAGATATTGAACAGCTGGTATGCAAGGATTTTAACTCCGTAGTTACCAGCGGCAACAGCAAATACGAAATTTTCGCTCCCGTTATTTCTGTTACAACCACATCGGGTTATGTTGAAGTAAGCAACTGTACTGACAAAAAGGCAGACAGAATCAAACTTGACAGCGTTTCCGGCAATCATACAATCAGCGGCTTCAAGTGCGATGAATTCAAGCTTAACAGCGTAAGCGGCTGCATCAAGGCAGAGGGCATTTCAGGCAAGGGCACTGCTGACATCGTTTCGGGCGAAATCTTCATTGATTATGCTGAATGGAACAATAACCTGAAGCTTAATGCGGTAAGCGGCGAATTTGATATTACTCTTCCCGAAGATTCGGGCGTTGAAATTGACCTTGAGGCATTAAGCGGCGAAGTGGATGTAATGCTTTCAAAGAAGGAAGAAGGCGGCATAGGATATGTGCAGACCAGCCTTTCAGGCGAAAGCAACACAGGCGAACTTGGCGGCGACAACGTTCACGATGTTAAGATTGACCTTGTAAGCGGCGAAGTAAACATTCATAACTAAGAGGAAACAATATGAACTCAATTATTATCTACGGCAGCGAATACGGCACAACCGAAAAGTATGCACGCAAGCTGTCTGAAACCACAGGAATATCCGCAGAAAGCTATAAGAATATGCCTGATTTAAGCGGATATGACAGGGTTATACATTTCGGCGGTCTGTACGCAGGCGGCGTCAAGGGTCTTAAAAACACAGTAAAGGCAATGAAGGACGGAACAAAGCTTGTGATTGTTACAGTAGGCTTAGCCGATGTAACCGACAAGGAGAATACAGATAATATCAAGAAATCAATTGCAAGGCAGGTACCTGAAAGGGTGCTTGCCGATGCCTCTGTTTTTCACCTGAGAGGCGGTATTGATTACAGCAGACTGAATTTTGCACATAAGACAATGATGACTATGCTGTATAACAAGGCTAAGAATCTCCCCGAAGAGAAAAAGAATGCGGAAACAAGAGCCATGATAGACACCTTTGGTAAAGAGGTAGATTTTGTGGATTTTGAAGCGCTTAAAGAGATAGAGGAAATATTATGAAAATAAAAAAAGCTCTGAAAATAGCGGGTGTGATACTGCTTGCAGTTCTTCTGGTTATAAGTGTCGGTATAAATATATACTATATGGTCACCTATGACAGCTATCTTCAGAACAAGGAAGAAATATATATAATGGAATCGGGTATGCTCCTCAACACAATGGACTATGCCGAGGGCGAGGATTATGAGATAGTATACGATTTTGAAAACACGGAATACTCCTTGCTCCTTGAGAACTATGATGTTGAAAAAACAGCGGGCGAGGGAAGCGAATTTCAGAAAGCTATGAGACTTATGGATGAATACGCTCCAAGACTCACACACAAAAGCAATTTCGGCGGAAATGTGGAGCTGAAAGCTCTGCCCCTGCTGGAGTACAGCCTTGATAACCCGTCACAGGGAATAAACTGCCGTTGCAAGGCGCAGATACTGAATGAGATGCTTCTATCTCTAGAGATATATTCACGTAAAGTGTGGATAAACCCTTACTCATCCTATGACAATGATTGTCATGTTGTAAATGAGGTGTGGGATACCACATACAACAAATGGATAATGCTGGATATTACAAATAACCAGTACTGGATTGACGAAAACGGTACACCCTTATCGGTTACAGAAATCAGGGAAAAAGGAGCTATGCAGGAATTCTGCACACCTGTCTGCCCGGGCGATGATCTTAGCAGTCCTGAAAAGCTGAAAGAGAAATACAGCCACGAATTTCTTTATATTATGAAAAATATGATGTATTTCTACTGCTGTGACGGTCAGACGGCAGGCGAAACAGACAGAATGTATATGCTTATCGCAGAAAACAGCGGCACAGATTATGAATATCTGATTTCTGAGGAAAGCTGGAACGCTTCGCCTTTAGCGTAAGAGAGGAATATAAAGAATGAAATGTACAAAAGAAAGAAAAAAGCAGCTTGCGGTTGATTTATGGATAATTCTTATAACGTCAATGGCAGTTCTCGGAATTGTGCTTATGGGCTTTGGAAATCAGATCAATCAGCTTGCGGCTGACAGCTCAGTCAATATTTTGCTCAGAGTTCTTATAATCGGCTTATGCGGTCAGTTCGGAATCGCAGGTCTCGGAATAACGATTGTATGCCTTATAAGAAAAGAAAGCTTTTTAAAATTCGGGCTTAACATGAAAAATCTTTTCCCCGCACTGGGTTTAAGCCTTTTATGCTGTGTGCCTGATTTCGTTTATTGTCTGATAAACGGCAGAGTTCATGCCTGGTGTCCTTTCTGGGATGTAAACACCACGCCCGAGGTTTTATCCAGTGCTTTTCCGTATAATATTCTTGCGTTTCTTGTGACGGCACTGTGCTGGGGATTCTTTGAGGGCTTCAACTATGTTGTCATCAGAGATAAAATAAGTGAGATGTACCCTTCAAAGCACAGGTTTTTCGACTGGGGTGCGCTTGTATGTGCGGTTATGTGCATATTGATTCACGGAGCTGTGGGCGTAACACCTGACGCATTGATTGAAATGCTGACGACAATGATACTTATTTACGGTATGCTTATTGTAAGAAAAGAAACAGGCAACGCATGGGGTTGTGTTCTTATATTTTTTGTTTACTGGAATGCGTTGTAAAATTTATCAGGAGGAAAAACAATGAAAGCTATAATTGTCTACTATTCCCTTGAGGGCAACACCGACTACACTGCAAAGCTTATTGCAAAGGAGCTTGGTGCAGACCTGCTCCGCCTTGAGCCTGTAACCCCATATCCCACGGATAACAAGAAATTCTTTGCAGGCGGCAAGGACGCAACCTTAGGCATTGAACCGCCGTTGAAGCCATACTCTTTTAACGCCGATGACTATGATACGGTTATTCTCGGCACACCTCTCTGGGCGTGGACAATTGCGCCGCCCTTAAAGACCTTTATCAGCGGCAATAACCTGAGCGGTAAAAAGCTCGCTTTCTTCGTTTCAAGCGGCGGCGGAAGCGACAAGAAATGCTTTGCGAAAATGCACAAGCTGACAGGTGCAGAAAATGCGCCCTGCCTTTCGGTTGTGGATATGCTGAAAAATAAGAATCCCGATGACGCAGCAAAAGTTAAGGCATTTGCAGAGAAAGTAAGAGGAATGTAAGCTGATGAAAGGAAGAAGGCTCAGAGTGATAATAAAATGGATTCTGATAGTGATTGCGGCGCTTGTATTGCTTACCTTTATCATTGTGGAGGGTGCAAGGGCGGCAACATATTTCTCAAATCATATAACAACCGAAAACGGTGTTGATGAGGGCGTTTACGTAAACCTTGGCGGACAGGAACAGTACCTTCTTATCCGAGGTGAAAACAAGGATAATCCTGTGCTTATATGGCTTCACGGAGGTCCTGCGGGTCCTGAAGGATATGTGAATTATTATTTTCAGAAAAACCTTTTAGCAGACTATACCGTTATAAACTGGGATCAGCGTGGCTGCGGAAGAACATATTTCCGAAATGAAAAGAATGACCCCGAAAACAAAACCGCAAGCTTTGAGCAGCTGCAGACAGACCTTAATGAGCTTGTTGACTATGCCTGCCAGCGTTTCGGCAAGGAAAAGGTCGTTATCGTGGGGCATTCCTGCGGCTCGGTAATCGGCAGCAGGTATGCTCTTACACACCCTGAAAAGGTTTCAGCATTTGTGGGCGTTGGTCAGTTTGTTTCGATGGAAGCGGAAACACACAGCTACGAGGACGCCTTATCAAAAGCAGCCGCAAAGGGTGATGACACGGCAAAGATGGTTGAAGCCTACAACAAATACATAAACGACAAATCCCTTGTAAATATGCTGGAGTTGAGAAAATACACCACACCTTATCACAAAGCTGACAAATCTGCCAACACAATCTGGATAGGACTCTCTTCGCCCTATATGAATTACGACGATGTGCGCTGGATGTTTAAGTCTATGGGTGATATGGACGGTTTCCTGAAGCTGAATCAGCAGTTGTTTGACGGTCTTATGACGGTTGATGTAAGGGAATTCGGCATGGAATACGAAGTCCCTGTTGGCTTTATCACAGGCGCACAGGACTGGACAACGCCTGTAAAGTATGCAAAGGATTACTGCGAAGCTATAACCGCTCCCGAAAAGAAGCTTGTACTGATTGACGGCTGCGGTCATTCGCCCCAGTATGACGATTCGGAGGCATTCTGTAATGAGCTTAAGGGGATGCTTGGGGAAATGTTGGGTTAAAAGCTTATTGAACGGGTGATATAATGAAAAGAAAGCGAGTGCGTAAAATGATAATAGCATTTTCAGTGGTAATTGCAATCCTTCTGCTGATTTTAATTGTTTTTCCGCCGTCCAGCGGTAAGATTCCGCAGTTTTACGATAAAAACGGAGAGATAATTAAAAACAGCTTAGCTGAAAAATGTTATTTGAATGTTGATAACGGCGACCTCGGAATGATTATTAGGGCTAAGGATATCAGCGACCCAGTTCTGTTGGTTTGCGGCGGTGGTCCCGGAATACCCGAATATTTGCTGGAAGATATGTATCCCTCCTGCCTTGCGGATAAGTTTGTGGTTTGCTATCTGGAATACAGAGGAACAGGTTTATCATATAGTTCGGAAATAAAAGCAGAGGATATGACCACAGAAAGATATATATCGGACGTTCTGGCGGTGACAAGCTACTTGTCGGAAAGATTCGGGCAAGAAAAAATATACATTATGGGACATTCTTTCGGCAGTTATATTGCTCTTAAAACAGTACAGGAATATCCTGAGTGTTATAATGCTTACATAGCTATGGCACAGAACTGTAATCAGAAAGAATCTGAGTATCTTGCATATGATTATATGAAAGCTGAGTACGAACAATCGGGCAATACAAAAATGGTAGAAAAATTTGAAAATTGTCCAATAAGAGAGTCGGCAGAGATGTATAATAACTATTTTTCTTCTTCCCTCAGAGATACGGCAATGCACGAGTTGGGTGTCGGAACAACAAGAGAAATGAATTCTGTAATTACAGGAATTTTCTTTCCAAGTCTCAGGTGTGGGGCTTACACGTGGCAGGAGAGGATAAATATATGGAGAGGAAAGGCGTTTTCAACAAAATTCCCTGTCGTGAAAGAGTCTACTAATTTCAATGCTTTTGATGAAGTGCCTTCTTTGCAGATTCCTGTTTATTTTTTTGCAGGAAAATACGATTATACGTGCAGTTATGCCTTGCAATATGAGTTTTATGAGGACATTGATGCACCTATAAAGGAGTTTTATACGTTTGAAAATTCAGCTCATAGTCCGATATTTGAGGAATCGGAAAAAGCGTTGAAGTTTATTGAAAAGATATTGAAAACTGAGTAAACGGACATTTTAAAATACAGTTGTGACTTTCACAGCTGTATTTTTTTATTATACCACTTTTATTTTCTATAATTTTGTGGTATACTATGAAAAGTAAAGAAAAGGCGGTGCGTGATGAGAAGATATTCAGGGCATTACAAAAGCTCCAACGGAGTGAATAATATCGCATTCAATGTGACTGTTCCTGACGGAAAGCCTAAAGGCATCGTTCAGATTGCGCATGGAATGTGTGAAAACTCCCTTTTATATCTTCATATGATGGAATATTTTTCCGCACACGGTTACATCGTCTGCGCCAACGATTTCCTCGGTCACGGGCGCTCGGCAGAATGCTATGGGGATGTGGGCTTTTTCGCACAGAAAAACGGCTGGCGCTGTATTGTAAGGGATATGAAGCTGCTTACAGATAAAATGTGCCGTAAATTCCCTGACCTGCCTGTAATCCTTATAGGGCACAGCATGGGCAGCTTTGCCGCAAGGGAATATCTCACCTGGTACGGCGACGACATTTCCGCCTGCGTGCTTGTGGGAACAAGCGATGGCTTTGATAACCGCAAGGCGCTGGTTCTTTTCACTAAGCTTATGTGCCTGTATGAGGGTGGAAGATATCACCTGCCCTTTATTCTGAAAATCGGCAGCTTTCTTTTCAATAACAAAATGAGCAGGATGTCCATTGGCTGGGACTGGCTTTCACGGGACAAAAAAGTCCGTGACCTTATGGATCGCCATGCTTTTGACTATACAGCAAGAGCGTATAATGATATAATTACGCTCCTTGATGCAATTTCCGCTCCCGACTGGGCGTACAGCATACCTGTTGATTTGCCGCTGCTGATGATGAGCGGCAATAAGGACGGTGTGGGCGAATGCGGAAAGGGCGTTGCACGGCTTTACCGCAGACTGAAAAAGGCGGGCTGCAAAAACGTAAAGGTAAGACTTTACGGCGGCGCAAGGCATATGCTTTTACACGAAACAAACAGAAAACGGGTCTATGATGATCTGCTTTTATGGATAGACAAGACTTTGAAAGAGGTGCAGAATGAAAAATCAGTATCTTGAAATGGGAAAAATCACAAAAACCCAGGGATTAAAGGGTGAAGTGCGTATGCAGTACTACTGCGACAGCCCCGACATTGTGGAAGAATTTGATTCTCTTTATATGGGCAAGGATAAGACCCCTGTTGAAATTGAAAAAAGCCGTTATCTCAAAAGCGATGTGGTTGTTATCAAGATAAAGGGCGTTGACACTCCCGAAGATGCGCAGAAGCTTGTGGGAAAGATTCTGTATCTTGACCGTGAGGATGTGGAGCTTCCCGAAGATGTATGGTTTATACAGGATATCATCGGCCTGCAGGTTGTGGATAACGACGACGGCACGGTTTACGGAAAGGTTGATGAAATCTACCAGAACGGCGGTGCAGACGTTTATTCGATAAAAACTCCCGACGGAAAGCAGCTTATGTTCCCTGCGATTCCCGAAGTGCTTATAAACACCGACATAGACGAGGGTAAAATCTACATACGCCCTCTCGACGGCCTTTTCGATATTTACCGTGGAAAGGGTGAAAACGGCGATGAGGATTGATATTGCGACCCTTTTTCCCGCCATGTGTGAGGGCGTTCTTTCCGAAAGCATCATCGGCAGAGCACGCAAAGCAGGGCATATTGAGGTAAACTGCCACAATATCCGTGACTACACACTGAATAAGCACAAGAACGTTGACGACAAGGCATACGGCGGCGGAACAGGAATGGTTATGCAGGCTCAGCCTATCTATGACTGTGTGATGGCTATAAAGAAACAGCTCCCCGAAAATGCAAGGCCGAGGCTTATATATATGTCGCCACAGGGCAGAACTCTTACTCAGGAGATAGTAAAGGAGCTTGCGGCGGAGGAAAATCTGATTCTCCTGTGCGGACACTATGAGGGGGTTGACCAGCGTGTGCTGGATGAGCTTCAGTTTGAGGAAATATCCACAGGCGACTATGTTGTGACAGGCGGAGAGCTGCCTGCCCTTATGCTGACCGACTCGGTGGCAAGACTTCAGGACGGTGTGCTTCCCAACGAGGATGCGTATTCCATAGAGAGCCACTATAACGGGCTTTTAGAGCATCCCCAGTACACAAGACCCGAAGAATGGATGGGCAGAAAAGTACCTGAAGTACTGATTTCGGGACATCATGCCAATATCAAAAAATGGCAGGACGAAATGGCGCTTGAGGTTACAAAAAAGAAACGCCCGGACCTTTTATAAGGAATTGTTGAAAACTTCTTGTTTATGTTGAATACTATGTTGAAAACTATTTGTGCATTTACAACAAGGTTTCACAGATAATCTGAGTTTATATGAACAAAAACAGAAAATTATTTCAAAAGTTCCGTAAAAAACCGAAAAAGTTGTTGACTTAAATCTTTTTTAAGGATATACTAAAAAAGTAGACGACGGCAGTTAATATCTGCCAAGGGGTAACTTAAAAATAATGGAGGAATTTTCTTATGTTCGTAAGAGAAGTAGACGTTAAAAATCAGGTTGGTCTTCACGCAAGACCCGCAACATTCTTCATTCAGAAGGCAAACGAATACAAGTCTTCTATCTGGGTTGAAAAGGAAGAGCGCAGAGTAAACGCTAAGTCCCTTTTAGGTATCCTTTCTCTCGGTATCGTAGGCGGCACAACAATCCGCATCATTGCTGACGGCGCTGACGAACAGCTCGCAGTTGACGGCTTAACAAAGCTCATCGAAGGCGGCTTCGAAGAATAATTGATTAATAACAGCAGAACCCCGGTAAAGGGCGACCTTTATCGGGGGTTATTATTTTTTGGTGGTACTATGAAAAAAATATTCTCTTATATATATATTATAATGGTATGCCTGTGTGTTTGCGGATGTGCGAAGAAGGAATATTATTACGAGGGCAAGGAGCTTGTTGACAGGGCAAAAGAAAACCATACCGCTTTAGAAGGCGCATGGATTACCGTCAACGACTATATCAGCCATACAGGTGTGCAGAGTATAGAATATCAGTTTCAGGGCGAAGTGATGACCTATATGTATTCGGCGCACATTGACGGCAAGGATTATTATGAGTACAATAACGGCACAGAGCTTAACTATATTACGTTGCCTGATGAAACAGAATGGAGCTTTATTGCAAAGGGCACTGAAGGCTACTACACTTACAGCAGGGCAAGCCGCCATTATTTCGCAGACGGTGAACAGCTTTTTGCAGATTATGAAGCTGCGGTATCAGGCAGCGAAATAAAAGAAACAGATACCCAGACCATGCTGACGCTGAGCTATGACCTTGAAAAACTGAAGCAGTACATCGCATTTGCTGAATATGACGAGCTTACAGATTTTTCCGTTCTTTTCTCTATTGATAAGTCAAGCGGTAACTGTATACGTTATGATACGAAATATACTCTTTCCGACGGAACTGAGGAATGTTATATAATGAATATATTTGAAAGAACTGCAAATGGACCTGTTACGAGAACAGAAATTGAATAAATTTTCGGGCGGATTATTTCCGCCCTTGAATTTTGCAAAAACATCGTTGTGATTTTGCACAAAACTTAGATGTGATTTTGATTAAATTTCTACATCAGAAATGGCAGGAAATTTTGCAAAAAGTGTTGTAATTCTCGGCAAAATGAGGTATAATATCACTTGCACACTGCGAATAATGCGTAGAAATCGGAGGTTGCGCCTGCATGACAGACGGTAATTCCGATGGAGCATGTCCGGCTAAAAGTCGGGCGAAAACAGGGAAATTCATTCGGTAAGCCGCCCCTGGGAAGGGTTTGCCGGAGGCAGACACCCCCGTTGTAAAGGGATTTGGTGACAACCGATATGGATTATAAGGGAACACACGATATAGTGTGCAACTGAATTCCCGGTTCTGTTCGCTTTCATGAAAAGCTCGGTACCACACCGAAGTGCAAATCTATGAAAGGGGATAAACGAAAGTGGCAGTTAAGGAAAAGGTTAGAGTTAAGATCAAGGGCTACGAGCACTCCATTGTTGATGCGGCAGCAGCTAAGATTGTTGAAACAGCCAAGAGAACAGGTTCCAGAGTTGCTGGTCCTATTCCGCTTCCTACAAACAAGGAAATCATCACAATCTTACGTGCAGTTCACAAGTACAAGGACAGCCGTGAGCAGTTCGAACTCAGAACCCACAAGCGTCTTATCGACGTAATCCGCCCCACAAACAAGACAATCGAAGCATTACAGAGTCTTGAATTACCTGCGGGCGTAGAAATTTCAATGGAATTCTAATTCCCCACAGTGTTGCAGAAAAAATTGCGACCGAAGAAGAAGTTTCGAGTTATGTTGGCAACGCCAACCACTAACCAAGGCAGACACGCTGCACTTGGTCATGTTGAGAAAATCTCAACCAATAACCAATTAGGAGGAAAACCATGAAAAAGGGTTTAATCGCAAAGAAAATCGGCATGACCCAGATTTTCGATGAAGCGGGTAACGTAGTTCCCGTAACAGTAGTTGAAGCCGGCCCTTGCGTAGTTGTACAGAAGAAGACTTCTGAAAACGACGGCTACGAAGCAGTACAGCTCGGTTTCGGCGACATCTCCCCCAAGGGCGTAAACAAGCCCATGCAGGGACATTTCAAGAAGAATGACGTAGCATTCAAGAGAACACTCAAGGAGTTCAGACTCGATGACACATCCGCAGTTAACGTTGGCGACATCTTAAAGGCTGACACATTTGCAGTAGGCGATGTAATCGACGTTCAGGGTACCAGCAAGGGTAAGGGCTTCCAGGGTACAATCAAGCGTCACAACCAGCACAGAGTAAAGATGACTCACGGTACAGGTCCTGTTCACAGACATGCAGGTTCCATGGGCGCTATCTCTGATCCTTCCAGAATCTTCAAGGGTAAGGGTATGCCTGGTCACATGGGTTGTGACACAATTACTGTTCAGAACCTTGTAGTAGTCAAGGTTGATGCAGAAAATAATCTTATCGCAATCAAGGGTGCTGTTCCCGGTCCTAAGGGCGGAGTACTTTGCATTACTGATGCGGTTAAAGCGTAAGGAGGAGGATTAATAATGGCAAACGTAAAAGTATTTGATATGAACGGTCAGCCTGTTTCCGACCTCGAGCTTAACGATGCAGTGTTCGGTATCGAACCCAACACAGTAGTTATGCATGCAGCAGTTGTAAACTACCTCGCAAATCAGCGTCAGGGTACTCAGTCTACTCTTACAAGAACAGAGGTAAGCGGCGGCGGCAAGAAGCCCTGGAGACAGAAGGGCACAGGTCACGCAAGACAGGGTTCCACAAGAGCTCCCCAGTGGACACACGGCGGTATCGCTTTAGGCCCCAAGCCCAGAAGCTACAGCTACTCATTAAATAAAAAGGTTAAGAGACTCGCTCTCCTTTCCGCACTCTCCACAAAGGTAGCAGATAACGACATCGTTGTTCTCGACGCTATCAAGACTGAAGAGTTCAAGACAAAGACAATCGTTAACATGCTCAAGGCTCTTAATGTTTCCGAAAAGGCATTAATCGTTCTTGACACAGTTGACAAGAAGGTTATCAAGAGCGCAGCTAACATCCCCGGCGTTAAGACAACTCAGGTTAACACACTTAACGTTTACGACATCTTAAACTACACAAAGTTTATCGTTGTTAAGGATGCTGTTGCAAAGATTGAGGAGGTATATGCGTAATGGAAAGATTAGCACAGGACATTATCGTACGCCCCATCATTACAGAAAAGTCTATGGACGGACTTGCAGAACGCAAGTACACATTTGAAGTTGCTAAGAACGCTAACAAGATTGAAGTTAAGAAGGCTGTTGAAACACTTTTCGGTGTTAAGGTTGCTAAGGTTAACACAATCAGCGTTAAGGGCAAGAAGAAGCGCATGGGCCGCAGCGAAGGTTACACATCTGACTGGAAAAAGGCAGTTGTAACTCTCACAGAAGATTCAAAGACAATTGAATTCTTCGACGGCATGATGTAAAAGTAAGGAGTGAAGATAAATGGCTATAAAGACATATAAACCTGTCACACCCGGTCTCAGAGGCATGACAGTTATTGATTACAGCGGCTTATCTAAGGTTGCTCCTGAAAAGAGCCTTCTTGAAAGCCTCAAAAAGCATTCCGGCCGTAACAGCTACGGCAGAATTACTGTAAGACACAAGGGCGGCGGAAACAGAAGAAAGTACAGAATTATCGACTTCAAGAGAAACAAGCTCGGCATGAACGCTACTGTTCTTACTCTTGAATACGACCCCAACCGTTCCGCATTCATCGCACTCGTTCAGTACGAGGACGGCGAAAAGAAGTATATCATCGCTCCTGAAAAGCTTGCAGTAGGCGACGTTATCAGAAACGGTTCTGATGCAGACATCAAGCCCGGTAACGCTCTCGCACTCAAGGATATCCCTGTTGGTACAGTTATCCACAACATCGAGCTTTACCCCGGCAAGGGCGCTCAGCTCGTTCGTTCTGCCGGTAACCAGGCACAGCTCATGGCTAAGGAAAACGGCTACGCTTTAATCCGTCTCCCCAGCGGCGAGCTCAGAAATGTATCTGAAAAGTGCATGGCTACAATCGGTGTAGTAAGCAACGCTGACCACGCTAACGTTAACTACGGTAAGGCTGGTAGAGTAAGACACATGGGCGTTAGACCTACTGTAAGAGGTTCTGTAATGAACCCCTGCGATCACCCTCACGGTGGTGGTGAAGGTAAGTCTCCTGTTGGTCGTCCCGGTCCTGTAACACCTTGGGGCAAGCCTGCTCTCGGTTACAAGACACGTAAGCAGAACAACAGAACAGATAAGTTCATCGTTAAGAGAAGAAACGGCAAGTAATTAAGCATGCAAGTTGTTGTTAATAAGAACAGCGTGCCGTAAGGGTAAATCGGTGTTCATTAACTTGCAACGTAACTTGAAAGGAAATAAATAATATGAGCAGAAGTATCAAGAAGGGACCTTATGTCCAGGAAGTTCTTCTTAAGCGCGTAATTGCTATGAATGAAGCAGGCGAAAAGAAGGTTCTCAAGACATGGAGCCGTTCCAGCACAATTTTCCCTGATTTCGTTGGTCACACTTTCGCTGTTCATGACGGCAGAAAGCACGTTCCGGTTTATGTAACTGAAGACATGGTTGGCCACAAGTTAGGCGAATTCGCTCCTACAAGAACATTCAAGGGTCACGTAGGCAGCAAGACAACCAAGAAGTAAGGAGGAGAAACGAATGGAAGCAAGAGCAGAATTAAGACAGGTTCGTATTTCTCCCCGTAAGGTAGGAATCGTACTCGATCTTATCAGAAATAAGCCCTGCGAAGAAGCAATGGCTATCTTAAAGTACACACCCAAGTCTGCTTGCGAGCCTCTTATGAAGCTTCTCAAGTCAGCTATGGCAAATGCAGAGAACAACCACAACATGGATGTTGCTAACTGCTACGTATCTTCCTGCCACTGCGGTGCAGGCGTTACACTCAAGCGTATCCGTCCCAAGGATCACGGCAGAGCACACAGAATCTTAAAGAGAACATCCAACATCGTGCTTGTTATCAAAGAAAAGGAATAAGGAGGTAAACAATGGGACAGAAAGTTAATCCTCACGGTCTTAGAGTAGGCGTTATCAAGGATTGGGACTCCCGTTGGTTTGCCAACAAGTCCACATTCGGTGACGCACTTGTAGAAGACTACAAGATTCGTGAATATTTAAAGAAGAAGCTTTACAAGGCTGGCGTTCCTACAATCGAAATCGAACGTGACGCAGCTAAGGTAAAGGTAAACATCCAGTGCGCAAAGCCCGGTATGGTTATCGGTCAGAAGGGTGCTGAAATCGAAAAGCTCAGAGGCGAACTCGAAAAGCTTACAGGCGGCAAGACCGTTCTCGTAAACATCATCGAAATCAAGAGCCCTGACATGAACGCACAGCTTGTTGCTGAAAACATTGCTCAGCAGCTCGAAGGCCGTGTATCCTTCAGAAGAGCTATGAAGTCCTGCATCAGCAGAACAATGAAGCTCGGTGCAAAGGGTATCAAGACAACAGTAAGCGGTCGTCTCGGCGGCGCAGAAATCGCTCGTTCCGAAAGCTACCACGAAGGTACAATCCCGCTTCAGACACTCCGTGCTGACATCGACTACGGTGTAGCAAGAGCTAATACAACCTACGGCGTTATCGGCGTTAAGGTTTGGATCTACAAGGGTGAAGTTTTAAAGGGCGAAATCCCCACAACAAAGCCTGAAAGACCCAGAAGAAGAAACAACGACGGCAAGAAGAATTTCAAGCCCAGAGCAGAAAGAAAAGAAGGGGGTAATGAATAATGTTACTTCCAAAGAGAGTAAAGTACAGAAGACAGCAGAGAGGTCGCCTCACAGGTAAGGCTCTCCGTGGTAACACAGTTTCCAACGGTGAATACGGTTTACAGGCACTCGAACCTGCATGGATCACATCCAGACAGATCGAAGCTGCCCGTATCGCTATGACACGTTATATCAAGCGTGGCGGTCAGGTTTGGATCAAGATTTTCCCTGACAAGCCCGTAACAGAAAAGCCCGCTGAAACACGAATGGGTTCCGGTAAGGGTTCACCTGAATACTGGGTAGCAGTAGTTAAGCCCGGCAGAGTAATGTTCGAAATCGCCGGTGTATCGGAAGAAGTTGCAAGAGAAGCTATGCGTCTCGCTATGCACAAGCTTCCTATCAAGTGCAAATTTGTAAAGAAAGAGGAGGCTGCTGAGTAATGAAGATTACAAAGGAAATCAGAGAATTATCTGAAGTCGAATTACAGAACAGAGCTGCTGAATTAAAGCAGGAGCTTTTCAACCTCCGTTTTCAGCTTGCAGTAAACCAGCTTGAGAATCCTACAAGAATCAAGGCTGTCAAGAAGGAGATTGCCGTTATCAAGACAATCCAGCGTGAGCGTGAGCTTGCGGCAAATAAGTAAGAGGGAGGACGATATATAATGGAAAGAAATCTCAGAAAAACCAGAGTAGGTATCGTTGTAAGCGATAAGATGGATAAGACTATCGTTGTTGCTATCAAGGATAACGTTCGCCACCCTTTATACAAGAAGATCATCAAGAGAACCTACAAGTTAAAGGCTCACGATGAAGAAAACACCTGCAAGGTAGGCGATAAGGTTGAAGTTATGGAAACAAGACCTTTATCCAAGGATAAGAGATGGCGTTTAATCAACGTAATCGAAAGAGCTAAGTAATAACGGAAGGAGAATACAGACATGATACAGATGCAGACACGTCTGAAGGTTGCTGATAACACAGGCGCTAAGGAGCTTATGTGCATCAGAGTCCTCGGCGGTACTCGTAGAAAATATGCTAACATCGGTGACGTAATCATCGCTTCCGTTAAGAAAGCAAGCCCCGGTGGTACAGTTAAGAAGGGCGACGTAGTTAAGTGTGTTGTAGTCCGCAGCGCTTCCGGTTTAAGACGTGAAGACGGCACATACATCAGATTTGATGAAAACGCTGCTGTAATTATTAAGGAAGACAAAAACCCCAGAGGCACCCGTATCTTTGGACCGGTTGCCAGAGAGCTCCGTGAAAAGGACTTCATGAAGATCCTTTCACTCGCTCCTGAAGTATTATAAGGGAGGACGTCTGATATGAACAATTTACACGTAAAAACAGGCGATGAAGTAAAGATTATCTCCGGTAAGGACAAGGGTAAGACAGGTAAGGTTTTACAGGTTTCCCCTTCCGAAGGCAAGGTAATCGTTGAAGGCTGCAACATGGTTACAAAGCATGTTAAGGCTAAGCGTCAGGGTCAGCTCAGCGGTATCGTTAAGGCTGAAGGCGCTCTTTATGCCTGCAAGGTTATGCCTATCTGCCCCAAGTGCAAGAAGGCTACAAGAGTAGGCAACGAAATCAAGAACGACAAGAAAGTAAGAGTATGCAAGCACTGCGGTGCAGAACTCTAATCAGGCTTGACAGTGGGTCGGATAAAGTAACTTCCGGCTGCTGTCGGTAAGGAGTAAAATAAAATGGCTAGAATGAAAACCTATTACAAGGAAACCGTAGCTCCTGCTCTTTTCAAGAAGTTCGGTTACAAGAGCGTAATGCAGGTACCGAAGCTTGACAAGATCGTTATCAACGTAGGCTGCGGCGAAGCTAAGGACGACCAGAAGAAGATCGACGCAATCATGGGTGATTTAGCTCAGATTACAGGTCAGAAGCCGATCGTTTGCCGTGCTAAGAAGGCTATCGCTAACTTCAAGCTCAGAGAAGGCAACATCATCGGTGTTAAGGTTACTCTTAGAGGCGAAACAATGTATGAATTCCTCGACAGATTCTTCAACGTAGCTCTCCCCCGTGTAAGAGACTTCCGTGGTATTAACCCCAACTCTTTCGACGGCAGAGGCAACTACAGCGTTGGTATCAAGGAACAGCTCATTTTCCCTGAAATTGAGTATGAAAAGATTGATGCAATCCGTGGTATGGATATCAACTTTGTAACAACAGCTAAGACAGACGAAGAAGCAAAAGAGCTGCTCGCACTTATGGGCGCTCCGTTCGCTAAATAAGAAAGGTTAAGGAAATAAAATATGGCAAAGAAATCAATGGTTGCTAAACAGCAGCGTCCTGCAAAGTTTTCCACCCGTTCTTACAACAGATGCAAAATATGCGGCAGACCTCATGCATACCTCCGTAAGTTTGGTATTTGCAGAATTTGTTTCAGAGAGTTAGCTTACAAGGGACAGATTCCCGGAGTTAAGAAGGCAAGCTGGTAATTTTTCATCGAAATTTATAAGGAGGAAAAGAAAATGCAGATTACTGATACTATCGCAGATATGCTTACAAGAATTCGTAACGCTAATTCAGCGAAGCACCCCTCTGTTGACATTCCTTGTTCCAACATCAAGAAGCAGATCGCTCAGATTCTTGTTGACGAAGGTTACATCAAGAACTTCAGAGTTATTGAAGACAACAAGCAGGGTATCATCAGAATTACTTTAAAGTATACTGAGAATAAGTCACAGGTTATCACAGGCTTACGCAGAGTAAGTAAGCCCGGTTTAAGAATTTATTCCAATTGCAAGGATATGCCTAAGGTTATGAAGGGCCTCGGCATCGCAATCGTGTCCACTTCCAAGGGTCTTATGACAGACCGTAAGGCAAGAGAAGAACACGTAGGCGGCGAAGTTCTTGCTTTTGTATGGTAATTAAGGAGGAACAGATATGTCAAGAATTGGTAAGAACCCGATTACTGTTCCTGCCGGAGTTGAAGTCAAGGTTGACGGCTCAACAGTTACAGTAAAGGGACCCAAGGGCACTCTCACAAAGGAGTTCAAGCCCGTTATGAAGATCACAGTTGACGGCGCTGTTGTTACAGTAGAACGTCCTGACGATGAAGCAGCAAACCGCTCTCTTCACGGTCTTACAAGAACACTCATCAACAACATGATCATCGGTGTTACCGAAGGATACCAGAAGGTACTCGAAATTAACGGCGTTGGTTACAGATGCCAGAAGACAGGTAAGGATGTTAACTTAAACGTTGGCTTCTCTCACCCCACAATCGTTTCTGACACAGAGGACTGCACTCTTGAAGTTCCTCAGCCCAACCAGATTATCGTTAAGGGTATCGACAAGCAGAAGGTTGGACAGTACGCTGCTGAAATCAGAAGCATCCGTCCTCCCGAGCCTTACAAGGGCAAGGGCATCAAGTATGCTGACGAAGTTATCCGCCGCAAGGAAGGTAAAGCCGGCAAGGGTAAGAAGTAAAACATAAGGAGTGATAAGAAATGATTAAAATAATCGATAGTAATAAGAACAGAATCAAGCGTCACCAGAGAATCCGTAACAAGATTTCCGGTACAGCTTCTTGTCCTCGCCTTAATGTTTTCCGTTCCGCTAAGAACATCTATGCACAGCTCATCGACGATGAAGCAGGCAAGACACTTTGCTCCGCTTCCACAAACGACAAGGGCTTCACAGAATACGGCGGCAACTGCGAAGCAGCCAAGAAGGTTGGACTTGCACTTGCAGAAAAGGCAAAGGAACAGGGCATTGTTGACGTGGTATTTGACCGTTCCGGTTATGTATATCACGGCAGAGTAGCTGCTCTGGCAGAGGGTGCGCGTGAAGGCGGACTCAATTTCTAATCATAATAGGAGGATAAAGCTTTGGCACTTTTAGATGCATCAAAATATGAGCTTGCTGAAAAAGTAGTAGCTATCAACCGTGTATCCAAGACTGTTAAGGGCGGACGTATCATGAAGTTCTCCGCACTTGTAGTTGTAGGCGACGGCAATGGTGTAGTAGGCTTCGGCCTCGGCAAGTCCAACGAAGTTCCGGACGCTATCCGTAAGGGTATCGACGACGCAAAGAAGAACCTCGTTAAGATTTCGTTAAAGGGTACAACAATTCCCCACGAAGTAGTTGGTAAGTTCGGCGCAGGCGCAGTTCTCATGAAGCCCGCTCCCGAAGGTACCGGTGTTATCGCAGGTGGTCCCGTACGTTCTGTAGTTGAAATGGCTGGTATCAAGAACATTCGTACCAAGTCCCTTCGCTCCAACAACCCCTGCAACGTAGTTCGTGCTACAATCGCTGGTTTAGCCTCTCTCAGAGACGCTGAACAGGTAGCAGCACTCAGAGGTAAGACTGTTAAGGAAATTTTAGGCTAAGAGAAAGGATTGGTTTGTCTTATGGCACTCAGAATCAAGTTAGTAAAGTCTCTCATCGCCCGCAAGGACAGTCACATTGCTACTGCTAACTCTTTAGGTCTCAAGAAGATCGACGACGTTACAGTACAGCCTGATAATGCGGCTACAAGAGGCAAAATCAAGGAAATTCACTATTTAGTTGAAGTTACCGAAGAATAAATCTCACTCATAGGAGGTGTAAATCACATGAAGCTTCACGAATTATCTCCTGCAATCGGCGCAACTAAGGAAGTTAAGCGTATCGGCCGTGGTCACGGTTCCGGTAACGGTAAGACAGCAGGTAAGGGTCATAAAGGTCAGTGGGCTCGTTCCGGCGGCGGCGTAAGACCCGGATTTGAAGGTGGTCAGACCGCTCTCGCAAGACGTATGCCTAAGCGTGGATTCAACAATATCTTCGCTACCGAATATGCAATCGTAAATGTTTCTGATTTAGAAGCACGTTTTGAAAATGGTGCAGTTATCGACGATGTTGCTTTAGTAGAAAGCGGCTTAGTAAAGAATACACTTGATGGTATCAAGGTTCTCGGTAACGGCGAAATCACAAAGAGCTTTACAGTCAAGGCTGCAAAGTTCACTGCAGCAGCTGCTGAAAAAATTGAAAAAGCAGGTGGAAAGGCAGAGGTGATCTAATGTTTGAAGTTTTTCGAAATGCGTGGAAAGTCGTAGACTTAAGAAGAAAGATTTTATACACATTACTCATCATTGTCATCTTCCGCTTCGGTTCAGCTGTATTCGTACCTTTCCTCGACAGCAATGCAATTTCTGAAATGCTGGGCGAAGGTACACTCCTCACCTACCTCGACACTATGACAGGTGGTGCGCTGAGCCAGGGTACATTGTTCGCAATGTCGATTACCCCGTATATCAACTCTTCAATCATTATTCAGCTTCTCACTGTAGCTATTCCTGCTCTTGAACGTCTCAGCAAAGAAGGCGATGAGGGTAGAAAAAAGCTTAACAAAATCACAAAATTAACAACACTCGGTCTCGCATTATTCCAGGCAACAGCGTTCTACTTCGCATTAAGAGGTTACGGCGCAGTTGCTTACAGAGACGGCTTTGAAGGCGTACTTTCCGCTATTGCTATCATTGCCTGCTTCGTTGCCGGTGCATGCTTAATCGTATGGCTCGGCGACCAGATCAATGAAAAGGGTATCGGTAACGGTATCTCCATGATCCTCTTCGCAGGTATCGTAGCAAGAGGCCCGTCAGAAGTATACGACCTCATTCTTACAATGAAGGACGATATGAAGAACGCAATTCTCGTTCCCGTAATTCTCCTGATCTTTGTACTCATGATCGGTCTTGTAGTACTTATGACAAATGCGGAAAGAAGAATTCCCGTTCAGTACGCAAAGAGAGTTGTAGGCAGAAAGATGTACGGTGGTCAGTCCACTCACATCCCGATCAAGGTTGCTATGGCAGGCGTTATGCCTATCATCTTTGCAATGTCCGTTATGAGCTTACCCCAGACAATCTGCTATTTCTGCGGTATTGATGGTACTGGTGTCGGCTTCTGGCACGACTTTGTAAGACTCTTCAGCCAGGGCAGCTGGTTATATGCGGTTCTGTACTTTGTTCTTATTATTGCATTCAACTACTTCTATATTGCAATCCAGTATAACCCCGTAGAAATTGCCAATAATCTCAAGAAGAACAACGGTGCAATCCCCGGTATCAGACCCGGCAGACCTACATCTGATTTTATTCAGAATTCGCTTTCAAAGATTTCTCTCATCGGTGCGATATTCTTAGCATTCATCGCAATTTTCCCGATTATCTTCCAGAATTTAACAAGAATCAATGTTTCCCTCGGCGGTACAACAATGCTCATCGTAGTTGGTGTAGCACTTGAAACTGTACGTTCACTTGAAAGCCAGATGATGATGCGTCATCATAAGGGATTCTTGGAATAAGCATGATTTTGGGGCAGGAACAGCAGTGAATCTGCTGATTCCTCCAACCAATTTCACGACCATAAGGAGTTATTATGAATTTAATTTTTTTAGGCGCTCCCGGTGCAGGAAAAGGTACACAGGCTGAAATCGTATGTGAAAAGCTCGGTATCCCCGCAATCTCCACAGGCAATATGCTCAGAGAAGCGGTTAAGAACCAGACAGCGGCAGGTCTCGCAGCCAAGGAATACATGGACAGAGGCGACCTCGTTCCCGATGATGTCGTTGTAGGCATCTTAAAGGACAGAATCGCAATGGACGATGCCAAGAAGGGATTTATCCTTGACGGCTTCCCCAGAACTGTTCCCCAGGCTGAAACCCTCGACGCTATGGGCGTTCAGATTGACAAGGTTATTGAAATCTACGTTCCCGACGAAAAGATCTGTGCAAGACTTTCCGGCAGACGTGTATGCGAAGGCTGCGGAAACTCCTACCACGTTGACTTCAAGCCTACAAAGGTTGAAGGCGTATGCGACGCTTGCGGCGCAGCGGTAGTACAGAGAATTGACGACAAGCCCGAAACAGTACTTTCAAGACTTGAAACCTACAAGGAAAAGACAGCTCCCCTCAAGGACTTCTATGCCGCTAAGGGCAAGCTTGTAACTGTTGAAGGTCAGGAAGAAATCTCTGAAACAGCAAAGCTTACAATGGCAGCTATCGAAGGTTAATCAGATGATTCAGGTTAAATCGGCAGAAGAAATCTCACGTATGATGAAGGCAGGCGAGATTGCGGCGCAGGCGTTAAGCCACGCAGGACGTTCAATCAGACCCGGCATGAGTACGTGGGAGCTTGACAAAATAATTCACGACTTTATCGTTTCAAAGGGGGCACGCCCCTCTTCCCTCGGATACTGCGGATTTACAGGCAGCGCCTGCATTTCCATCAACGAGGAGCTTATTCACGGTATCCCTTCCAAGAAGAAAATCATCAAGGAAGGCGACATCGTTTCCGTTGACCTTACAGTTGAGTATGACGGCTGGAACGGTGACAACGCACGTACCTTTGCGGTAGGCGAAGTCAGCGACGAGGCAAAAAGACTCATGAAGATCACCGAAGAAGCTCTTTACGAGGGTATTAAAATGGCTGTGGCAGGAAACCGCATCGGCGATATTTCAAACGCTGTGCAGACTTACTGCGAAAAGAACGGCTACTTTGTTGTCAGAAAATATATCGGTCACGGTATCGGAAAGGATATGCACGAGGATCCTGAGGTTCCAAACTACGGCAAGCCCGGAAGAGGACCCAGACTTGTTCCCGGTATGACAATCTGCATCGAACCGATGATAAATTCAAGCACAGCTGATGTAAAGGTACTTCCCGACAAGTGGACAGTTGTTGAAGCAAACGGAAATTTATCCGCACACTTCGAGCATACAATCTGCATCACAAACGGCGAGCCTATCATCATGACGCTGGAAAAGCACTGACAGGTGAATGATATGGACTTTACAAAGGGTATGGTGGTTATAAGCCGTGCGGGCCGTGATAACGGTTATCCCATGGTGGTAGTTGATGTTAAGGACGGATTTGTGTTCGTCTGCGACGGCAAGGAAAGACCCCTTGAACGCCCCAAGAAAAAGAATCCACTGCATCTGGCGGCAACAAAGAAAACGATACAGCTCGACAATATCACAAACAGGAAATTACGAACGGTTCTAAGAGAACACATCGCCGAGGAGAGTGAGTAACTTGTCTAAAGAAGATGTAATTGAAGTAGAAGGTACTATACTCGAAGCATTACCCAATGCTACTTTCAGAGTAGAGTTACCAAACGGTCACAAAATACTGGCTCATGTAAGCGGTAAACTGAGAATGAACTTTATCAGAATACTGCCCGGTGATAAGGTAACAGTTGAAATGTCCCCTTACGACCTCGAAAAGGGACGTATCACCTGGAGAGCCAAGTAAATTAACCTATAAGGAGGGTTATCACAATGAAAGTAAGACCTTCAGTAAAGCCTATGTGCGATAAGTGCAAGGTAATCAAGCGTAAGGGTAAGATAATGGTTATCTGTCAGGACCCTAAGCATAAGCAGAGACAGGGCTAATAACCCTAATTTAACAGGAGGAACAATTATGGCAAGAATTGCTGGTGTGGATTTACCGAAAGAAAAGCGTGTTGAAATCGGTTTAACATACGTTTACGGTATCGGTAGAAAGTCCGCAATTGATATTCTCGCAAAGGCAGGCGTTAATCCCGACACACGTGTAAAGGATTTAACAGACGAAGAAGAAGCAAAGATCCGTGAAGTTATCGACGCTGAATACGTAGTAGAAGGTGACTTAAGACGTAACGTTGCTCTCAACATCAAGCGTCTTGTTGAAATCAACTGCTACCGTGGTACTCGTCACAGAAAGGGTCTCCCCTGCCGTGGTCAGAGAACAAAGACAAACGCAAGAACACGCAAGGGTCCCAAGAAGACAATTGCAAACAAGAAGAAGTAATTAAGGAGGTAACGAAATGGCACAGGCTAAGAACGGCAAGAAGCCCGTTATCCGCAGACGTCGTGAACGCAAGAACATTGAAAACGGTTCTGCACATATCCAGTCTACATTTAACAACACAATCGTTACAATCACAGACCTCCAGGGCAACGCTTTATCATGGGCAAGTGCAGGCGGCTTAGGTTTCAGAGGCTCCAGAAAGTCTACTCCTTTCGCAGCACAGTCCGCAGCTGAAACAGCAGCTAAGGCAGCTATGGAACACGGTCTTAAGACTGTTGAAGTATACGTAAAGGGACCCGGTGCAGGTCGTGAAGCAGCTATCAGAGCTCTTCAGGCAGCTGGTCTCGAAGTAAGAATGATCAAGGATGTTACACCTATCCCCCACAACGGATGCCGTCCCCCCAAGAGACGTCGTGTATAACCTATAAACTGAGTTTTAAGTTTACTCAGAGTCGAAATAATAATCGATATTGATTTAAAAACGGAGGTAAATATGGCAGTAGATAAGACACCTGTCCTCAAGAGATGCAAAGCTCTTGGTATCAGCCCTATGGTAATGGGTTACAGCAAGGAAACTACAAGAAACAAGAACGCTAACATGAGAAAGAAGACTTCTGAATACGGTCTCCAGTTAAAGGAAAAGCAGAAGCTCAAGTTCATCTACGGCGTACTTGAAAAGCAGTTCTATCACTACTACGAAATCGCAGTTAAGGAAGAAGGTATCGCAGGTCAGAACCTTCTCAGAATCCTTGAAACAAGACTTGACAACGTAGTATTCAGAATGGGTCTCGCTATCACAAGACGTGAAGCAAGACAGCTCGTAGGTCACGGTCACTTTACAGTAAACGGTAAGAAGGTAGATATCCCCTCTTACAGAATCAAGGTTGGTGACGTAATCGCATTATCCGATAAGAGCAAGAAGAGCGCTAAGTTTGCACAGGTTGAGGAAGCTACTAACGGCAGACTCATTCCGTTATGGCTCGACATGAACAAGGAAGCTAAGTCCGCTAAGATCACAAGAATGCCTCAGCGTGACGAATTAGACTACGAAATCGAAGAACATCTCATCATCGAATTGTATTCTAAATAATAGCTTTTTAGCATATAATGCTAATGGTGCAGTTATTTTTAATTTACAATGCGACCGAATTGCTGTGATGAACGTTATCACAGAATATCGTAATTTAAAATTAACTGGGGTGCTTTGTTCAGTAATAGTGTCTGTCATTTTTATTGAATTAAATTACCCTTTATTCGAGGGAGAAATCCCACAACCAACAGATTTAGCAGGAGGGTTAAAGGAATGCTTGAAAAAATCGAAAAGCCTGAAATAGAGACAGTAAAGCTCAAGCCGGACGGAAAATATGGTATGTTCGTGCTTGAACCCCTTGAAGCAGGCTACGGCAACACTTTAGGTAACAGCCTCAGACGTGTTTTGCTCTCCTCTTTACCCGGTGTTGCAGTAACATCCGTGAAGATTGACGGAATTCAGCACGAATTCTCCACAATCCCCGGTGTTAAGGAAGATGTTACTGAAATTATCCTGAACGTTAAGGGTCTTATTGCTAAGATGTACGGCGAATGCCCCAAGACAGTATACATCGAAGCAGAAGGCGAGGGCGTTGTAACTGCAGGCGATATCAAGACTGACAGTGAAATCGAAATCCTCGATCCCGGTATGCATATCGCTACTTTAAGCGCAGGCGCTAAGCTCTTCATGGAGCTCACCTTCGACAGAGGCAGAGGTTATGTATCCGCTGAAAAGAACAAGTCCCTTATGCAGCCCGCAATCGGCGTAATTGCTGTTGACAGCATCTATACACCTGTATTAAAGGTTAACTATACTGTTGAAAACACACGTGTAGGTCAGAGAACAGACTACGATAAGCTTATTATCGAAGTATGGACAGACGGTACAATTTCCGCTAAGGAAGCTGTTTCCTACGCAGCAAAGGTTCTTTGCGAACACCTCGCACTCTTTGTTGACTTATCCGATGAACTTACACAGCCCGAGCTTATGGTTGAAAAGGATGACAAGAGCAAGGACAAGATTCTCGAAATGACAATTGAAGACCTTGATTTATCTGTTCGTTCCTTCAACTGCTTAAAGCGTGCAGGAATCAACACAGTTGACGATCTTATCAACAAGTCTCAGGAAGACATGATGAAGGTCAGAAACTTAGGTAAGAAGTCCTTCGAAGAAGTCAGAGCAAAACTTCAGTCTCTCGGTTTTGATCTTGCTTCGAGCGAAGAATAATGATGAATTGACATATCACATATTGTCAGAAAGGAGAAACCATAATGGCAATGAGAAAGTTAGGTAGAACCAGCGATCATAGAAAGGCAATGCTCAGAGCTATGGTTACATTCTTACTCGAAAACGGTAAGATTGAAACAACAATCTCAAGAGCAAAGGAAGTTCGCAGCGAAGCTGAGAAGATGATTACTCTCGGTAAGAAGAGCGACCTTCACTCCAAGCGCCAGGTTTTCGCATACGTTACAAAGGAAGATGTCTGCAAGAAGCTTTTTGACGAAATCTCCCCCAAGTATGCTGACAAGAACGGCGGTTACACAAGAATCATCAAGATTGGTCCCAGACGCGGCGATGCTGCTGAAATGGCAATCATTGAGCTTGTTTAATTAACACGAATAAAAGCCTGTCCATGCCGGACAGGCTTTTTCCATATGGGTTTGTATTTCTAGAGGTATAAAATATGAAATTTTCAAAGAAAATAGCAGCGCTTATTTTAGCAGGAGTAATGACACTATCCGCCTGCAATACTTCCGATGTGGTAACAACAACAGGGACTGAAGCTCCCACAGCTGAAGCAACTACCACTGATGTTACAACAGCAGATGTAACCGCAGAGGAAGAAGCACCTGCCGCAGAAGCAGGCAAGGGCTTCTATGTGGAAGGAACAAAGCTTTACGACGCAAACGGAAATGAGTTTATCATGCGTGGTGTAAATCATGCGCACACATGGTTCAAGGGTGAGCTTCATACCGCCATACCCGCAATTGCTGAAACGGGAGCAAATACAGTAAGAATTGTTCTTTCAAACGGCTACCAGTGGACAAAGGACAGCCTTGAAAGCATAATTGAGATAGTTGACTTATGCAAGCAGTATAAAATGATAGCAGTACTTGAGGTGCACGACGGTACTGGCAAGAATGATGCTTCCATACTTGAAGGCATAGTTGATTACTGGATTGAGATGAAGGATGCCCTTATCGGAAACGAAGCCTATGTCATTCTGAATATCGCCAACGAATGGTACGGCGAATGGGGTGAAGACAAATGGGCAGAACCCTATATAAGCCAGATACCCCGTATCCGTGAAGCAGGAATAAGAAACCTTATCATGGTTGACAGTGCAGGCTGGGGACAGTATCCCAAGAGCGTTGCCATGTGCGGTAAGGATGTTCTGGCTGCCGACCCTCTCGGAAATACAATGTTCTCGATTCACATGTACGGTACAGCAGGCAAGACCGAAAAGGTTATAAAGCGCAATATCGACAACGTATTAAAGCAGGAGCTTTGCGTATGTATCGGTGAATTCGGTTTTGACCATTCCGACGGGGATGTAAAGGAAGAATACATCATGCAGTACTGCACTGAAATCGGTGTAGGTTATCTCGGCTGGTCCTGGAAGGGCAACGGCGGCGGTGTTGAGTATCTGGACATTGCAAACGAATGGGACGGCTCGGTTCTTTCAGAGGACTGGGGTGAGAATCTCATCAACGGCACAAACGGAATCAGAGAAACCTCTGAAATATGCTCGGTTTTTTAAACGGCCGTCAGCCTGAAGAAAACAGCGATACTGAAACTCAGCCTGTTGAAACATCAGCAGAAAGCGAACAAGCTGAAGTTTCAGCAACACAAAGCAAACCTGCAGAAACGACTGCTTCGGCAAGTCAGACTACTACAACCACCGCTACAACAAAAGTGTCTGTTGAAGCTGAGGTAAAGGAAGAAGCAAAGGGCTTTGTGCACGCTGACGGTAATCGTATCATCGGCACTGACGGCGAAGAATTACTTATAAAGGGAATAGCGCTGGGAAACACCGTCTGGTCAAATCCTGGCACTCCAAATACGAAGCATCACACTGAAGAAACCTATAAAGAGCTTTCAGAAATGGGTTTCAACAGCGTGAGATTCTATCTTAATTACAATCTTTTTGAAAGCGACAGCGAGCCTTATAAATACAAGGATATCGGTTTTGACTGGATAGATACAAACATAGCCTGGGCAAAAAAATACAATATGGGAATAATTCTCAATATGCATTTTCCTCAGGGCGGGTACCAGTCAAACGGAGGCGGACTCGCGCTGTGGACAGATCCCGAAAATCAGAACAGGCTGACAGCGCTCTGGAAAGAGATAGCCGCGCGATATGCAGATGAGCCTGCAATATGGGGATACGGAATTGTCAATGAGCCTGTGCTTCCTGCCCTTGGAACGCAGGAGGAAACGGCAAGGCTTTATTTTGATCTGGCCGGAAGAATAACAAGGGAAATCCGTAGTGTTTCACCATATCAGGCGGTTTTTGTCGAAAAGATATGCAATTACAAAAGTGCAGATAACAGCTCAATAGACTGGGAATGGTATGACATTGACAAAACATTCAGTATTATTCCTGATGATAATGTTATATATGAATTCCATACCTATGAGCCTATGGCTTTCACTCACCAGGATACAAGCTGGACAGACTATAACGGTTTGTATCAGACATATCCTTCCAACGAAATCGGTTCAGCAAATTATGAATCCTACTGGGTGGACTGCATAGTCGCTGACCGCAACGGCAGTGAAGGCGAGTGGGAATATTTTGTATCCGAAACAGGAAGCGGTACATCGCAGTACAACGTTGTCGCTGTGGCGCTGAATGGCAGATACACAGCTGAAGGTACAGCGTACTTTGATGACATCACCCTGACGGAAATTGCTCCCGACGGCAAAGAAACAGTTATTGCAAGCTATGATTTCAACAACGGAAGTCTTGGCAGTTTCTACCCATGGAGTTCTGACGGTACAGGCGGACAGTCGTACAGCTATGACGGCAGAAGCGGCGGTTGCCTTAAAATTACGGGCGCTGTAAATGATTTCACCACGACAGCAACAAGATACGAAATGAAGGATGGATACCGATACCGAGTATCCGGATATATCCGCAAGGAAACCAGTTCCTCATATCCTGCAATCCGTATGGATTTTGCAAAAGCAACCGACATCAAGGCAATGAATAAAACTTATCTTGAAACAGTTATAAAGAATTATGCCGATTTCGGCAAAAGGAATAATGTTCCGGTGTATATGGGCGAATTCGGTGTAGCAAGAGCAGGTTTTGAAAACGAGCGTGGAGCTACGCAGTGGGTTTCCGATATGCTTGACCTGTGTTATGAGTACGGTGTGAGCTTCAACTATCACACATATCACGAAGAATCATTCGGCCTCTATCGCAGCAAGGATACGGTTTTACCTGACCGTAAGGATATAAATGCGGAGCTGGCACAGCTGTTCAGGGAAAAAATAAAATGAAAAATAAAAAATGCGGTTCATCAGAACCGCATTTTTGTTTTTCAGTTTATTTCTTAAGTAAATCTCTGATTTCGGTGAGAAGCTCAAGCTGAGGATCGGGTGCAGGAGCGGGAGCTTCCTCAGCAGCCTTTTCTTCTTCCTTCTTCTTTAATGCTTCAGCCTTGTTTCTGATTGTGTTGATAACCTTTACCATAAGGAAAACACAGATAGCAATAAGTAAGAAGTTGATGAGAGCGTCAAGGAATACGCCGTAACGGATTGCGAGTTCTTCCTGTATAACTGTTTCGCCTTCCATAACTGCATCAGAGAGAACAACCTTCAGCTCAGCGAAATCAACGTTACCGGTCAGAAGACCGAGAGCAGGTGTAATGATATCGGAAACGACGCTGTTTACGATCTTTGTAAACGCACCGCCGATGATAACACCGACTGCCATATCCATAACGTTACCTCTGGATATGAATTCCTTGAATTCAGCGATAATAGATTTCTTTTCTGCCATTTTTCTGATATCCTTTCATTTTTGCATATTTTAAGACTTTGTTGTTATTCACAGTAGCCAAAGCCCATAATTCCGAAATAGCACTTCTGACCCTCGGGAATCACAATTTCAACGGTATGCTCCGCACATTCGTCGTTATCGATAAGATATTCTGCAACGGGATTGTTCCAGCCGTCGGAACGGTTGGAGTTGATTTTGCCTGTAAGCTCGCCGTCAACATAGATTTCAGCTTCACCGAAGGTTTTTGCCTTGTTCACCTTGATAATCATGGCAAGCTTCTTGCAGTTCACCTTGAATTTAAGGGATGCGCCTGTGTCTGCTCTGAACTGCCAGCCGTCCTTGAACCAGTGGTGGCCGTTATCAGAGGGGGTAAAGCCGTTGGCTTCAACCTCAAGAGTAGTATTGTCAGCGAACACCATATCTGCATAATCACCGCTGAATACAGGTTCGGGGAGATTCTTGTCAACTGTGCCTGTGCTTGTTTCGTAAGCTGCCATGACCTTTTCAAAATAGTTGATTACAAAGTCACGGATCATGATGCTTCCCTCAACATTGGGGTGGGACTGGTCAGCGGAGTAGTCACTCCAGCTCATTCTGCCTTCCTGCATTTCAACCCATACGGAATCGGGGAGGCTTATCATGGGAAGACCATAGTTTTCGCCTATCTGACTCATATGGGGCTGGCAGGTATGACCGCTTTCAATAATTGTGAACAGGAGCACAACCGCAATATCCTTGTCCTGTGTAAGGAGAGTTCTTACAAGGGATTCATAGGCATTCTTATAGATTGTTTCGCCGCCGTCGTTTACAGCAAATTCAACGAAGACAATGTCGGGGTCATACTGTAAAACGTCACGCTGTAAGCGCACATTGCCCAGAACAGAGGGTGTACCGCTGAGACCTGCGTTTACATATGTAATGTCAGAGTCGGGGAACTGCTCGTTCAGCCACTTTGTGGACATATCAACCCATTTTTCTTCGGTTTTGAGTGTGATGTTGTCGCTGTAACCCTCGGTGATAGAGCCGCCGATATAGGCTGCCTTGATATCCTCTCCGTCGGCTGCACGCTTAAAGACGTTCGCCATACGGGTCATATCACCTGTTGTCATAAGTGAGCGTTCAACCATAAGATTGTAGATTTCTTCTTCCGAAAGGGAGCTGTAATCAATTTCTGCTTCAGTTTCCACAGTGGTTTCCTCCTCATCTGCCGTAGTTACCGCTTCTTCGGTATCAACAGAAGCTACGGGAGCAGAGGTTGTACCTTCAGAAGCATCTCCGGTCTGCACGGGCGCGCCTGCACAGCCTGAAAGCAGGGAAAGTGCCGTAAAAAGGGAAATAAACTTTATAATGGATTTCTTCATATTTTTTCCTTTCTTATATCTGTAATTACTTTAAATTTTAGCAAATATCAGCACAAATGTCAACCGCAATTAATAAAATATATGGGGTAATACCTCATAAGCTGAATAAAATTATTGCTGCGGTTAAAAATATGATTGCAAGGATTCCTGGAATAAGAAAGGACTGGTATTATGAACAATATCAAAAGAGGAGAAATATATTATGCTGATTTAAGTCCCGTTGTAGGCTCGGAGCAGGGCGGAGTCCGTCCCGTACTTATCGTTCAGAACGACATCGGCAACAAGCACAGCCCTACTGTAATTGCCGCCGCAATTACAAGCCAGCGTGAAAAGACAAGGCTGCCCACTCATATTTCTCTGAACGCAGTAAGCTGCGGGCTTGCCAAGGACTCTGTGGTGCTTCTGGAGCAGGTGCGGACCCTTGACAAGAAGCGTCTTAAGGAGCGTATGGGCGAGCTTGGCTCAAGCGATATGCATAAGGTTGACAACGCGCTTTCCGTAAGCTTCGGTCTGGGGAATATGACATAGTTGAAATTAACTGAATCTTTACTGCCCCGCAAATCCTGTTGCGGGGCGTTTTTTTGTCAAATGTTCGTTATTTCCACCAAAACCAAGGGGTATTATTAGTTAGTTTTGCCCTTGAAAAAAAGCTTATAAAGGATTAATATATATAATGTATGATTTTTTCAGAAAGGTTGCTCATTTACTATGAATAACACAATCCAGAACATTATTGAAATGGACAAAGCGGCAAGAAACAGAATCGGAAAGGCCGAAGCTCAGGCTAAGAAAATTGCTGAAGATACCGAAAAGAAACTCAGTAATTTAAAAAAGACAGAGCAGGCACGTTCTGAGGCGCAGATAAGCAAGGATATTGCAGAGATAAAAAAGGATGCCGACGCAGAAATTGAAAGAATTACCGCTGACGCAGACGAAAAGTGCCGCAGACTTGACAGCGTAATGAAAAAGCAGTCAGATGCAATGTGCCGTGAAATAGTGGAACGGATTTTCAGCGGAGCCGACAATGGCTAACAGTGCTGTATGCGCCAAGTGTAAGGCGGTTTACGGAGCTTTTCTGAAAAAATCTGACTACGACAGCCTTATTCAGCGCACTTCTGTAAGTGCAGTAACGGCATATCTCAAAAGCGTTTCCGCATACAGGGATGTTTTTGCAGAAATTGACGAAACAAGCATCCACAGAGGACAGCTTGAACAATTGCTCAACGAGCATATTTTCCGTACATATATCCGTATACGGAGATTCGGCTCGGGCGGCAAAAACAGCATTACTGATTTTTATATCAAGAAATGCGAAGCGGAACAGCTCATAAAGCTGATAACCGCAATTGCTTCGGGAAACAGGCAGAGCTTTTATCTGGGATTACCTTCCTATCTTATGGATTATTTCAGCTTTGACCCTGTCGAAGCGCTGAACTGCGAAAATTTCAGGGAGCTTGCGAAAATCCTTTCCCGTGTCAGGATGTACAGACCGCTTGTGCCGTATCTTGAAGCGGAGGAGCCCGATATAAACAAATGCATCATTGTTATCAACAGCTGTTATCTCAGCTGGGCGTTCGGTGTAATAAACCGTGATTTCAGCAAAAAAAAGAGAGAAATGCTCAAGCAGTTCTTCCTGCGGAAAACCGATATGGATAACATAATTCTCTGCTATCGTCTGAAGAAGTACTTCAACGAGGATGAGGAAAGAATCAGGGAGCTGATGATTCCCTTTCACTATCGGGTAAAGCCTGAGGATATAGACGCAGCGCTCGGCAGCCAGAATCCTACGGAGGCACTTATAAAGCTGCTGGCTGACAGATGTATTCCGGAAAAAATCGGTATTGAGGAAAGCTTCCCCGAGCTTGCCACAACACGTTCGCATTATGAATTCTTCCGCCACAGACTTGCGCTTACCTGCGATGAGACAGAATCGCTTTTCTCGCTTGTGGTGCTGCTTGAAACGGAAAGAACGAATCTTCAGAAAATAATCGAGGGTGTCCGCTACGGCGAACAGCCTTCAGAAATAGAAAAGCTTGTAATTATTTAAGAAAAGGAACATCATAAAATGGCGATAGAAAAACTTACGCTTGTGAATGTTGAAGGTCCTTTGAAAAAGGTTAACAAGACTCTTGTACATTGCTGCGAAAGCGGTTATTTCCACATGAGTCCGCCTCCTGATGTGTCGGGTACATATCTTGAAGCCAAGAGCCTTCGTGACAAGGGACAGTATGAGCGAATGATAAAGCGCTGCCGTGTAATTGCACAGCAGCTTGGCGTCACACTTGACGAAAACGCACCTTACGACAGCGTTGAATATAATGTAAGCATAGATTTCAGGCGTTATCTTGACGGCGTTGAAAAGAAGCTTTCGGAACTGTATGACGAAAAACGTGCCCTTGAAAAAACAATCAAAGAGCATGGTGCGATTTACAATAACCTTGAACAGTTTGGCGACCTGGATATAGATTTCGCAGAGCTGTTTGCCTGCGAATTCATCAAGATACGCTTCGGATATATGCCCGCAAGCAATATCAGAAAGCTTGACTATTACAAGGACAGACCCTATTTCTTCTATCGTTTCAGAAACGATAAGGATTTTGTGTGGTGCATGTATATAGTTGCAAAGAATCAGCGTGATGAAGCGGATTATCTCTTCAATTCACTGGGCTTCCACAGAGTTATGCTTCCTGCTTACCTTTCAGGTAACAGCGATGAGGCAACAGAACTTCTGGTTGCAACAATCCGCACCGAAACGGAAAAGCTGGAAGCGATTGATGCAGATATTGCCGAGATTGCAAAGCAGGAGCAGGAAAAGCTTTCACAGGTTTATTCAAAGCTTATCGTTTTTGATAACAGCTACGAGCTTCGTTCAAATGTTATGGTGCTGGGCTCAAGATTCCATTTCTCGGGATATATCCCCAGCAACAAGGAAGAGCAGTTTGAAAGCCTGCTGAACGTCAGCGGCGATATTGAGGTTACACCTGTTCCTACCGAGGGCAGGGATACTCCCGTAAAGCTGAAGAACAACTGGTTTGTAAAGCCCTTTGAAATGTTCGTGAAGATGTACGGACTGCCTTCAGCAGACGGAATTGACCCCACTCCTATCGTTGCAATCACCTATATGCTGGTTTACGGTATAATGTTCGGTGATGTGGGTCAGGGACTCTGTATTACACTGCTGGGCTTGCTGATGACAAAATTCACCAAGGTGAAGCTTGCACCCATTATGACCCGTATCGGTATTTCAAGCGCATTGTTCGGTGTGCTTTACGGCTCGGTTTTCGGAAACGAGCATATTATCACTCCGTTCTTCCATGTTCCCGAAATCCATAAGCTGCTGGGATACGAAACACCACCCGAAAACATCTTCGGTATTTCCGCCGTACTGCTTATTGCGGCGCTGCTGGTGGGTGTTACCTTAGTGGTCATGTCCATGATAGTGAACATGATTATCTGCATCAAGACCCATGACATTGAAAACGGTCTGTTCGGTGCCAGCGGACTTACAGGCTTTGTATTCTACGTTGCACTGCTTCTGGGACTGGGCGGCTCATTTATCGGTCTTGACCTTATGCAGCCCTGGTACATTGCTTTATTCATCATTCTTCCTCTTGTGCTTATGTTCTTCAAGGAGCCGATTCTCCACTGTATGCACAAAAGCACATCAGGCAGAAAAGGCAAGGGCAACATAGATACAGGTCTTAAAAAGAAGCTTGATGAAATGTTCCGTGAAAAGGGCGGAGAAAAGAAATCCGTCGGCAACTTCATCATCGAAGGCGTAATCGAGCTTTTCGAAACCTGCCTTACCTATCTTACAAACACAATGTCCTTCTTACGTATAGGCGGTTTTATCCTCAGCCACGCAGGCCTTATGCTGGTAGTAAACGTACTTGCAGGAATGACAGGCGGCGGTGTGGGTTACATCGTTGTACAGATTCTCGGTAATGCCTTTGTAACAGGCGTAGAAGGCTTCCTTGTAGGTATCCAGGTATTAAGACTTGAATTCTACGAGCTGTTCAGCCGTTTCTTCAAGGGCGGCGGAAAGCCTTTCAATCCCGCAACAATCACAAAAAGCGCAGAAGCGTAATTTATAACTCGGAGGAAAACAAAATGTTATTATTCTTATTACCTTTAATTGCAGTTGCACTTATTATTATTCCCCTTGCTGTTGCTGTCAGAAAGCAGAAGCTCGGTCTGTCCTTCAGCAGAAAAAAGACTGTTCTTTTAAACGCCGGCACATTTGTAGGTACAATGCTTCTCATGACAATCTTCATGCCTGTTCTTGCAAGCGCTGAAGGTGCAGAAGCTGTGGCTGAAGCAGGCACAACCGTAGGCGAAGGCATCAAGGCTATTGCCGCAGCACTTTCCACAGGTATGGCAACAATCGGTACAGGTATTGCCGTAGGTAATGCCGCAACAGCAGCTATCGGCGCTACAAGCGAAGACGAAAAGAACTTTACAAAGTCCCTTATCTTCGTAGCCCTCGGCGAAGGTGTTGCTATCTACGGTCTGCTTATCTCAATCCTTATTCTTTTCAGTTAAGCAGCCATGAGATGTTTTCTTATAAGTGACAATATTGATACTCAGATGGGTATGAAGCTTGCAGGGATAAACGGCGTTGTAGTGCATGAGCGAGAAGAGGTTCTTTCCGCTTTTGAAACGGCGGTCAGCGATGAAACCATAGCTGTCATATTCATGACCCGTAAGCTGATTGAGCTGTGCAGTGCCGAAATCTATGATTTCAAGCTGAACAGAAGCAAGCCCCTTATTGCAGAGATACCCGACAGACACGGAGAATCGGGAATTTCCGATACAATCTCCGAATATGTAAGTGAGGCAATTGGTCTGAAACTCTGATTGCAGGGCATAACCCTCTGCTTCAGAAAAGAGTTAAAAAAGAAAGGTTATTGTTATGAATGAAAATACAGCGAAGCTTGGTAAGCTCCGCAAGGAAATAGAAAGCTGCTCTGAAAAGGAAGCTGCCGATATTGTGGAGGCAGCACAGAAAGCGGCTGATGAGGCAATTTCTGCTGCGGAAAAGGAAGCACGCAGTGCAGGAAAGCACAGCTCCCGCCGCACTCTGGATAAATTCAGGGAGGATGAACGCAGAAGAGTATCGGAAAAGCGTTTTTCCGAAAGCAGACGTGTGCTTATATACCGCACACAGCTTGCAGATGAGCTGTTTTCACGTGTTGAAGCTGAAATAAAAGCAGAAACACAGAAGGCAGGTTACAGGGATTATCTTGTGCGCAGTGTTTCACAGGCGCAGGCATACAGCTCTGTTGATAATGCCGAAGTATACTGCATGGAAAGGGATGTTCCTGTTCTCGAAGAGATTCTTTCAGGCAGAAATGTCCGTATATCCGTTTCGGACAGTATTGTTTTCGGCGGAATAATTGTAAAAATCCCTGAGAAGAGTATTCTTGTTGATCTGACCCTTGACGCAGCTCTTGAAAAAGAGCGTGAGCAGTTCTCGGCGTCAAAGGAAATGCAGCTTTAAGCACAGGAAAGGAGTGTTCGTATGAATACTGTATATGCAATAAACGGTCCTGTCATAAAGCTTCAGAGAACCAGGGAATTTGCAATGCGTGAGATGGTTTACGTAGGCGAGAAAAAGCTTATCGGTGAAGTCATCGGCATAAACGACGAATTTACAATTATCCAGGTTTATGAAAATACAGCAGGACTTAAAATAGGTGAAAAGGTAGAGGGCACAGGCGCTCCCATGAGTGTAACCTTAGGCCCCGGTATAATTTCCGACATCTTCGACGGAATCGCAAGACCTCTGAAGAAGATGGTAGAAACCGACGGCTGCTTTGTAACAGAAGGAAGCAGTATTTCTACCGTTGATTTTTCAAAAGAATTCGATGTAACCGTTACTGTAAAGACAGGCGATATCCTTTCGGCAGGTATGGTTTTTGCGACCTGCCCCGAAAGCCCCGTTATTGTGAACAAGGCTATGATTCCGCCCACTATGGAAAAGTGCGAGGTTGTCTGGACAGCGGAAAACGGCAGCTATCACCCCAATGATACCATAATCAGGGTAAAATACCACGGCGAGGAAATAGCTCTCGATCTGTGCCAGAGATGGCCTATCCGTACTCCCCGTCCCGTAAAGAATCGTATACCGATAAACACCCCTCTTCTCACAGGCCAGCGTGTGCTTGACACAATTGCGCCTATCGCAAAGGGCGGTACAGCGGCAATCCCCGGCGGTTTCGGTACAGGCAAGACCATGACGCAGCACCAGATTGCAAAGTGGTGCGACGCAGATATTATCGTATATATCGGCTGCGGTGAGCGTGGAAACGAAATGACTCAGGTACTTGAAGAGTTTTCCGAGCTTATCGACCCGAAATCGGGCAAGCACCTTACAGACCGTACCGTGCTTATTGCCAACACCTCCAATATGCCTGTTGCGGCACGTGAAGCCTCCATTTACACAGGTATCACCATTGCGGAATATTACCGTGATATGGGCTATGATATAGCTATTATGGCAGACTCAACCTCAAGATGGGCTGAAGCTCTCCGTGAAATATCGGGACGACTTGAAGAAATGCCCGCAGAAGAAGGCTTCCCTGCATATCTTCCTTCCCGTCTTTCCGAATTCTACGAAAGAGCAGCCAATGCGGTAACTCTTTCGGGCGAGAGAGGAAGCGTCACCATCATTGGTGCGGTTTCTCCCCAGGGTTCTGACTTCTCCGAGCCTGTAACCCAGAACACAAAGCGTTTTGTACGCTGCTTCTTAGCTCTTGACAAGTCCCTTGCATACGCAAGACACTATCCCGCTATCAACTGGATTACCAGTTATTCGGAATATGTTGACGACTTTGAGGATTACTACCGTGAAAATGTCGGTGAGGATTTCCTTATCTGCCGTCGTGAGATAAACAATCTCCTGCTTGAAGAAAACAAGCTTATGGAAATCGTAAAGCTTATCGGTGCGGACGTACTGCCTGACGACCAGAAGCTTGTCATTGAATCGGCAAAGGTTATCAGAGTAGGCTTTTTACAGCAGAATGCCTTCCACAAGGACGATACATACGTACCCCTGTCAAAGCAGCTGCTTATGATGAAGGCTATCCTGAAGCTGCATAAAAAATCTCTTGAGCTTATCGGAAGCGGAAGAACATTCCGTGAAATAAGCGCTACGGGACTTTTTGAAAAGCTCATAAAGATGAAATACGACATTCCCAACGACAAGCCTGAGATGTTTGCCGCTTATGAGCGTGAAATCGAAGAAACATTAAGCAATATTTAAGGAGAATACTACGAAATGAAAATCCAGTATTCAGGTTTAACAGATATAAACGGACCTCTGGTCTGTCTTGAGGGTGTAAGCGGCGTAGCTTATGACGAAATAGCTTCATTACAGCTTGCCGACGGCTCAAAAAGACTGGGACGAGTTGTTCAGATGGACGGAGACAAAGTTATTCTTCAGGTTTTTGAAGGCACATCCGGCCTTTCTCTTGAAAACACCCGTACCGAGTTCCACGGCAGACCTCTTGAAATACCGCTCAGCACAGAAATGCTGGGACGAGTATTCAACGGCGTAGGAAAGCCCGTTGACGGTCTTGGTCCCGTGTTTGCGGAAAAGACAGGCGATATAAACGGACGTGCCCTGAATCCTGTGGCACGTACCTATCCGAGAAACTACATCCACACAGGTATATCCTCTATCGACTGCCTTATGACTCTTATCCGTGGTCAGAAGCTTCCTATCTTTTCAGGCTCGGGTCTTTCCCACAACAAGCTTGCTGTCCAGATTGTAAAGCAGGCAAAGATTGCTGAGGAAAAGGGTCAGGAATTTGCCGTAGTATTTGCGGCAATGGGTGTTCAGAACGACGTAGCGGATTATTTCCGCCGTTCCTTTGAGCAGGCAGGCGCAAGTGAACGTGTAGTAATGTTCCTCAACCTTTCCAACGACCCTATCATTGAACGTATTCTTACTCCCAGATGCGCTCTTACCGCTGCGGAATATCTTGCGTATGAAAAGAATATGCATATTCTTGTAATTATGACAGATATTACATCTTACTGTGAAGCGCTCCGTGAATTCTCCTCCTCCAAGGGCGAAATTCCCGGACGTAAGGGCTATCCCGGATATCTTTACTCCGACCTTGCTTCCATGTACGAGCGTGCAGGTGTAATCGAGGGCAGCACAGGTTCTGTTACGCAGATTCCTATTCTGACAATGCCCAACGACGACATCACTCATCCTATCCCTGACCTTACAGCATATATTACCGAGGGTCAGATAGTTTTTGACAGAGAGCTTGATTCTACGGGCATCTACCCCGGACTTTCGGTACTGCTTTCCCTTTCCCGTCTTATGAAGGACGGTATCGGTGCAGAGTACACAAGAGCTGATCACAGTGATGTTGCAAACCAGCTTTTTGCATCTTACGCAAAGGTGCAGGATGCACGTTCTCTTGCATCGGTAATCGGCGAGGACGAGCTTTCTTCCATTGATAAATGTTATATGAAATTCGGTTCAGAGTTTGAAAAGAGATTTTTAAATCAGGGCTTCGACGAAAACAGAAGTATGGACGATACACTGGAGCTTGCCTGGGATTTGCTTTCCATGCTGCCTGAGAGTGAGCTTGACCGAATGAATTCAGAGCTTATCAAAAAGCATTACAGAAACTGATAAAAAGGAGGTTTTCCTATGGCGGGACAGGTTTTTGCCACCAAGGGCAATCTGATTGCCGTAAGGCGTGCGCTGAAGCAGGCACAGCTGGGTTATGAGCTTATGGACAGAAAACGTAATATTCTCATACGTGAAATGGTAAGCCTTTCCGACGCAGCGGCAGAGCTTAAGGAAAGCCTTGAAAACACATTTACCGAGGCATATTCCGCACTGAGAACAGCGAATATCGTCTGCGGTGTTATTTCGGACGATGTAGAGCGTATTCCCGAAGACAACGGTGTAGGTCTGGGCTTCAGAAGCGTAATGGGCGTAGAACTGCCGACGGTTACCCACATGAAGACGCCGCCGCAGCTGAGATACAGCCTTACCGAAACAAACAGCCAGTTTGACAAGGCATATATATCCTTCGCAAGCGCAAAGGATATAGGTATACGGCTTGCAGAAATTGAAAACAGCATATACCGTCTTTCGGTAGCAATACGTAAAACCCAGAAGAGAGCCAATGCGCTTAAAAATATAGTTATTCCCACCTACAAGGAGCAGGTGAAGTTCATTACATCAGCACTTGAGGAAAAGGAACGTGAGGAATTCTCACGCCAGAAGATTATCAAGGCAACAAAATACAAGCAATAAATAATAACGCCGTTTTACATTATCTGTAAAACGGCGACTTTATTTTCGGTAAAACTACACAAAAAACGTTGACATATAAAGGGAAACGGTGTATAATTAATGTGTATTGGTATATTCAGAATTTAGTTCGGGAGGAAATATGAAATTCAGATGGAATAAGCAATATCTCGGCTGGGGTCTTACTGCGTTCTTTGTAATTGCGGCTGCAATACTGCTGTTTGTGGCAATCACCAATGCAGCAACCATTGCTTCGGGCTTCCAGAATATCATAAATGCAATAATGCCTATAATCTACGGCTTTGTTTTTGCATATCTTTTCTGTCCCATTGTTATATTTTTTGAAACAAGAGTTTTTTCAAAGATTTTTCCTGTAAAGAAAAAAACACAACCCGAAAACTGCAGTGAGCTTGACATCTTTGTAAAGAACAAGCCTGCAAGAGTAATGAGTATTATAGTTGCTGTACTTATTTTCATCGTGATTCTTGTGGGAATTATCAGCGCTATTGCTCCTCAGCTGGATACAACAATAAAAACCCTTATAGCAAATATTCCGTCCTATGTTGATACGGTTACAGGCTGGGTAAACAGCATTTTTGATTCTTACCCCGAAATCGGCTCGGAAATCACGGCACTTGTAAACGAAGCGGCATCGGGCATCAGGAATTTCCTTTCCCTTGATATTCTTCCGCAGGTAGGCGACTATCTCGGCTTCCTTACAAACGGACTTATGAGCCTTGTGGGTACGATAATGAATATCGTTCTCGGACTTGTGGTAAGCGCATACTGCCTTTACAGTAAGGAGCTTTTTGCCGCACAGGCAAAAAAGGTAATATATTCACTGGCTTCCGTAAAGCACGCAAACGGCTTTATTGGCGCAGTGAGAAAAGTTCACTATTCTTTCGGCAATTTCATCACAGGTACTCTGATAGATTCCTTTATTGTGGGTTGCATAACCTTTGTTGCGCTTACGATTTTTGATATTCCTTTTGCGCTGCTGGTTTCGGTAATTATGGGACTTACAAATATAATCCCATATTTCGGACCTTTTATCGGTGCAATCCCCAGCGCCTTCCTTATACTTATGGAAGATCCGCTGAAGAGCCTTATTTTCATAATTATCGTGCTTATTATACAGAACCTCAACGGTAACGTTATAAGCCCCAAGATCCTCGGAGAAAGCATGGGCCTTTCCAGCTTCTGGGTTATCTTTGCAATCCTTGCAGGTCAGGGTATACTCGGATTCTGGGGCATGATTATCGGCATTCCTGTTTTTGCGGTAATTTACAGCGCCGTAAAGACTTTTATATCGTCAAGGCTGAAGAAGAAACAGCTTCCGTCGGATTCAGAGTGTTATACCGACATCAAATGCTTTGACGAGGAAAGCAAGACTCCTGTTTCACTGAGCCGTTCACTTGCTGAAAAGCAGAGAATCCAGGAAGAAACGGAACGCAGGGAAAAAGAAGAAAAACAGCGCCGCCGTCAGGAAAAACTGAAGGCGATGTCAGCAAAAAATAAAAGAAAATGAAAGGTGTGTTATTATGAACATGGAGAAACTCCGCCGTGACTACGGCAATGTTCTTTGGGCAGGCAGAAAGTGCATACTCGGTTTACCCATATCCTTTACAAGATATATTGTTACCGACACTTCGCTTTACACCAAAATCGGTCTTCTGAATATAAAGGAAGATGAAATCGAGCTGTACAGGGTATACGACAAGCAGATTTCCTTCACTCTCTTCCAGAGAATGGTAAGATGCGGTACTATTACTGTAATTTCCAAGGATAAGGATACTCCCGACAAGAAGCTTATCTCTGTAAGAAACCCCAGAGAAGTAAAGCGTATACTTGACGAGGCTGTAAAGGTACAGCGTGACAAGTATTATGTAAGAGGCAGGGATATGATCGGCAATGACCTTGGCCACGATGTGGAGCTTGATGACGGATTTGTAGAATAAGCCTGTCACTTTTTGTGCATCCATACAAAAAACAACAAATTTTCAAAAAAAGTGAAAAAAAGATGTCACTTTTTAATCTGAAAAGTTGTTTATAAATTAGAAGGCATAATTATGCTTAAACGAGGAAAGGAATGGTAAACAGATGAATTTAAAAAGGAAAATAGCAGCAATTCTGCTTGCAGCAACGGTAGGTGTTACAGCGTTGCCTGTAAACTCTTTTGCGCAGTCACTCAGCACTGATTCAGTCACAGTTGAATACAATGCTGCTGTGGCAAAGCCCTCATATCTTATCAAGGGCTCAAAGGGTGTAAGAAAGATAAAGCTTTCCTGCTCCACAAGTGGCGCTACTATTTATTATACAACAAACGGCAAGAAGCCCACAACAAGCAGTAAGAAATACGGCGGCGGACTTCTTTCTGTAAAGAAGGATGTAACTATCAGAGCAATCGCAGTGAAGAACGGCTCTGTAAGTGCTGTAATGACAAAGAAAATTGATATCGACACCTTAAAGGGCGACGTTACAGGTAACGGCAAGGTTGATAAGGCAGACTACACACGTTTTGTAAAATACAAGGACGGCGAAAGCTCATATGTCTGCAAGGACAACTGCGATATGAACGGTGACGGCAAGGTTACCACAAAGGATATAAACCTCCTTTACGAAAAGCTTTACGGCGATGACAAGGCTGACTATGAGGATGATGATTCCACAGTTTCCGCTTCCATCAAGAAGCCTGAAATGACTGTTTACAAGGTGTACGGCGGTAAGAGCATCAAGCTTTCCTGCGGCACATCCGGTACAACAATCTACTACACAACAGACGGTTCAAAGCCTGACAAGTATGATAACAAATACACAGGCAAGTTTACAGTTGAAAGAAACTGCACAGTAACAGCAGTTGCATACAAGGACGGCGCTTACAGTGCCGCAAAGAGCAGAGCAGTTACTGTTGACAGATGCGCAAACCCCACACCTGACAAGGATACAGGCACTGAATATCTTGAATCTGTAAAGGTTACACTCAAGACTGCAACTCCTTCCGCAAGAATCTGCTACACAACTGACGGTTCTGACCCTGTAAGATACGGCAGAATCTATAAGGACCCCATCGAGCTTACAGAAAACACAACTCTCAAGTTCTACGCAGAATGCAAGGGTTATTCCAACAGCGACGTAGTAACCTGCAATTACAGAGTAAAGTCTTCCAACTACACAATCAGCGGTCGTGTATGGGATGATTCAATGGTTTCTGCACCCAACGGTGTTTACCAGTCCGGCGAAGCAGGTATTAACGGCATCAACGTTATGCTCCTCAATGTAGACACAAACAAGTATGAACAGACAGTTACAACAACCACAATAAACGGTGTTGCAGGTTCTTATGAAATCACAAAGTGCAAGCCCGGCAACAAGTATAAGGTTGTATTCCAGTTCAACGGTCAGAAGTTCCGTGCTCATGATGCTATTGTAAACGGCGGCAACCAGGCGGTTTCTTCCTCCTTACCCGTTATTACAATCAAGAACGGCGGTGCTTACTCTCAGACAGGTGCCGTTCTTACAGCTGTAAACAACTACAATTCGGCAATTACAAGCAGCTACTTCTCCACATATGCAACAACAAACAACATCTATACAGCAGCTACACAGAATGTAAACCTTGCACTCAGAAGCAACGTGTACGGCAATGCTGAGCTTTCCTTCGGCGAAACAAAGGTAAAATCCGCAGCTACAGGCACAACTTACTCAGTTGCTACAAACGGAAAAATTTACTCCAACGATGTTTTAACCTATACTCTCACATTTGCAAACAAGTCTGATAACCAGACACTCAACGCAAGCCAGTTACGCATCTATGTTCCCGAAGCACTTGAAATACTTTCAATTGAAAACCTCGGCGATACAGCATTAACCGTAACAAACGAAGGTATGCACAAGAATTTACATCTCGATACATACCTTGTTACCTGCCCTAAGCTTCTTCTTAACGAGGAACTCAAGATTGAAATAGTTGCAAAGGTTTCTGCAGGCGTTCTCAATAACACATCCGTAACCTGCTACGCAGAAGTTGCTTCCTATTCTTACAGCGGCTCCTGCTATGACAAGAACAGCATCCCCGGAAACTTCAACGGTTCCGTAAGAGAAAAGGACGAAGCTGCTTCAGGCACATACAAGGTTTACACAGATGCAACCGCATCACAGACTATCTCCTGGACAGGCGGCAACAACTATGCTCCTATTCCTGTGGGAACATCCCGTGTACTCTATTTCAAGATTGCCAACGGCACTTCTCTGAAGGATTTCAACGTTTATGTTTCCAATAAGAACGTTATAAGCTATGTTCCTACATATACAGCTACCGCAACAGGTATTGACTGTATGCTGGTACTTACAGGTGAAACTGCAGGTTCATCAAATATTGTAGTTACACTTTCCAAGGATTCTTCCAAGTATATCGACGTAACAATGACAGTTGCATAAAGCACAGCAAACGCCGCAGAACGCAGTTCTGCGGCGTTTTTATTAATGAATGATACCAAAGCGGTCTATATCTATATCGGTGGATATGCTGAATTCGGCTTCTCTCAGAAAGTCGCCGAAATTTTCTGAAATACTTCGCCACAGCCTGTAATCGGAGGAAGAAATCCTGTATTTCAGACCGCAGGAGTCACAGCCCGAGGCGGTAACAGTTGTGGACAGGGCTTTCTGTATGCGATTATTCAGAGCTTCTGCACACATAGCTTCAATTTTTGAACTGAAGGTGAGATCTTTATCAACAAGCTGGCTGTCGGTATATTTTCCGTCCGCACGCATATCAATCTCAAAGCGCAGCTTTCCCTCCGAAAAGCTGTGCTTTATTTCTGCCTTGATATTGTAGATAGTAACGCTTACCTTTTCGTTGTCCGAATCCACCGAAACAAGGGTGTTCTGAGGATTTTTCCGCAGAAGCTGAATGCCTGACATATCGCTGAGGGATATGTCGGAGATATAGCGCTTTCCCGAAAGCAGCATTCCGCCTGTAAGCAGTACATTTTTGCCGTCGTCGGTGGTTTCTCCGCCGTCGGAAACAGAAAGGACGGGCAGAATTGTGCCTGCGTAGCTGCGCCGTTGCTCCCGCAGAAGCTCTATAACGGTTACATTCCCGATCAGGCCATAGGACTGAGAGTTATTCAGCAGCATTTTAAGATGCTCAATTGAAATTATGCCGTCCTTGAATTTTACAGCCAGAATATCGGACGCCTTTCCATCCGCTGCCGCTACAAGTACCGAGGTGTTGCTCTGGTAATAGGATTCAGCAAAGCTGAGGGTTTTAAGAATGTCCTGCTTCAGAGCCTCACGCCCCATTACAATAACGCTTGTTATGCCGTACATAAAGCTTTTCCCGCATTTTACCGAAGCGCTGTTCAGTGCGGTACTTACGCTTTCACCCTTGCCTGAAATATTTACTACGTTTGCTTTTGTGCTGTCAATGGGCGAGCTTCCGCCCGTGCCCTCCATGTTGAAATACTGCACGGTGACTTCATATTCTCCATCGGCATAGTCTATTCCCACCGCTTCTACAATTGCCTGCTCGTCCAGCTCTGTGTGCGGCAGGCACCCAGACAGGGAAGTGACAGAGAAAAGGCAGAATATAACAAGCTTAAGAATTTTCATATCTTTCCTCCTTTTTCTTTTGCAGGAAGCGGAACATGGCATTACATAAGGGTATTATAAAGCCTGCGGTTATTAGCGGAATACCGCTTTCCAATATAGTGGCGAAGTTAAGGAAATCATTGGTGTTTACACTGAAATAAAGGCTTGCACCGCCGGAAACGATCAGGGCCGCTATTGCGGCGATACGTGCACCTTTTTTGTTCAGGAATGATTTCGTACAGGCGGAATATATTGCCAGAGATATAAGCGATATTTTTATAACCGCAGACATAACCCAGACGACAACATCAATTCCGTCAAGTCGCTGTAAAAGACTTATATCGGATAAAGCCGACAGCATATAGAACGGAAAGCTGGTGTTGTTCAGATATTCACCGAGGACGGTGTTGTAAAGGAAGGTCATGAGAAGCTGTACTCCCAGTGCCGCAGGGAGGCATACATACAGACTTCTGAAAGCATTTTTCCGCACGTCAGAACACAGAAGCGCAAAAATTACCAGCTCGCCGTTTTTGGAAAATTCGGCTATCACATCATAAAAAAGTGTTGAAGGGCGGTCTGTGAAAGCCGCATACAGAAAGTCAGGCTGTATATGGTCAGATACCCCGATTATTACCGCCATCAGCAGGAACAGAAAAAGTGCCGCTACGATAACGCCTGTTCTTACTACGGCAGGAATACCCTTGAAAAGCCCGTACAGACAGACTATGGAAACGAACAGGATAAGAATCCAGGGCGGTGCAGCGTCAAAAATCGTACTAGAGGTATAAAACTGCAGTCTGGTGGTTGTTGAAACGGATGCCATCACAAGGTATATAATCATAATGACAGCGCCCGCCTTTCCACTGATGGAGCAGGAAATAACGGAGGCGTCATTTTTTGTCAGTATATATACAGGAATAAGGGCAATTCCCAGCAGAATATACGAAAGAACAATAACGGTAAATCTCTGCATACCGTAATTTATATCGTCAGAAGGAAAGTTTGCCGCCTCGGCAAAGATTCTCGATAGTGCGAGTACAATTCCCAGCTGACCCCAGCCGATTTTATCCATTCTTTCTCCTTTCTTCTGTTGTCACACCGTTAAGGTCTGAGGGAACGGGATTTTTCCTTGAAAGAATACGCCAGTCGGTGCGTATGAAGGTGTCACGCATTGCCTGAAGCGAAAAAGGCGAAACAGGTGCGGTAAAGGGTACGCCGTAGGCGTCCATGGAGCAGATTTTGTAAAGATACAGAAGTCCCGTGATTGTAATTCCGAAAAGCCCCCACATTCCTCCTGCGAGAATGAACGAAAAACGCATTATCACAATACTGTTGTATAAATCAGGTACTATGAAGCTTGTGATTGCGGAAACGGCGACGATAAGAATTACGGGCGCTCCCACAAGTCCTGCGGAAACCAGAATATCACCGATAACAATACCGCCTACGATGCTTACTGCATGGCCTAAATCCGTAGGCATACGAAGACCTGCTTCACGGAGTATTTCGTAGAAGATATGAACAATCAGGCATTCGGTCATAAGATTATATGGGGTTATCTGTATTGATGCGGCAAGGTTAAGCAGCAGGGAATCGGGTATAAGCTCAGGGTTGAAATTGGCAATCGCTACATAGAAGCCGGGAAGAAGCACCGCTGCAAGGAATGCCACATATCTGAGGATACGCATAAGGGAGGTGTACACGGGCTTCTGGGTATAGTCGTCGAGAGTCTGGAAGTTTTCGGTGAAAAGCTTCGGCAGATACAGACAGAAGGGCGTTCCGTCAACGATGATGCCCACTCGTCCTTCCCAGAGCTTTGCGGCAAAGGTATCGGGGCGCTCGGTTGTTCCTGCTTCCGAAAAAAGAAGGTCCCCTTTTTCTTCAAGAAAGGGCTGTATATATCCGCCCTCAAGTACCATATCGAGAGGAAGCTCCGACAGGCGTGCTTCAATTTCTTCAACCAGTTTTTTATCGGCCTTTCCGTCAATATAGCAAAGGCATATATCCGTTCCCGAAACCTTTCCCGCCTTGCTTGTCTTAAGTACCAGCCGTGCGGATTTCACTCTGCGGCGCACCATCGACATATTTATACGTATTGCTTCAACAAAGCCTTCTCTTGAGCCACGGAGATTTATGCTTGTGGACGGCTCCTTGACAGAACGGCGGTCAAAGCCGTGCATACCGATTGCAAAGCCGTAATCCGCACCGTCGGCAAGAATTACGGTAAAGCCGCTCATAACGAACATAATAAGGGTGTCATAGTCGCTTACCTGCTTCTGTTCGCCTGCAATGAGCAGCTGATTCTGTATCATATCCATAAGCTGCTGACCTGTAAGCTTTATTTCGTTGCCTATATTATTCAGCGGACGGAACACAAGGTTTGCCATCTGGTTTGTGTTTATCTGACCCTCACAGAACAGAATACTGACAGGCACCTGACCCACCATTGCGTTTTTTATGGTAAGGTCGCCTGTGTTATTCATGAGCGAGCGTATATTAACAATGTTGTGTTCAAGATTTTTTTCCATTTCATCATTCCTTTCGTGCATAGTATTTCCTTTTTGTATAAATTAATACTTTTACGGAAAAATACTTGTGACAAAAGAAATTAAAGGAGAAAAAATGCTTACTATTATTATCCGTTCGGTTATCCTTTTCATACTGGTAATTGCGGCACTGCGCCTCATGGGAAAGAAGCAGCTGGGCGAGCTGCAGCCAAGCGAGCTTGTAACCACAATCCTGATTTCCAACATAGCCACACTTTCCCTGGAAGACCAGTCGATCCCCATGATTCTCGGAATAGTTCCCATACTCATGATAGTCTGTATTGATGTGCTCATGTCGGGGATTATGCTGAAAAGTGTGCGTTTCCGCAAGCTTGTTACAGGAAGTCCCAGGGTGATAATTACCGACGGAGTGATTGACCAGAAGGAGCTGAAGAATCTCCGCTATACCATTGATGACGTGCTGGAAGCCATGCGTGATTCCGATATTTTTGATATAACCCACGTAAGATATGCGATTGTGGAGACAACGGGAAAAATCAATTTTTTCCGCAAGGATGAGGGCAAGACCGATCCCCCGGGAGTTATAATCAAGGACGGGCTTCTGATAGAAGAAGGGCTTGTAAAGGCGGGGCTTGGCAAGGAGTGGCTTTACGATACGCTTAAAAGGCGGAATACCGAGCAGAAATCCGTATTCCTGCTTACAGCCTGCGGTGACGGAAGCTATACCATGATACTGAAGGAGGGGAGAAGCAGATGAAAAGAATAATTATCTGTGCCTTTATAATGATTCTGCTGATTATACTGGGAATTGCAAGCTATATCTGTACAGATAACACTCTTAACGAGGCTGAACAGTCGGTGAACGACATTTCCCGGAGCTTTGCCGACGGCGATATGGAGCTTACAAAGCAGCTGTCACATAAGCTTTCGGAAAAATGGGAAGAGGACTGCGAAAATTATATGTTTATCATCAATAAGGACTATGTGGTGGAAATCACCCTTGCGGTATCACGCATAGAGGCTTTTGCCCGTGATGAAAACCCTGAGGTTCTGGTGGAGTGCGAAACTGTTCTGGGACTTATGGAGCTTTGCAGGGAAAAAGAAAATATAGAATTGCGCAATATTCTGTGATTTGTGCAACAATAACAAAATGCAACCAAAAACTTTGGTTAAATTACCGCCCTTGTGCAGAAAACGATTTACTGGTATAATGATGATATGTGATAGGTCATTATCCGTAAAACAATTATTTTGACAGGAGGATTTTTCCCATGAACTACGGTTTTTTTGACGAAAAAAACAAAGAATATGTCATTACCCGTCCTGACACACCTTCTGCGTGGGCAAACTACTTAGGCTCACCCGAATACGGTGCAATCATTTCCAACAATGCAGGCGGTTACAGCTTTGTAAAGTCCGGCGCAAACGGTCGTGTTATCCGTTACCGCTTCAACGGCGTTGCAATGGATCAGCCCGGACGCTACATCTACATCAAGGACGCTGAAACAGGCGATTTCTGGTCTGCTTCCTGGTCCCCTGTATGCAAGCCTCTTGACAGCTACAAGAGCGAATGCCGTCACGGTACAGCATACACAGTAATCACTTCCGAATACACAGGCATCAAGTCTGAAACCCTTTACTACGTTCCTATGGACGCTACATACGAAGTATGGAATGCCAAGGTTACAAACACATCAGACAAGCCCCGTAAGCTTTCCGTTACAGGCTACTGTGAATTTGTAAACGACCCCAACTATGAACAGGACCAGGTTAACCTTCAGTACACACTGTTCATCACACATACATATTTCAAGGGCAGCTACATCCACCAGATGCAGAACGAGGTTTACAACCCCAACACAGGACGTTTCCTTGCTCTTGCAGGTGCAAAGGTTGACGCTTACTGCGGCGACAGAGATTCCTTCGTAGGCGCATACAGAGGTTATGCTAACCCCAAGGGTATCGAAGAAGGTCTCAAGGGCGACCTCAACTACAACACAAACTCCTGCGGTGCTTTACAGTCCGACATCACTCTTGCTCCCGGCGAAACAAAGGAATTCACCTACATCATCGGCGGTCCCAGAACAGAAGCTGAAATCACAGCTCTCGTTGACAAGTATAATGCAGCAGGTACAATTGACAAGGAACTTGCTGAACTCAAGGAATTCTGGCACGGCAAGCTCGGAAATCTCCAGGTACACACACCTGACGAAGATTTCAACAACATGGTAAACGTATGGAACGCATACAACTGCTTCATCACATTTATCTGGTCCAGAGCTGCTTCCTTCCAGTACTGCGGTCTCAGAAACGGCTTCGGTTACCGTGATACTGTACAGGATATCCAGGGTATCATCCACCTTGCTCCCGAAATGGCAAAGAAGCAGATTGTATTCATGCTTTCTGCTCAGGTTACAAACGGTGCAGGCTTACCTCTCGTTAAGTACACACACCAGGCAGGTAAGGAAAACCACCCTGACGAAAATGATGAAAATACAGCATATGCAAAGGAAACAGGCCACCCCAGCTATCGTGCAGACGACGCTCTCTGGCTGTTCCCCACAATTTACAAGTACATCTCCGAAAGCGGCGACAGCGCATTCCTCGATGAAGAAATCCTTTACGCTAACGACGGCGAAAAGGGCACTGTATATGACCACTTAAAGAGAGCTATCGACTTCTCCATGAATCACCTGGGCAACCACGGTATGCCTGCAGGCTTACACGCTGACTGGAACGACTGCTTACGTCTGGGTAAGAAGGGTGAATCCACCTTCGTTGCATTCCAGCTTGTATACGCTGTTAAGATTCTCCGCACATATGCAGAAGAAAAGAACGATACAGAATACATCAAGTACCTTGACGAAATCAAGGCTAAGCTCGATACAATCCTTTCCGCTTGCTGGAACGAAGACAGATTCATCAGAGGCTACAAGGAAGACGGTGCTGTTATCGGTCAGAGAACTGATCCCGAAGCAAGCATGTGGCTCAACCCCCAGTCCTGGTCCGTTATCTCCGGCTTTGCTACAAAGGAACAGGGCGAAAAGGCTATGGACAGCGTAGAAAGAGAACTCAACACTCCCTACGGTGCTATGGTTATGTATCCCCCTTACATCAAGCATGGCTTTGACGGTGCATTAATGCAGTGCTTCAACCCCTGCACAAAGGAAAATGCAGGTATCTTCTCCCAGCCTCAGGGTTGGTTAATCCTTGCTGAATCCAAGCTCGGCCACGGTAACAGAGCATACAAGTACTGGAAGGAAGCTTCCCCCGCAACCTACAACAACAACGCTGAACTCAGAGTTCTCGAACCCTATGTATTCGGTCAGTTCGTTGAAGGTAAGGACAGCCCCTTCGCAGGCCGTGCACACGTTCACTGGCTTACAGGTACAGCTTCTACCGTTATGGTTGGTACAACTGAAGGTATCCTCGGTCTTAACCCTGAAACAAAGGGTATTGTAATTGACCCCTCTATCCCCTCCGAATGGAAGGAATACACAATGGAAAAGACCTTCAGAGGCAAGAAGCTCAACGTTACTGTAAAGAACCCCAACGGTTCCGAACACGGCGTTAAGTCCGTAACCGTAAACGGCGAAAAGATTGAAGGCAAGCTTATCCTTGACGAAATCTTAAAGGACGTAAACGAAGTAATTATCGAACTTTAAGTCGGCAGCGCCGACAGGCAGTTCCGCCTTTTACAAGGACGGATAAATCACTGATAAATATTAACGGCGGATTCCGAAAATTTGGTTTCCGCCGTTTTTCTGTATTCAATCATTCGAAAAAAACAACAAGTCCTGCCGTTTCAACGACAAGACTTGTTGCTTTATGGAGGTTATATTATTATGTTATTTAATGATCGTATCAATCCATTTCATAGCATCTTCTTCGGTTTTGAAGGTGCCTTCCTGAATGGCTGTATTGGACTTTTTCTGATGTTCCTTAGCCTGTGCGCCTGTAATGAAAGCGGCAAAGTTTACAAATGCCATAGCCTTACAGCCTGCGGCAGAAAGCTGCTTGTGCAGGTCAACCAGCACTTCACTTACATCGGGAGTAACGGGGGACATCTTGCTTATATCAACAATATAAGCCCATCCCTGAGTTTTCCATGAAGCAGAAAGTGAAACCAGCTTTTCGGTGAGCCACTTTACTTCTTCTGCATTTGTAGCACCGACTGCGCCTGATTTGATAACTCTTTTTCCGGGATAAGTATCAACTGTCTGAGCACCGTGTGTAAATTTCATAAACGCCTCTCCTTTCGGAACATAAAGTCTGATTGTGTAACTCTATTGTAACACGGTTTGTCGAAAAATGCAATAGAAAAGTTAAAATTTATTAAAATTTATACAATATGCACAATATTGATGTTTTGCATATATACAAAAATAATACAAAAACTTGTTGTTGCACCAAAAGCGGTATTGTAATTGTCTCAAAAAAATGATATAATGGATGAGTAAACATAATTCAGTAAAAAGGTTGATTTATATATGAAGAAATGGCAGGTTAAAACCGCCCATAAGGATATAGTGGATTCACTTATCAAAGAAACCGGGTTAAGCCCGTTTATATGCCGTATTCTCGCAGGCAGAGGGATACTTTCCCGTGCGGATGCCGAAGTTTTTTTCAACAGCACCGAGCTTTCCGACCCGTTTATGATGGCGGATATGCAGAAGGCGGTTGACACCATAAACGGATTTATTGAAAACGGCGAAAAAATCACTGTCTACGGTGACTATGACTGTGACGGCGTTACCTCTACATATATGCTTTTCAGCTACCTTGAAGCACAGGGTGCGGAGGTTGACTGGTATATTCCGTCCCGTGACGAGGGGTATGGGCTTAACAACAATGCGATAGACCTGCTCCACAAGCGTGGCACAAAGCTCATTGTAACAGTTGATAACGGCATTTCGGCTGTTGAAGAGGCAAAGCATATTGCAGAACTGGGTATGACCCTTGTAATCACTGACCATCATCAGGTTCCCGACGTGCTGCCTGAAGCGGCGGCGATTGTAAATCCCCACAGAAAAGAGGATATGTCGGCTTTCCGTAAAATTGCCGGCTGCGGCGTTGTGCTGAAGCTGATTTCCGCTATGGAGGACGGCGACAGCTCAATGGCAATGGAGGAATATTCTCCCTTTGCGGCAGCAGGAACAGTAGCGGATATTGTGCCGCTGGTGGATGAAAACCGTCTTATTGTAAGACAGGGTCTTGACGCTATGTATTATACGGAAAATCCGGGTCTGCGTGCTCTTGTAAGGCAGTGCGGAATTGATGAGGATGAGGAAATCACATCCTCAGAGCTTGCGTTTATGCTTTGTCCCCGTATCAATGCGGCAGGCAGATATGCTGACCCTAAGGCGGCTATGGAGCTGCTGCTGGCTGAAAACCCCGTGACAGCAAAATCCAAAGCGGAGCAGCTTTCCGAAATGAACAATATGCGTAAGCAGATTGAAGATGAAATAATCCGTGAAGCCGAAGAGCAGATCAGAAACAACCCCGAGCTGCTTAACCGCAGGATACTTATAGTCTGCGGTGAGGGCTGGAGTCATGGAATTATCGGTATAGCAAGCGCAAAGCTGCTGCACAAGTACGGCAAGCCGAATATTGTAATAACAATCGAGGGTGAAACAGCAAGAGGCAGCGCAAGAAGCTTTGACGGGCTTTCACTTTATGATATGCTTGACAGCTGCAAGGAGCTGCTGACACGCTTCGGCGGTCACACAAAGGCGGCAGGTCTTACTCTTGACACCTGCAGAATCGAAGAATTCAGACAGGCGGTATACGCTTACTGCGCTGAAAGAGAGCCTGCAATTGAAACGGTTACAGCGGATATGGAAATTACTCCCGCCGAGCTTAACGAAGGTAATCTTGAGCTTGTGGAAAAGCTTGAGCCTTTCGGCGAGGAGAATCCTTCGCCTCTGTTCTTGTTCAGAAATTGCCTTATCAAATCAAAAAAAAGCCTCAAGGACGGAAAATATGTTTCATTCGGTTTTCTGTTCGGCGGTAAGGAATACCGTGCGGTGCATTTCGGCTCAACCTTTGACGCTTTTCCCTATGAAACGGGCGAAAGCGTGGATATGATAGCTTCGGCGGAGCTTAACGAGTACAACGACAGAATTACTATCAGCATAAGAGTAAATGACATAAGGTATTCCGATTTCAGTCAGGATAAATTCTTTGCAGCAAAGGCGGCGTATGAGGACTACCGCTGCGGCAGAGTCGACAAGCGCCTTTTGTGCCGTATGGCTCCCGCAATGGACGAGCTTAAGAAATGCTATGATATTCTGAGAAAAACTCATTGCATCTCAAAAGCGGCAATGCTCTGTTCAAAATCGGAGATGAATTACTGCAAGTTCCGTATTGCTCTCGATGTGTTTGAGGAAATGGGACTTATCAAGGTTGACCTGACCTGCGACAAGGCGGAAATTATACCGAATGCGCCCAAAGCGGATTTATCAAAATCGCAGATTCTTGCAAAATTAAAATAATTTTCAAAAAAAGTGGCATTTTATGTCACTTTTTTGCTTAGTCAGACGTTATATATTATGGAAGCAATTTTCAGGAGGTAAAATTATGAAAAAATCAAGATTAATCACAGCATTTCTGACGGCAGTAACCGCAGCATCAATGCTTTCTGTGACTTCTTATGCAGGATATATTCCTGAGGGGTACACTCCTGTTTGTGATATTACACCTACGGTTGAAGGCAGCCTTAAGGAAAAGCGTATCAATCTCGGCGGCGGTCACGGAAAGGTGGAATATTATTACCTTGATAAAAACGGTGAAGTTGTAACCGGAAGAAATCTTTTGTATTGTGACCGCAGCGACGAAAACGAACTGTATTCCGATATGCGTATGCGCACTGCGGATAAGAAAACTGGCAGAATCACAGGTTATTTTACAGGCTTTACAAAAGGCAAAGCAGGGAAACGTTATTACGTTTCGGGCGAACGCATTTACGGCTGGTACAAGGTAGGAAACAACTGGTATCACTTTGACGAAAAGGGCTACGCCGACACAGGCAGAGTTAAAATCTGCGGTGCTTACTATACCTTTGACAAGAACGGAAAATGGACGGGCAAGGTAAGCAAAAGCGGAATTGTGCCAAAGGATTTTGTGTTCTCTTTTACAACCAGCGGAAGTGCTTTTGATTCAAACGGTTATATCTATTATGGTAAAGGTGCAGAGAGTGAAGATGACGCAGATATCAGACGTTATGAAACACAGGTGAAATTTTCTGCACGGGACAGGCAGATATTCTATTGTATGCTTCTTGAAAGCGGGTTTGCCGATGGCAAGGATTATAGATTTGACAATGAGTATTTCTGCAAAAAGGAAGATGAAATCAAGAAAAAAAGCGGAATAGAGATATTATACACATCGGTTTCCGAGCATGAAACGGTATACACACTGGAGTATACGCTTAACGGTAAGAATGGTTCGATAAAATTTGGTTTCGATAGCAGACAGCTTACAAATATTGACAAGGAGTGTTTTAACGCTTACTGCTTTGCCAAATCCGCAGGAGATTACCGCACGTATTATCTGTACGAAAAATATCCTGCACCCGAGGGTGTTTTCTGGAATATGTTCCGATAAAATCAGGAGGTAAAATTATGAAAAAATCAAGATTAATCACAGCATTTCTGACGGCAGTAACCGCAGCGTCAATGCTTTCCGCAACCGCTCACGCAACTTATATCAAGGACGGTGATACGCCTGTTATTGATTTAAAGCCTTCCGTAGGGGGCGAGCTGAAAAGAACGGAAATAGACCTCGGAAACGGACACGGTAAAATAGTACAGTGTTATGTTGACGAAAAAGGCAAACCCGTAACAGGAAAAAGTCTTATTTATTTTGACAACAGCAATAAAAATGAACTTGGCTCAGATATGCGGATGATAAAGGTGGATAAGGAAACAGGTGAGCTTGACAGCTGGTATACAGGCTTTACCAAAAGCAGCAAGGGCAGATGCTACTATGATTTCGGCAAAAGAATCTACGGCTGGTACAAGGTAGGAAACAGCTGGTATCACTTTGACGAAAAGGGCTACGCCGACACAGGCAGAGTTAAAATCTGCGGTGCTTACTACACCTTTGACAAGAACGGAAAATGGACGGGTAAGGTAAGCAAGAGCGGAATTGCGCCGAAGGATTTTAAGCTTGAAGTAAGCGATATACATGGAATGAGCAGCTTTGATACAGACGGATATATTTTCTACGGAGAGGATTACGACGATAAAAAGTATACCGCTGATGTGAAGTTTTCCGCCCGTGACAGGCAGATTATCTATTGTATGTTCCTTGAAAGCGGCTTCGTGACAGGCGGAAAAACAGAGCTTGGTTACAGTATGCTGGACGATTATCTGGAAGGTGTAAATGAGGATGTAATGGCATGGGAAACAGAGCCTGCCTTCGGCTTTGTTATTAAGGCAACTGTCGGCGGTAAGACCTCAGAAATCCGCTATGACAGAGTGTGCAAACAGGTTATGCACGTAAATAAGGACTGCTTCAACGCTTATAACTTTGCGGAGAATCTTTTCTCCTACAAAACGAACACTCTTTATAAAAAATTCCCTCGGCCTGAAAATGTGGACTGGGTTACAATCGAATAATAAACAACGGCGGAATCGCAGATTTGCGATTCCGCCGTTATTATTTATAGAAATTTATCCGACCTTGCAAAAGGCGGAACTGCCTGAAGCTGCACGCTTCTTATTCAAAGCTGTCTTCTTCGTCACGTGCGTTGAAAAGCTCCATAAGAGCTTCCATTTCCTCTTCTGTAAGGGAAACGCCCTTGCCCATCTTTTCGTGATCGGGTGCCCAGTCACGGATGTCGTACTTCGGAGGCTTGTCGTTCCAGCTTACTAAGTTAAGCTCCTTTGTCCAGCCTCTTGCGCCCTCAGAGATAACGCCCAGCTCCTTAACAATTTCATACTTGAATTCTGCCATTTTTTTGATTGTCCTTTCGTTTTATTTTAATGTTTCAGCATCAATTACCGTATCAAAAACCGCCATAAACCTTGTAGGAATACGCTTTGTCACATGAAACTTCCCGAAAAACCAGTGGGTGAAGCCCAGATTATTCTTTTTTTCCTCAAGATATGCTCCGATTTTATCCGCCTGTGCTTCATTTCCCATAAGAAATTCTCCCACAGTAAGAGGCGGCTCGTAGCTTATTACGTAATCCACTTCGTTTTTGTGTTCCGAAAGCTTGCTGTCAGCTTCCGCAAGCTCATTTTCGCAGGGCACTTCATATTTCATCTTCAGCTCATCATTTGTATCATCGGATTTTCCGCCGCCGAAGGCGAATATCTTCTTTCCTGCAATTTCAAAGACGTTGCCGCGCATAAGCTGTCTTAAATTGCCGCTTATCTTGCGTGTCATCCCGCCGCACCATTCTTCGGTTTCATATTTTTCAAGCTCTTCAAAGTTTTCGTGAGAGCCTTCAACAAACAATATGTTGTATCGTCTGCGCCCCAGCCGTTTCAGAATCCGCTTTTCCCTGCGGCTGCCGTCCCAGATAAAGCCGAAATCTCCGCAGATGATAAGTGCGTCGCTTTTTCTGAGCTTTTTCAGACGCTTATCCTTGAAACGGTTGAAATCACCGTGTATATCGCCTGTAATCAGTATCATTATTAAGAATAAACCTCAGCCTTTTTAAATTTTTTCCGAAATTTCAAAAACCTGCAAAAAAAGTCTTTTTTTTTCGGAAAAAGTATGGTATAATGTAATAGTATAATGCTACTATTATAATTTCATATGTGCTTTAAATATTATTATATACAAAAAAGGTGGATTTGTCTATATGCGAAATATAAAAATTACCGCTGTTCTTTCAGCTTTTCTTTTCACATTTGCTGTATTTTTTACCGATATTACCGATATAAGGGCGGAAGCTGCATTCACTCCAGATGTTGAAATCGAGAGTACAGGCTATTACATGGTGAACCTTGACCTCGATACTGTTATAGCTGCAAAAAATGAACACGAGAGATGTTACCCTGCATCAATTACAAAGGTTATGACCGCTATCGTAACTCTTGAAAACTGCTCCGACCTTGACAGAGAGGTCGCTGTAACATATGACGCTACCAACGAATTCTGGGAGGGTGACCCCAACTATGAGGGCGCAGGCACCTGCGGTCTTGCGGTTGGTCAGTCTGGTCTTACCGTAAAGGACACGCTTCATGGTCTTCTTGTAAAATCAGGCTGCGAGGCGGGCAACGTTCTTGCCTGCAATATCGGCGGAGATATTCCCACATTCTTAGATATGATGAACAAGAAGGCGAAGGAACTGGGTATGAACAACACCCATTTCAGCAATACTCACGGCTTATGGCACAAGGATAACTATTCCACACCCTATGACCTTTACCTTATGTGCCGTTATGCTTACGAAAAGCACCCTGAATTAATTGAAATCTCCAACACACAGGAATATGTGCTTCCTGCAAACGCATATAACCCCGATTCCTACACAATCTACAACGTAAACTCAATGATACAGAATGTTGACGACAACCCTTATTATTACGAGTATGCAAGCAACATAAAGACAGGCTCTATTGACGTATACTGGGACGAGGCAGGAAATGAACACCCCGGTATGATGAATATGGCGTCCACCGCTACGCAGAACGGCTTCAACTATATTCTTGTAACCACAGGCGCACCCTATTATAACCCTGACGGAACCAAGACAAATGCTCATTTCACGGACCATATAGCAATGTATAAGTGGGCCTTTCGCACATTCGATATTATGGAAGTCATCAATGAGCATACAGTTATCACCGATATTGACGTGGATATGGGAGAAAATGCCGATGTGGTCGTTTTAAAGCCCTCCGCAGCATTTTCAACTCTTCTTCCCACCAACCTTGACACCTCTATTATTGATCAGGAAATTACAATTACTGCGGAAATGAACGACAATAACAAGGTCGTTGCCCCTATTGAAAAGGGTCAGGTAATGGGTACGGTAGAGCTTAAGCTTGACGGCGAGGTTATTGCCACAAGAAATCTTATTGCTTCACAGAGTATTGCGCTTTCCCAGTTTGAATATACTATGCGTATGATAAACAGTATCTTTGAAAAGGACTGGTTCAAGCTGTGCATAGTTTCACTTGCAGTTCTTATTATTGCGGACGTAATTCTCAACGGTATCCAGAAGAGCAGAATTGCAAAGCTTGAAGCAAGACAGAAGCGCAGAAACAACGTAAGCCGCAAGTGGTAATTTTATGAATGTTCAGATAATCGCATTAGGAAAATTAAAAGAAAAATATCTTACCGATGCTGTAAAGGAATACGAAAAAAGGATTTCGGCATTTGCAAAGTTCAGCATAACCGAGCTTGAGCCTGAAAGGATTTCCGAAAATCCTTCGGAATCGGAAATTGCGGCGGCGCTTGAAGCGGAAGCCGAAAAGATAACCGCAAAAATCCCTCAGAACAGTCTGGTTATCGCCATGTGCATAGAGGGCAAGCAGCTTTCCAGCGAAGGCTTCGCAAAGAAGATAAACGAAGCGGGAATAAGCGGGAAAAGCAATATAGTGTTTGTTATCGGAAGTTCTCACGGACTTTCCGAAAGGATAAAGAAATCAGCTGCGCTCAGAATGAGTATGTCGGAAATGACATTTCCTCATCAGCTTGCGAGAGTAATGCTCGCAGAGCAGATTTACAGAGCCTTTACCATTATCCACAACAGAAAGTATCACAAATAAATGTATAGAATTTATCTTTACAAGGCAGCGCTGCTGGTCTACGGTCTTATACAGATTGCTGTCGGAATACTATTCATAGTGCAGCATGAACGCCTTATGATACCGCTTTCAATTATCGGCGGTGCGGTAATCATGCTTCACGGCTTTATGAATATCATAAACTTTATAACAAAGCAGGGACATGTAAGCAAGAAGCGGCGCAAGAGCTTCCTGTTCATCGGAATTGTCAGCATAATTTTCGGTGTGATTTCTCTTGCAAATCCCAACTCCACCTTCCGCATTGCTACAATAGTCTTTGCTCTTTATATTTTCCTTAACGGTGCTTCAAAGCTTGCAGATTTCATTGTTATGAAGATTAACAGGCAGCCGGGCGGCTGGACTCTGCTGATAGCTTTTGCGTTCTTTCTCACCTTCGGAATCATCCTGATTGCATCCGACAGAAGCGCAAGTGCATTTCTGCTTATTTCAGGTATTTATTTTATCCTTTACGGTGCGTCAACCCTGTCGGATTTTGCAGGGCGCATGGTGCCGCAGAAGGCGAAGAACATTGTAAAGCGCAGAATAAGAATATCGGCGCCTGTGTTTGTTTCAACCTTTATGCCGCTTAACACCTTAAGATATATCAACGAATATATTTCCGTCAACGACCAGCTTCCTGCACCCGTGGTGCCTGAAAAAACAGGCGGTACGCCTGATATTGAGGTAATGGTGCATGTTTCCAACAACGGTTCGGGTAAAATCGGTCATCTTGACATCTGTGTGGACGGAGAAGTGATTTCCTACGGAAACCACGACTGGAGTTCGCATAAGCTTTTTGCGGTGTTCGGCGACGGAATACTCTTTACTGCGGAAAAGGAAAGATACATTGATTTTTCCGTTACCCACGACAGAAAAATGGTTTTCAGCTACGGGCTGCGGCTTACCCCCGAACAGCTTCAGGCTGTAAGACAGGAGATAGTAAAGCTCAAAAGCCTGACCATTCCGTGGAAAGCGCCTTTTGAGGTTGCCTGCGGGAATGACCCGAAGTCCGCAAAGCTTTCGGATTATCACGATTATTGCAGCAAGCTCTGGTTCGGCACAAGAGCAAAATTCTTCAAATTCAGAAAAGGCAAATTCAAAACCTATTCGGTACTCAGCACCAACTGCGTGCTTCTTACCGATACAATTTTAGGAAAAGCCGGTGCGGATATCGTCTTTGTAAACGGTATTGCTTCCCCCGGAATTTATTACGACTATCTTGAGAAGCTGTATATGTATCCTGACAGCATGGTGATTTCAAAAACCATATACAGCCGTAAAAATATAAGAAAACACAAATCAGAAAGGAAAAATAAAAATGAGTGAGGTTTATCTTGACGACAAATTTCAGGGAGTAATGGTAGGTCTTGCATTAGGCGACGCTTTCGGCTATCCTATTGAGCTTATGGATTATGATTCTATCTGTGAGCGTTTTGAAAAGCTGGGCTGTCTTGACCTTGCAGTAAGCAAGCGTACAGGCACAGCGCTTTTTACAGATGACACACAGCTTTCGCTCTTTACAGCCGACGGTCTTCTCTGGGCGCACAGCGCAGGAGCTGACGACGGCAGAGTAAATTACGAGGACTATATCTTCCTTGCATATCAGGTGTGGCTCTATACACAGACAAAGACTGTTGCAGGCAAGGAATACGCATGGCTCTTTGACCCCGGTCAGAACCCTTACAAATTAAGACTTTTAAAGGCAAAGGGACTTTACAAGAAGCGTACAGCGGATACAAAAAATATCGACGCACTTCTCAAAATCAGGAATATGGCTTACGGTACACCTGAAAACCGTCTTAACGACAACAGGGACAACGGTGCGGTAAAGCGTGTTGCTCCCGTGGGACTTTATTTCTACAATGACACAGCAAAGGCTTTCGATATGGGCTGCCGTGCAGCGGCAATCACCCACGGAAGTCCCGTAGGATATATTGCAGCAGGCTGCTATGCGGCAATTATTGCCGAAATTGTCAGCGGCGCAGAAATTGAAGATGCGGTACGTACCGTTATCGAACTGCTTGAGGGCGTTGCTGAAGGCGAAATCCTCAAGAAGACACTGAGCTACGCTCTTGAGCTGGTTAACAACGAAAGCGTTGAACCCCGTGATGCTGTAAAGAAAATGGGTTACGGCTTTGAAGCTTACGAAGCGCTTGCAATTGCGGTTTACTGTGCGGTTCTTCATTATGAAAGCCCCAGATACGCAATCCAGCTTGCAGCAAACCATGACGGCGCAAGCGATACATGCGCTTCCATGACAGCGGCAATGATGGGTGCATATTACGGAATCCAGGGCTTCCCCAAGGGCTGGGCAGACAAGGTACAGTACAAGAATCTTATTTCCTCCATGGCTGAAAAGCTTTTGAAGGCAGTAGCAACAACAGAAGATTTCAACGTTGACGACGGCGAGGAAGAATAATGCCAAGAAGTTCAAATCAGAAACAGAAGCTATTGATGCTTGCGGATATTTTCCGCACGGAAACAAACGAAGACCACCCCATAACACTTGCAAGACTGATTGAAATCCTGGGTAATAACGGGATTGAAGCAGAAAGAAAAAGCATTTACGACGACATTGAAACCCTTTGTCAGTACGGAATGGAAATCGAGAAGGTGGGGGCTTCAAGAAATACCGCTTATTACTACGCAGGCGGCACCTTTGGTCTGCATGAGCTGAAGCTCCTTGCAGATGCGGTTGCCTGCTCAAAATTCATTACGGAAAAGAAGTCAAAGGAGCTTGTAGCAAAGCTTTCCTCTCTTGCAAACCGTCATGATGCGGACGAGCTGAAAAGAAACGTTATTGTTTCCGACCGTGTGAAGAATGCAAACGAGCAGATTTATTACAACATAGACGCTATTCAGCAGGCTATCCGTGAAAAGAAGAAAATCCGCTTCCTGTATTTTGATTTTGACCGTAAGAAGAATAAAAAATATCACAACGGCGGAGCTTATTCCGAGGTTTCTCCCTATGCTCTCTGCTGGCGTGAGGAAAACTATTATCTTGTGGGCTATTACGGAAAGTATGACGATGTCACAAACTTCAGGGCCGACAAGATAGAGAAGGTTGAAATCCTTGATGAAAAGCGCCTTGAGCCGCCCAAGGACTTCAATCTGAACGAATATACAAAAAAGCGTTTCGGTATGTTTTCCGGCAGCGACCTGAGAGTTACCCTCAGAGTACATAATTCCCTTTCGGGCGTTATCTTTGACCGCTTCGGAAAGAATATCACCGTATATAATGATGAGGATGACGAAAACTATTTCGTAATCAATCAGCCTGTTACCGCAAGCCCCATCTTCTACGGCTGGGTGTGCCAGTTCGGCGAAAAGGTGCAGATTCTTGCACCTGATTCCGTAAGAACGGATTTTAAGGATTTTGTAGGCAGGATATATAATAATTACAATTGAAAGGAGCGCTGGGAGTGCTCTATACTTTAGATGTCTTACTTGAAAAAATAAAGCAGAGTGATAAGCAGTATGATGTAAACAAGATTATTGCCGCTTATGAAATTGCAGATGAAGCGCATTCCGAGATAAAAAGAAGCTCGGGCGAGCCTTATATAACTCACCCTGTTGCGGTTGCCTGTATCCTGCTGGAATTCTGCATGGATACGGATACGCTTGTAGCGGCGCTTCTTCACGACGTAGTTGAAGACACCGACACAAGCCTTGAAACAATCCGCAAGAAATTCGGTGATGACGTTGCAAACCTTGTTGACGGCGTTACAAAAATCGGTCAGGTTCCTCTTAACACAAAGGAAGAGCAGCAGGCTGAAAATATCCGTAAAATCCTTATGGCTATGTCCAAGGATATCCGTGTTATTATCATAAAGCTTGCGGACAGACTCCACAATATGCGTACGATTATGTACCGTCCTCCCGAAAAGCAGCGCAAGAAGGCACTGGAAACCATGAATTTCTATGCGCCGATCGCTCACCGCCTCGGTATGAGCGCAGTCAAGGAGGAAATGGAGGACATCTCTATCCGTATACTTGACCCTTACGGCACAAGGGCAATCGAAGATATGCTGGATACCCACAAGGAACAGCGCAATACATTCATTGACACAATCACCGGAAGAATCCGTGAGCGTATAAGCGACATAGAGCCGCCGCCCGTGATAGAAGGTCGTGTAAAGAGCGTATACAGCATTTACAAGAAGGTTTATATCAAGGGCAAGGGCTTTGATGAAATATATGATGTGTATGCGGTAAGAGTTATTGTTCAGTCGGTTATCGAGTGCTACAACGTTCTCGGTATCATACACGATATGTTCAAGCCTATTCCGTACCGCTTCAAGGACTATATCGCAACCCCTAAGCCCAACCGTTACCAGTCTCTGCATACTACCGTAATCGGCAGAGAGGGTATACCCTTCGAGGTGCAGATAAGAACGGTTGAGATGCACAACACCGCACAGTACGGTGTCGCTGCCCACTGGAAATACAAGGCAGGTCTTACAGGCAAGGTTGCGGGCGAACAGCGCTTTGACTGGATAAGACAGATTCTTGACCAGCAGCAGGAAGGCGACGACGTTGAGCAGATTGCCGACGCTATCAAGGTTGATCTGGCTCCCGACGAGGTTTACGTATTCACTCCCAAGGGTGATGTCATCGTACTGCCCTTAGGCGCTACGATAATTGACTTTGCCTATGCAATTCATACTCAGGTAGGACACAGAATGACCGGTGCAAAGGTAAGCGGACGAATGATACGCTTTGACTATGAGCTTAAAACGGGCGATATAGTTGAGGTTATCACCACCCAGTCCCAGACCTTCGGTCCTAACCGTAACTGGCTTGAAATTGCAAAGACCAGCGAAGCACGAGGAAAAATCCGTGCATGGTTCAAGAAGGAATGCCGTGAGGAAAACATTGTAGAGGGCAGAAACGCTCTTGAAGTTGAGCTTCACCGCAACAATATAACTGCAACCCCTGAATTCCTGAAAGAAATTGCGGTGGCGCAGAAGTTTTCCAACGTTGATGACTTCTATGCGGCTATCGGCTATGGCGGCGTAAAGCTTTCCAAGATAATGCAGCGTGTCAAGGATATGTATGCTAACCGTATGGCACAGCAGCAGCCCCAGTCGGTCGACGGAAACGAGGCTATGAATCGCAACATCGAGCGTAAGCAGAGCGGCGGCGTAATCGTTGAAGGAATCGACAACTGCCTTATCAAGTTTGCCAAGTGCTGTAATCCGCTTCCCGGTGATAGGATCGTAGGCTTTATCACAAGAGGCTACGGTGTTTCGGTACACAAGCAGGACTGCACCAATGTTATAAATGCAAGCCCCCAGGATAAGGAACGCTGGATAAACGTAAGCTGGGCAGCGTCAGGCGCTTCGGATTATTATAACGCTACTATTGATATTATTTCCGAAAATATGGACGCACTTGCAGAAATCACAACCACCATCGCTTCCAGCAGATTTGCTATCAGCAATATTATGGCGCATCCTCTCAAGAACGGCAACGGCAATATCATCGTTACTGTTGAGGTTGCAAGCGTTGAACAGCTCAATGCACTGATTCAGCGTATACGTAAGATAGGCGGAGTAATTTCAGCCGAAAGAACAGGTATTCTTTAATGAAAACGGCGGCAGCCCTTTTATGAGCTGACGCCGTTATTTATTTGCTATTGCAAAAAAAATCAAAATATGATATAATGTTTATAATTACGCAATTATTCTGATGAAAGGAGCATTTATATGGAATACAAGCTGAATCTCGGCGTCTGGAACAGCGTTTTTGCCGTTCCTGCCTGTGTTGTTGACGAGCATCTTAAAATCGCAGGCGGCGACCATATCAAGGTGCTTCTTTTCCTGCTCAGAAACAGCGGAAGGGATTTTTCCCTCAATGATATTTCCAAAGGTGCAGGTGTTACACCCGATACGGCAGAGGAAGCTCTTATCTTCTGGGAAGAAAGAGGAGTAATCGTAAATAACGGCGGCATAATTGCTCCTGTGCAGGGCGAAGCGGCAGCTGTACCCACACAGCCCGTTGCCGGCAGCAAGGCTGTTGCAAGAGCGAAGCTCACTTCCGATATACAGTTCCCACCCGTAGAAATCGCAAGAACGGTAAACGGCGATGATGCTTTCCGTTGTCTTTGCACCACCTTTGAAAGGCTTGCAGGCAGACCCACAAAGCATTCCGAGCGCAACACCCTTATGGTGATAACCGATGAAATCGGACTTCCCTCAGAGGTTGCACTAATGCTGGTGGAATACTGCTTCTCAATGGACAAGGCAACCCCCGCATATATGAAATCCGTTGCCCTCGACTGGGTTGAATGCGGAATAGACAATATTGTCAAGGCGGAAGAAAGAATAACCGTGCTTTCAATGCGTAATACGCTGGAAGGAAAGCTTCGCAGCAAGTTCCGTATGACCAGCGCATTCTCAAAAAAGCAGAAGGAGATTATTGCAGGCTGGGCGGAAATGGATATTTGTGAAGAGCTTATTGACGAGGCCTACGAAAAGACTCTCAACGCAACGGGAAAGCTCAGCTTCCCCTATATGGACTCGATTTTAAGGAGCTGGAAGGAGAAGGGTATTTCTTCTCCCGAACAGGCGCAGCAGGATAAGCCCGCCCAGACTGTTATGGAATCCAGCTTTGATATAAACGCACTTGAACAATCCTCTTACGAAAGGTACAGGAAAAAGGAATGAGCTTTGACAGCAGATTTTTTCAGCTTGCGGAAGATGAGCTTGAACAGAGAAAGCTAAGAAACGAGCGTATTCTCAGTCAGCGTGAGCGTGAAATTGAAACAAAACAGCCTGAAATTTATAAGATACATCACGAACTGGGGCTTACAAGCGGCAGACTCATATCCCTGATTTTAGAACATGATGAGGACTTTGAGAGAAAGCTTGCGGAGCTTGAAACAAACAATGAGCTGCTTCAGAAAAGGCTTTCCGAAAGCCTTGTAAGAGCAGGCTATCCCGCAGATTATCTGGACAAGCCCTGCGTATGCAGAAAGTGCGGTGACACAGGTGTTTCTGAAGGCAGGCGCTGCGAATGCTTCATGGAAATTGTAAAAAAAGCGGCCGCAGAGGATATAAACAGGACATCCCCCATGAGCCTTTCGGATTTTGCCGACTTCAGCCTTTCCTATTATGACGACAAGCAGGTGACGCCTGCGGGCTGTACCGCAAGGGAGGTTATGAGCAGCAACCTTGATTTCTGCAGGAATTATGCTGAGAATTTCCATCTCCCCTGCAACGGCATTTTAATGCGTGGCGCAACGGGACTGGGTAAGACCCACCTTTCCCTGAGTATTGCAAGCGAGGTAATAAAGAAGGGTTACAGCGTTATTTACGGCTCTGCCCCTGACCTGTTCAGAAAATGTGAACAGGAGCATTTCGGCAGGGAAGAAGGCAACACAATTGATGTGCTTCTTGAAACAGACCTGCTGATTCTTGATGATGTGGGCGCAGAGTTTGAAAGTAAATTTTACAGTGCGGCACTGTATAATATTATAAACAACCGTATGAATGCGGCAAAGCCTACCATAATAAGCACAAACTGCGATCTGAATGAGCTTGTGGCAAGATACGGAAACAGAACAGTATCACGTATGAAGACTATGGACGACCTGATTTTTCTTGGCTCCGATGTCCGTCTTATGCGTGCAGGAAACAGATAACAAAAGAAAAGGACTGATAAAATGAACAAATTAATAGCAATCGTGGGACGACCCAACGTAGGAAAATCCACACTGTTCAACAAGCTTATCGGACAGCGACTTTCCATTGTTGAGGATACCCCCGGTGTAACACGTGACCGTATCTACGGTCAGGCAGAATGGCTCAATAAGAAATTCATGCTGGTTGATACAGGCGGTATCGAGCCTGATACAAAGGATGTTATTCTTTCCCAGATGAGAGAACAGGCTCAGCTTGCGATTGACAGCGCAAATGTAATAATTTTCGTGGTAGACATCACCACAGGCGTTACCGCAAACGACCAGAGCGTAGCGGATATGCTTTTAAAAAGCGGAAAGCCTGTTGTTCTCTGCGTAAACAAGTGTGATACAATCGGCGAGCCTCCTGCTGAAATCTACGAATTCTACAATCTCGGTCTCGGCGAACCTATTGCGGTTTCCTCCGTTCACGGACACGGTACGGGCGACCTGCTTGATGCGGCGTTTGAATACATGCCCGAAGACGATGAAGAGGAATACGAAGAGGGTATTATCAAGGTAGCCGTTATCGGCAAGCCTAATGCAGGCAAGTCTTCCCTTATCAACAAGATTGCAGGCGAACAGCGTGTTATCGTATCCGATATTGCAGGTACTACCCGTGATGCAATTGATACAGTGATAGAACGTGACGGCGAAAAGTACGTATTCATCGACACCGCAGGTATCAGACGTAAGTCAAAAATCACTGAGAGCATCGAAAAGTACAGCGTTCTGCGTGCCTATATGGCGATTGACAGAGCCGATGTATGCGTTATCATGATTGACGCAAATGAGGGCTACACCGAGCAGGACAGCAAGGTTGCAGGCTACGCCCACGAACAGGGTAAGGCTTGTGTAATTGCCGTAAACAAGTGGGATTCCATTGAGAAGACCGATAAGACAATGAACGAATTCAGAAAGAAGCTGGAGGTTGACTTCTCCTTTATGTCATATGCACCCTTTGTGTTTATTTCCGCACTTACAGGTCAGCGTATCGACAAGCTTTTTGAGATGATAAAGTACACAGCGGAGCAGAACTCAAGACGTATCACAACAGGTATGCTCAACGACCTTTTAAGCTATGCTACCGCACGTGTTCAGCCGCCTTCCGACAAGGGTAAGCGCCTGAAGCTCTACTACATGACACAGGCTTCCACAAAGCCGCCTGCTTTTGTTGTTTTCTGCAACAACAAGGAGCTGTTCCATTACTCATATCAGCGTTATATCGAAAACCAGATAAGAGAAGCGTTCAGCCTTGACGCCACACCTATACGTATAATTGTACGTGAACGTGGCGAATAGTGGGCAGCGCCCACGGGCAGTTCCGCCTTTTGCGATATTGCAATTTGCCGATTGATGCGTGACGGCGGTGAGCAGATTTGCGGAAAATTCAACAAGTCGTTACAGGCAGTTTTGCCTTTTGCGATATTGCGCTTTGCCGATCGATGAACGACGGCGGATATTCAAATACGTGCCGCAGGCACATCTTAGCTTTTCAATTCTAATTATTCACTATTAACTATTCACTTTTTAAGGAGACCATTTAAATGGGCGATAATATTTTACTGACTATACTCTGCTTTGTGGTTATGGTGGTTGCCCCCTATCTTATTTCGGGGGTAAATTCCGCAATTATTGTCACAAAGATAAAGACAGGCGAGGATATCCGTACAATCGGAAGCGGCAATGCGGGACTTACAAACACTCTGCGCACACAGGGCAAGCTTGCGGCGTTATTTGTACTTCTCGGCGATATTTTAAAGGGTGTTCTTTCCATTCTGCTGGTGCATTTCTGCTTTAAGCTGCTCCTCGGGGTGGATACTTACGCAAACGACGGTTATGCATGGATAAATTACTGTGCAGGCGTATGTGCTGTGCTTGGTCATATTTATCCTGTATATTATGGATTCAAGGGCGGCAAGGGCATTCTTGTGACATTCTCCACCATGCTTGCCATAAACTGGATTCCTGCCCTTATTCTCTTGGGTATTTTCGGTATTTTCGTTGCAATCACACGCTATGTTTCCGTAGGCTCTATCATTGCGGCAAGCTGTTATCCCTTTGCGGTACTGCTGTTTTCATATATGAACGGCGACCCGAATATGTGGTTTAACTTTATTCCTGCGGCAGTTATCGGATTTTTCCTTGTTTTCATGCACAGAGCGAATATCGAAAGACTCAGAAACCACTGCGAAAAGAAGCTGGGTGAAAAGAGCAAGTAATTGCAGACAGAAGGAGTGCTGTAATGGCTATTGATAAAAGTAAATTTTCAGAACATACGGATATGTGGTCTGAGATTACAAAGGAAGAATATCTCAAGGCACAGGAAACAATGTCAGAGGCTGAGTTTTATCTGAATTACGAGGCTGAGGAGCTTCCCGACGACAGCGGAAGTTTAACATATACCCCTCAGTATGTATACAGAAAAAGAGTGCAGATGTCGGAAGAAGAAATCGTCCCCGCTTTGCTTGCAAGGCTTTGCGAAAAGCAGGATAAAGCAAATGAAATGCTTGACAGTATCAGAAAAATGATGATTTTCTTTACGGTGCTTGCTGTTATATCTGTTCTTCTTACCGTATTAAGCGGAATTGTATAACCGTATAACAAGGGCGAACAAAGTTCGCCCTTGTTATTATTTCACAAAACTATCATTGACTTTTTTGTCAGAAAATGCTATAATTGTTAGAGTTCTAACAGTTAGGAGGCGAACAAATGGACGGGCCGAAACATATAAGTTATGTGATAAGGCATCTTAATCATATAATGGACAGGAATTTCTGTCATCTGAGAAACGAAAAGGACGGCACAACCCCGTATCACGGGCGGATAATCGGCTATCTTTACAAGAACAGGGACACCGATGTTTTCCAGCGTGATATAGAAAGCCATTTCGGAATACGTCGTTCAACTGTTACAAAGGTGCTTCAGGCAATGGAAAACAACGGGCTGATAGTCCGCACGGCGGTTTTGTCTGACGCAAGACTGAAAAAGATAACTCTTACCCGTAAAGCGGAGGATATGCATGAGCATTTCAGAGAAGAGATAGACAGCTTTGAAGAAATGCTGTCAGCAGGCCTTAGCGAAGCGGAGTTGGAGTGCTTTTTTACTGTTACGGAAAAAATTTATAACAATCTTATAGAAAAAGAAAGGAATGACAGCAAAAAATGATAAAAACTCTTTTATCAAGAGTAAGAGAATTCAAAAAGCCGTCAATACTTACGCCTATATGTATGGTGGGCGAAGTATTTATGGAAGTGCTTATTCCGCTTCTGATGGCATCTCTTATTGACAACGGCATTGAGGGAAACAACGGACAGGGTGACCTCAATCACATTTATCTTATGGCAGGCCTTATTATGATAGCCTGCATCCTGTCACTGCTTGCAGGCTTCGGTGGTGGTAAGTTCGGCGCAATCGCTTCCACAGGCTTTGCAAGGAATTTACGAAAGGATATGTTCCATAAGGTACAGGAATATTCCTTTGAGAATATCGACAAGTTCTCTACCGCAAGTCTTGTAACCCGTCTTACATCCGATATTACCCGTGTGCAGGACGCATATCAGATGATTCTCCGTATTGCGGTACGTTCACCTATCACGCTTATTTTCTCGCTTATTATGGCATTCTCTATAAATGCACAGATTTCTCTTGTATTTTTAGCCGCAATCCCGATTCTTGCAATAGGTCTGTTTCTTATTATGACCCATGCGCACCCTGTATTCGAGCGTGTATTCAAGCGTTATGACAAGCTTAACAGCGTTGTTCAGGAAAATGTATCAGGTATGCGTGTTGTAAAGGCATTTGTAAGAGAAGAACATGAAACCGAAAAGTTCAAGGGTGTTTCAAAATCCATTTACGATGATTTCTGCAAGGCTGAAAAGCTGCTTGCCTTCAACGGACCTTTGATGCAGCTTTGTATGTACGGAGGTATGATTGCGATTTCCTGGCTCGGCGCACAGCTGATAGTTGTGGATAACGCACTTACAACAGGCGAGCTTATGGGTATCATGACATATGCTATGCAGATTCTCATGAGCCTTATGATGCTTTCCATGATTTTCGTAATGCTTACTATGGCAAGAGCGTCTATGGAGCGTATCTGCGAAGTGCTTGGCGAAGAAAGTACATTACAGAATCCCGAAAACCCCGTTACAGAAGTAAAGGACGGCTCAATCCGCTTCAGAAAGGTTGATTTTGCTTATAAAAAGGGCGGAAGCCTTGCGCTTACCGATGTTGACCTTGATATAAAATCAGGCGAAACTATCGGTATTATCGGCGGTACAGGCTCTTCAAAGTCAACCCTTGTCCAGCTTATCCCCCGTCTTTACGATGTTACTGACGGTGTTGTTGAGGTAGGCGGAAGAAACGTAAAGGAATATGATATTGAAGCTCTCAGAAACGAGGTTGCAATGGTGCTTCAGAAGAATGTGCTGTTCTCAGGCACAATCAAGGATAATCTCCGCTGGGGCAATGCCGAAGCTTCCGACGAAGAGCTTGAGAGAGTGTGCAAGCTTGCCTGTGCTCATGATTTTATAACATCCTTCCCCGACGGTTACGATACATATATCGAGCAGGGCGGTACAAACGTTTCAGGCGGTCAGAAGCAGCGACTCTGTATTGCACGTGCACTTCTGAAAAAGCCGAAAATCCTTATTCTTGACGACTCTACAAGCGCTGTCGATACAGCAACCGACGCTATGATAAGAAAAGCGTTCAGAGAAGAAATCCCCGATACCACAAAGCTTATTATTGCCCAGAGAATCTCCTCTGTTCAGGATGCCGACAGAATTATCGTAATCGAAGGCGGTAAGATTGACGGCATGGGTACTCATGAAGAGCTTCTCGCTTCCAACGAAATCTACAAGGAAGTATACTATTCCCAGCAGAAGGGAGGGGACGACAATGGCTGAAAAGGTTAAGGAACAGACACCTCCCGTACAGATGAAGGGCGGCGGAATGCGTGGCGGTCCCCGTGTTATCGGCAAGGTGGGAAAGCCCGACAAGGCTACTGTAAAGCGCCTTTTAGGCTACATATTCAAGGATTATAAGTTCCATTTCGTCCTTGTTATAGTATGTATTCTGTGCAGCTCTCTTGCAGGTGTTGCAGGCTCGTTGTTCCTGCAGACCCTTATTGATGACTACATATCCCCGCTTATAGGCACAGAATCCCCTGATTTCACACCGCTTTTAAAGGTGCTGTGTGTTATGGGCGCAATCTACCTTACAGGTATGTTTTCTACATTCTTCTATAACCGCATCATGGTTACAATCTCTCAGGGCGTTCAGAAGAAAATCCGTGACGAGATGTTTGAAAATATGCAGAGGCTGCCCATCAAGTATTTTGACCAGCGCACCCACGGCGATATCATGAGCCATTACACAAACGATATTGACACCCTCCGTCAGATGCTTTCCCAGAGTATCCCACAGGCGTTCTCATCGGTTATCACCATCGTTTCTGTGTTTATCGCAATGGTTACAACCAGTGTTTACCTGACTATATTTGTAATTATCACAATTGCGCTTATGATGCTTGTGACAGGTAAAATCGCAGGCAGAAGCGGCAAGTATTTCGTCGGTCAGCAGAAGTCCATTGCCGAAGTAAACGGTTATATCGAAGAAATGATAAACGGTCAGAAGGTTGTCAAGGTTTTCTGCCACGAGGATGCAACCAAGGCGGATTTTGACAGACTCAATGATGAGCTTTGTCACAATGCCCGTGAAGCGAACATTTCCGCAAACATCTTGGGTCCTGTAAATAACAATATGGGTCATATGCAGTACGGCCTTGTTGCGGTACTGGGCGGTATTCTTGCAGTAAACGGTGTAGGCGGTCTTACCCTTGGCGGAATCGCTGCATTCCTGCAGCTTTCCAAGAGCTTTACCATGCCTGTAAACCAGATAAGCCAGCAGATAAACTACATCGTTATGGCGCTTGCAGGTGCAAAGAGAATATTCGCTCTCATTGACGAAAAGCACGAAGATGACAACGGCTATGTAACGCTTGTAAATGCTGAAAGAAACTTAAACGGCGAAATCACAGAAACCGAAAAGCATACAGGCATGTGGGCGTGGAAGCATCCCCACGAGGACGGCACTACCACATACACCGAGCTTCAGGGCAGGGTTGTGCTTGACATGGTTGACTTCGGCTATACCGAAGAGAAGATGGTACTTCACGATATTTCCATTTTTGCTGAGCCGGGTCAGAAGATTGCCTTTGTAGGCTCGACAGGTGCAGGCAAGACCACCATCACAAATCTTATCAACCGCTTTTATGATATTGCTGACGGTAAGATACGCTACGACGGTATTAATATCAATAAAATCAAAAAGGCGGATTTACGCCGTTCTCTTGGTATAGTTCTTCAGGAAACCTGCCTGTTTACAGGTACGGTTATGGAGAATATCCGTTACGGTAATCTTTCCGCCACCGATGAAGAGGTATATGCAGCGGCAAAGCTTGCAAATGCCGACGACTTTATCCGTCGTCTGCCTCAGGGCTATGACACGATGCTTACTGAAAACGGTGCACAGCTGTCCCAGGGTCAGCGTCAGCTTATAGCTATCGCCCGTGCGGCGGTTGCCGACCCGCCTGTAATGATTCTTGATGAGGCTACTTCAAGTATTGATACCAGAACGGAAGCAATAGTACAGAAGGGCATGGACAGCCTTATGAAGGGCAGAACAGTATTTGTTATTGCTCACAGACTTTCCACAGTTCAGAATTCCGATGTTATCATGGTGCTTGAAAAGGGTAGAATCATAGAACGTGGAAATCACGAAAAGCTTATTGCAGAAAAGGGTAAGTACTACCAGCTCTATACAGGTATGTTCGAGCTTGATTAAAAACACCCGAAGCATAAGAACGGTGCTCATATAGAAGCATTATATGTATTTATCGGAGGAAACCTTTCTGTAGAAAGGTTGTCCCCCGCACCCCCTTCCAAAGACTTTTAATATCAATTACAGCCTGTCAGGTTTACCCTGACAGGCTGGAATTAATATTTGAAGTTTTAGGAAAGGAGTATGAGGGAAACCCTTTTTCAAAAGGGTTTCCCTCAATAATATATATAATATTTCTATACGAACCGCTGTCCTGACCTCGGGTGTTTTTACAGTATTTTCTCCATTCCGATTTTCTGGGGGACAAGCCCCATTTTTTCATAGAATCTCATTGCACTTTCGTTACAACTCCAGACATTGAGCGTAACATTATAGCAGCCGTTTTCACGTGCGAAATCCAGTACTGCATTATAAAGACTGCTTCCGATATGCTGTCCTCTTATATTTTCATCAACACAAAGATCGTCAATATAAAGAGTTCTGATATCTGTAAGAATATTGCTACCGATATGCTGCTGAAAAATGCAGAAAGCATAGCCCATAACTCTGTCTTCTTCGTCTGCCGCTATAAGCACAGGCGTTTTTTCATCTGCGATTATTTCAAGAATCTGCTCATCGGTATATTTACGGCAGTCAGCCTTGAAAATATCGGGTCTGCCCTTATGATGCACGGTAAGCACCTGCAGAAGCAGGGATTTTATCCCTTCGAGATCGCTGGTTTTTGCTTTTCTGATTATCATTTACTGCTCCTCATACATAAAGCTTGTGCGCTTCTTATCATCAAAACCGAACTTGTATCCTATATGTGCCACGAGAGGTGTAAGTATCACATAAATGCCTATAAATGCGATACACAGCCACATGGGATAATCAGGCGGAGCAGCCGCCTGCATTTCTGATGCGTACAGAAGAGGTGTTACTGCACCGTTTATAAAGCGGAATGCGAACATGAATTCACCGCTGACAACAAGTGCACCGAGCTTTGCGGCAAGAATTACAAAGCCGGGGATTGCCATAACTACGCCGATTACAAGACCGAAAACAATCCAGCGGTATTTCGGCGAGGATTCAACCCTGTGGTTCACAATAAGCTTGTTTTCCTTCTGTCCGTCACGATATCCTGCGGTAAACAGGAGCGAACCGTAGATAAAAAGGGTAAACAGAAGCGCCACAGCGGTAAGCAGCCATATTTTGATTGCGGGGGCAATGGAAAAAACCATAATGCCGCTTAATATATTTCCAAAAAATGCATAGCCGAGACCTTTGACAAATATTTTCAGAAAATGCTCTCTTTGCATATCCTTGTCCTTTCTGCTGATAATAATACTACTAAAAAAAGAAAGTTGGTATTATTATGCTTCATCAACATGATATTGATATTTTAAACTGTATTTATAAGAACAGCCGTATGGCATCCGACTGCATAAAGCAGGTGGAAGAAAAATGTGATGACGGAGAATTCAGAAACTATATTCACCGTCAGCAGGAGCATTACGAAGCTACCTGCAAGGAACTGAAAACCGAAATTGAAAATTCGGGAGCTCAGGTTGAGCAGATACCGAAAATGGAAACCGCAATGGCTCACATGGGTATCAGCATGAAATCGTTTGTCGATGACAGCCGCAACAACCTTGCGAAAATGATGTACAACGGCACCAACATGGGCATTATCGACATTGCCGAAACTGTGAATCACAGCCATAATGCAGGCGACGAAACTCTGAAAAAGGCAGAACGTCTGCTGAGCCGTGAAGAACAGTATGCTGACGGACTTAAAAAGTTCCTCTGATCAGATAGTGGGCACAAGCTCTGTTTCGCCTTCGCCGTAGATTCCGTAGACTCTGCCGTCGTCATCCTCCCAGCCAGACATTTTGCCGTTTATGATATTGTCAATGACTTCCATTGCCTTTTCCTGTGCGGCTTCGGCTCTTTCCTTGTTGGCGGTGACGTCGGTAGTCCTGCGGACTACCATGAATAAATCTTCGGGGCATGCCTCAACGTAATTTGCCAGATGGGCAAATTCGCTGTCCTTCAGCTTGTAGAAAACTCCGTCAATCTGAGGATTATCGGGATAGAGTTCTTCAAGATTTACAAAGCCTGAGGTATCGCCTTCTGTTATGATGCTTTCAAGTGCGGGGGTGTCCATAATGTAAAGCTGGGCTTCACCGTAGGAGATTTCGCCTGTAAGCTTTGTGACGCCTGCAAGCATATAATTTCCGTCGATGTTTTCGCTTAAATCTATATTATAGGTATCAACATGAACATAACCGCTGTCGTCAAAATCGGGACAGTATTTTTCAAAAGCAAGCTCAAAATCCTTTGTCTTATGGTTTACCTGCTTTGCAAGTTCATTTTCCTTTGTTACAATCAGCACACGCATATCGCCATGCTCTTTTTTCACAAGGTCATAGATAAAGAAGCCTGCAACCGCAACAAAGAAGGTTGCGGCAATTACATGCCATTTATAATGATAGAAGAAATTTGAAACCTTTTTCCAGCCGTGAAGCTCTACCACTTCACGCTTTTCTTCTTTTACGCTCTCGCTTTCTTCAATAAGTCCCTGTTTAAGCTTTAAAAGCTCTCTTTTGTCGTCCTGATATGACATTTCTACACTTTCTTTCTGTTAAGTATTTGCTGAAAACATAAGTATATTATACCGCAAAACCCCGTTTCAGTCAATAGAAACGGGGTGAGATTTATTTCACGGGGTTGTCACAGAAGGCGAGCCGCCTTGGGCAATTCCGCCGCACGCTGAACATGTGCTGTTTTGCACTTTATTTGTGCGTCGGGGTCAAAACTGCTTTATGGCACCTACACTAAGGCGAGCCGCCTTGGGCAATTCCTGCCTTTTGCAATATTCTGCTTTATGGCAACAGGAAAAACGGCAGGGTGCACATACTGCTTTATAGCATCCACGCTAAGGCGAGCCGCCTTTTATAAGAAACAGCTAACCCCGCAGTTGAAAAACAGCGGGGTTAAAATTTCTATATGGCGGCACACCTTACTTCTTCTCAGGCTTCATTGTGGGGAACAGGAGAACATCACGGATGGATGCGCTGTCTGTGAGAAGCATTACGAATCTGTCAAGACCCATGCCAAGACCGCCCGTAGGAGGTAAACCGTATTCGAGGGCTGTGAGGAAGTCCTCGTCGATTTCGGCATTAGCGCCCTGTGCACGCTTTTCTTCAACCTGCTTTGTGAATCTTGCACGCTGGTCGATAGGGTCGTTAAGCTCAGAGAATGCGTTACCGAATTCACAGCCGTTGATGAAGTATTCAAAACGTTCTGTAAATGCAGGATCAGAGGGCTTTCTCTTTGCCAGGGGAGAGTTTTCAACAGGATAATCATAGATGATTGTAGGCTGGATAAGCTCGTCTTCAACGAAAGCTTCAAAGAATGCGATAAGAACATCGCCCTTTGTAGCATCCTTCTTTTCAAGCTCAACATTCTTTGCTTTTGCAGCTGCTCTTGCATCCTCATCGGTTGCCCAGTCAGCAAAGTCAACGCCTGCGTACTTCTTTACCGCTTCAATCATTGTAAGTCTTTCCCAGGGCTTGCCTACTGCGATTTCCTTACCCTGATAGCTTACTGTGTCTGTGCCGCAGATCTTGAGAGTTACGGTGCGGTACATATTTTCGATTAAGTCCATCATTCCGTAGTAATCGGTGTATGCCTGATACATTTCGATAGATGTGAATTCAGGGTTGTGAGTAGCGTCCATACCTTCGTTTCTGAAGATACGGCCGACTTCGTAAACTCTGTCAAAGCCGCCTACGATGAGTCTCTTTAAGTAAAGCTCGGTTTCGATACGTAAGTACATATCAATATCAAGAGCGTTGTGGTGTGTTACGAAGGGTCTTGCTGCCGCACCGATTTCAAGAGTGTGAAGAACAGGAGTATCAACCTCAAGATAACCTAAGTTGTCGAGGTAATTTCTGATTTCACGGAGAATAAGGGAGCGTGTAACGAATGTGTTCTTTACATCGGGGTTAGCGATAAGGTCAAGATAACGCTTTCTGTAACGTTCTTCCTTGTCCTTTAAGCCGTGCCACTTTTCGGGAAGAGGTAAAAGGGACTTGGAGAGGAGTGTGATTTCCTTTGCGTGAACGGAAATTTCGCCTCTTCTTGTCTTGAATACAAAGCCTGTGATACCAACGATGTCGCCAAGGTCCCAGGTCTTGAATTCCTTGAAGTTGTCCTCGCCGATTTCGTCAATCTTAACATAAACCTGCATTCTGTCGCTGCCGTCACGGATATCGATAAAGTTAGCCTTACCCATATCTCTCCAGCTGGTGATACGGCCTGCAATCTGTACTGTCTGGTTTTCAAGTTCTTCAAAACGTTCTCTGATTTCACTTGCTAAGATGGAAACAGGGAACTTTGTGATTTCATAGGGGTTCTTTCCGCTTTCCTTTAAAGCTGAAAGCTTTTCAAGACGGATTCTGTGCTGTTCGGAGAGCTTTTCGGCAAGCTCTTCTTCGGTTAATTCTTCTTCAATGATTTCGTCTGCCATTTTACTTTTGTCCTTTCGATTTACTTACCGATGTCAATGATTTCAAGCTTGAATGTGCCCATAGGAGCTTCAACTTCAACTGTTTCGCCCTTTGTGTGACCCATGAGAGCCTTACCGATAGGGGATTCGTCGGAAATCTTGTTCTTGTCAACATTAACTTCCTTGGAGCCTACAATGTGAAGTACAAGGATTTCATCTTCATCAATATCCTTTACTGTAACGGTGTTACCAAGCTGAACATGTTCGGTGGAGAGGTTATCTTCATCGATGATTTTTACATTCTTTAAAATTGCTTCGATTTCGGCGATTCTTGCTTCGATAAGACCCTGCTCATTCTTTGCTTCGTCATATTCGGAGTTTTCGGATAAGTCACCGTAACCGAGGGCAATCTTGATTTTTTCAGCTACTTCACGTCTTTTGACGCTTTTGAGTTCATCAAGTTCTTCCTCGAGTTTCTTAAGACCTTCGCTTGTTAATACTGTCTGCTTTGCCATTTTGATAATGTCCTTTCTGTATTTGTTTATTCCGACACCGAAGCGTTTGTATCGGAGATTATTACCTCAACTGCTTTTTTGTACTGCTCGTCATAGGTGTCTGCATATCCTGCAGGATCAGATTCGGGCAGTCCCGCATATTCAACTGCAAATTCGGGCTTTATGCCGTCTTCGTTGTATACGCTTTCCTGATTGTGGGGGATTATGGTTGCAACGGAGATTTCAACCGCTGTACCGTCGCTGAAGGCTCTTGCTTCCTGAAGAGTGCCGTAGCCCATAGTAGCCGCACCTACGATTTTTGCACCGTTTGCGTCACGGAGTGTAACAGCTATAAGCTCTGCCGCACCGCCTGTCTTTTCATTTGTTATGACACTTATGGGAAGTGTTGTGAATTTGTCTGCCTTGGTTTCGCCTATTACCGTTGTGGAATTGTTGCGGTAGAGTGCTGTCGCAACCGTCATCTGATTCACGAAAGGGTCAAGAATTGCCGCAGCGGAAGTGTAGTTGCCGCTTTCAAGATTTCTGAGGTCCAGAATGTATCCTGTAACCGCCTTGTCTGCGTGACTTTCGATAATAGCCTGTGTCTGTGCACCTGTAAGGTTATGAATTGCGGAAAAGTCAAGATAAAGTATTCCGTTATCTAAGAATGTACCCGTTACCGATGAGATTTCAAAGGCTTTTCTTGCAATGTTGTGCACGGTTTCTTCGCCGCCCTTGCGGACAGTAACCGAAAGCTTTGTGCCTTCGTCGCCGAAGCGTATCTGCGAGGATGCCGCATCATAACCGATTTCAAGCACGTTTTCGCCGCCTACTGCTGAAATGATATCTCCCACAGCCAGTCCTTCCGCAGCCGCAGGGGAATTTTCATAAACAGTGGTTATTTTTGCATAACCTCCGTCATTGGCGGTTTCAATGCCGATGCCTGTAAGCGTACCGCTTTCAAGCATATTTCTGTAATAATATTCATCTGTGGTATAATATCCCGAATGCTTGTCGGATATACCATTCAGAAAGCCGTCGTAAATACCTGTCTTTACGTCGGTGTCGTCAATGGTGTAAATTGAGTAGTTACGTACAAAGGCGTCAATTTCCTGAATACGTGTGTTGATTTCCTCACGCTGCTGTACACCTGCGATTTTATCGTTGTACATATTCAGTGAAACTGTCATCGTAACTACAAAGGTTACCGCACAGGCGATTGCTATAAGGCTTATGGCAATACCCAGCGAAATTTTCTTGTTCATTTATGTCTGTCCTCCGTGTATTTTTTACGGAACGTTTACGTAATTGAGAGGGTCAACTCTTGAGCCGTCCTTACGTATCTCAAAGTGAAGGTGAGGGCCGGTTGACCAGCCTGTTGAGCCTACAGAAGCGATAACGTCGCCCTTGTTCACCATCTGACCGACGGTTACATAGATAGCGCTGCAGTGAGCGTAAAGGGACTGGAAGCCGTTACCGTGGTCGATAACTACGTACATACCATAGTCATAGCCGGGGGTGTAGGTGGTTTTTGCGACGATAACCTCGCCGCCCTTCATAGCGTAGATGTTTGCGCCGTTGATACCGCCGTTACCGATGTCGATAGCACCGTGGTTGCCGCTGTGGAATGCGGAGTAACCGAAATATGTGGTGATAAGTGTGAACTTCGGGTCAAGGGGCCAGCGCCATTCACCGTTATCGTAAACTACCGTATTACTTGCTGCAAGCTGAGCCTTACGGATAATTTCATCGATTTCCTTCTGATAGGCTTCGATTTCTTCCTTGCTGACAGCAATCTGGTAGTTGTACTGGTCTTTAAGGCTTTCAAGGTCGGAAATGTGGGATGTTACATCGTTATATTCGGCTGTATACTGGTTGGCAAGCTGGTTGGCGTATGCCTTTTCCTCGTCAAGTGCTGTCCATTCAGCCTGAAGGTCAGCCTTGTCATTTTCCAGATCCTTCTTATCCTGTTCCAGCTGCGCCTTGTCAGCTTCCAGCTGGAGCTTGTCATCTTCAAGCTTATGTATATCGTCAAGGAGCTTGTTCATGAACTGTTCGCTCTGCTCGCCCACATTATTCATAATTTCGGTTTTTACGAAAATATCATAGAAATCGGTAGAGCCCGCAAGAACGGTGAGAACATCGTCGGTGTCGTTCATGTACATTGTACGTACAATCTGACCGAACTGGTGGAGATTTTCCTCGTTTTCCTTTTCAAGACCCGCAATCTCGATTTTCTTGTCTTCGATTCTGCGTTCAGTATCTACGATTTCAACTTCCTTGTCGGCAATTTCCTGTTCCTTGTCGGCAATTTCCTGTTCCTTTGCGTAAAGCTTGTTGTTCAGAAGGTCGATGCCTTCCTGCTGGAGAAGAAGCTTGCTGTAATAGTAGCCCTGAAGCTCTTCGTTCTCACTGATTTCGCCGTCGGTTGCCGTGATTTTATCTTCAAGCTTTGCTATTTCCTGCTTGTTCTTTTCGATTTCCGCTTCAAGCTCTGCCTGTGTGGTGGAAGCGTTCAGCCTTATGTCGGATTCATTACCGATTATACCACAAAGCATACAGAACATACACGCAAAAGCTGTCGAACGCAGGATTTTTGTAACTGTTTTTCTTTTCATTTTTTTCCTTTCCATAGGGGCCTGTGCTTTTACGTCACACTTTAAGGTATTTCGCTGTACTGATTACTGTACCGATTGCGCCGAGAAGTGCGCCGAGCACACAGTTTGCGGCAAGAACAATCCAGGTTACGCTGTCAAAGGACATGATATCCACCATGCCGAAAATCTGCCAGATTTCAAAATTGCTCTGGAACAGACCGACAATAGCGTCGTATGTAAGCTTTGTTATAAACCAGGAAGCTACACCTGCGGCGATACCGATAAACATACCTTCGATAAAGAAAGGAATCTTTACGAAAGCGTTGGTAGCGCCTACCACCTTCATGATGTTAAGCTCTTTCTGGCGGGTAAATACACTGCTTCTGATGGAGTTGTAGATAATAATTATACTTGTGAGTATAAGAACCACAAGAAGAGTTATTCCGATAGCGGTAAGGGTTGAACGGATGTCAACAAGTGCCGAAGCAAAGTCGTAGGGAGCCGCAACCTTTTCAACACCTTCAATTGTAGCAAATTCATCCGCAGTCTGTGAGATGATTGAAATATCCTTTACGGTTACACGGAAGGTGTGGGGCATGGGGTTTTCTTCAATAGCATTGAACTGGTCGAAAACCTCGGTGAATTCAGGGTTTGAAGCCTGCTGGTCAGCCCACGCTTCGTCCTTTGAATAGAAAATAAAACGGTCTGTGTTTGTGTTTATGTTGATAGCGTCGGTAATGTGTGTAAGCTGCTCCTGTGTTACAGAGCCCTGCACGAAAACGTCGATTTCATTCTTTTCTTCGATGTTGGCGAAAACAACCCCAAGGTCATAAGCCAGAAGGCAGGAGACGCTTACGAGGAAAAGGCTTACCAGCAGTACGCAGAAGCTGGCAAAGGACATCATAGCATTTCTGAAAACAGAGCCTACGCCACGTTTTACCAGATAGCTGAAGTTACTCATTCTCATAATCAGCGGCCCCCTTCCATATAATCGTCATAGTCAACGGAGCCGTCCTTCAGGTTTATGACTCTGCCGCCGAAGTGGCGCACTATTTCGTGGTCGTGGGTTACCATGATTACGGTTGTGCCGCATTCGTTGATATCCATAAGAAGCTCAACGATTTCATAGGAAAGCGCAGGGTCGATATTACCGGTAGGCTCGTCCGCAATAATAATCTGGGGGTCGCATGCGAAGGCTCTTGCGATAGCCACACGCTGCTGCTCACCGCCCGAAAGCTGGCTGGGGTAGCACTTTGCCTTGTCGCCAAGCTTAACAAGATTGAGAACATAAGGAACTCTCTGGCGGATATATCTTTTTGATTTATCAATTACTCTCAGTACAAAAGCCACGTTTTCATACACCGTAAGATTGGGGATAAGACGGAAGTCCTGGAAAATCATACCCAGTGAACGGCGGAAATAGGGGAGCTTGCGGTTCTTGAGCTTCGAGAGGTTATAGTCGTTAACAAATACTCTGCCCTTTGTAGGCTGGATTTCTCTGGTAAGAAGCTTTAAAAGGGTACTCTTACCTGCACCCGAGCTGCCGACGATAAATACGAATTCACCGTCGTTGATGCGTATGTTTACATCGTTGAGGGCGTCAATACCGCCCTTTAAGCCGTCGTTGTAGTGAACATCGACGTTCTTTAATTCTACCATATATGTAAATCTCCTTTCGTTGCCTGCAGCATCCCATAAAATGCCGGAAACGGGGCATACTGTTTCATAAGAAGAGAGTGGGAAGACTGCCTAAAAGTTACGGATAAAGGGAGAAAAATTCACCTTAAAAAACATTCTGCGAGGCGACAAAAATTATGCCGCCTCGTGATGTCGTAATTTTATAATCTGAAATCAGAACTTTACAGGGTCTGCGGAAAGATACTTTCTTACCATAAGCGCAATCTTGAAGATGATAGCGTGGTCGAATTCTCTTAAGTCGAGGCCTGTGAGCTTCTTGATCTTGTCAAGTCTGTAAACAAGTGTGTTTCTGTGTACGAAAAGCTTTCTGGAGGTTTCGGAAACGTTCAGGTTGTTTTCGAAGAAACGCTGGATTGTGAATAAGGTTTCGTGATCGAGGGAGTCGATAGAACCCTTCTTGAACACTTCCTTTAAGAATGTTTCACAGAGTGTTGTGGGGAGGTGGTAGATAAGTCTTGCGATACCAAGGTTATCGTAGCTTACGATGTTCTTTTCTGTATCAAATACCTTACCTACTTCGATAGCGATCTGAGCTTCCTTGAAGGAACGGGCAAGATCCTTTACGCCCATAACGGGTGTACCGATACCTACATTGACACGTGTGAAGAACTCTGTCTGGAGAGTGTCGGAAATGGAGCGCGCAAGCTTTTCAAGATCCTTGACGTCGATGTTGTTCTTGATTTCCTTTACAAGAACGATATCTGTTTCTGTGATATTGAAAACGAAGTCCTTGTTCTTGTCAGGGAACAGGTTCTGGATAACGTCATAAGCGGAAACGTCGTTTGTGGAAACAATATTGATGAGGAAAACGACTCTGCTGATGTCAGCGTTGAAGTGGAGCTCTCTGGACTTGATGCTGATATCGCCGGGAAGAACGTTATCAAGGATAATGTTCTTGATAAAGTTGTTGCGGTCGTATTTTTCATCGTAATACTGCTTGATGCTGGAAAGGGAAATAGCAAGAATGGACGCATACTTGCCTGCGATTTCGTCTGTACCTTCTACGAATACAGCATAGTCGGGCTTTACATGAACGCCGAAGGGCTTGTATGTATAGCCGTCACGGATAAAGATGTCGTGGGATTCACCCAGTTCGATTGAGAAGAAGTCATTGCTTGTACCGATTCTTGCAAGCTCGCTGCATGCAACAACGGTAGCGTTTTCGTCGATAACACCGATAACACGACCGATGGTATCTCTCATCTGATGTACTACGCCCTGAAATAATCTGTTTGACATGATAAAATTCCTTTCCGGGCTTCAGCCCGCCTTGACGGACGCACTTTATCGCTCTTTGCCATATGCAACGCAGGGGGTGCGGTTCGTCAGTTTTGTTAATGGTTATACCCGTCGTAACGGTGCATAAAAATACCTAACATATATTTTAATAGAAAATTGAAAAAAAATCAAGTCTTTTATGTGAAAAATGTAAATTTTTCTTGTATTTTTTTTTACATATTGCCAAAAACGGCTTTTTATGGTATAATATTTTTAATTTTTAAAGAAAAAACCGGCAGTTTTTTCGGTTTCGGGTCTGCTGTCGGTGGAAAAGAGGTACAAGCATGAGTGAAAAGTTCTATATAACCACCCCGATTTACTATCCTTCGGGCAATCCTCATATCGGCCACTGCTATACAACGGTTGCCTGCGACACAATCGCACGCTTCAAGAGAATGCAGGGCTATGATGTAATGTTCCTTACAGGCACCGACGAGCACGGTCAGAAAATCGAGCTGAAGGCAAAGGAACAGGGTGTTACTCCCAAGGAGTATGTTGACCCCATCGTTGACAACTTCAAGCGTCTGTGGGAAACCATGAACGTAAGCTATGACAGATACATCAGAACAACCGACGATTATCATATCGAAACAGTACAGAAGATTTTCCGTGAGCTTTATGACAGAGGCTATATCTATAAGGGCAAGTATACAGGCAAGTACTGCACTCCCTGCGAAAGCTTCTGGACAGAATCCCAGCTGGTTGACGGCAAGTGCCCCGACTGCGGAAGAGATGTAATCGAAGCTGACGAAGAAGCCTACTTCTTAAAGCTTTCCCTCTTTGAGGACAAAATCAGAAAGTTTCTTACAGAAACAGACTATCTCCAGCCTGCAACACGTGTGAATGAAATGGTAAACAACTTCATCAACGCAGGCCTTGAAGATTTATGCGTATCCCGTACAACCTTCACATGGGGCGTGCCTGTTGATTTTGACGAAGGCCACGTTGTATATGTATGGGTTGACGCTCTTACAAACTATATCTCCGCTCTCGGCTATCAGAACAGCGCATATAACGATTATGACAAGTACTGGCCTGCTGATATGCACATGACTGCAAAGGAAATCGTGCGTTTCCATTCAATAGTATGGCCTATCATCCTTATGATGCTTGATTTACCCCTGCCCAAGCGCCTTTACGGTCACGGCTGGATCAACTTCAACGGCCAGAAGATGAGTAAGTCCCTGGGTAACGTTATCGACCCCTTTGTTCTTGCTGAACGTTACGGCGTTGACTCTGTACGTTATCAGATTCTCCGTGATATGCCCTACGGCTCTGACTGCAACTTCTCCAACGAGATCATGATAGGCAGAATCAACACCGACCTTGCGAATGACCTCGGCAACCTTGTTTCCAGAACAGTTGCAATGGTTGACAAGTACTTCGGCGGTACACTTCCCGCTGACCGTGTTGCTGACGACCTTGACAAGGAGCTTATCGGCATGGCTGAAGCTCTCAAGGCTCCCGTTTCCGACCTTATCAGCGAGGCTCAGCTTTCCAAGGCACTTGAAGAAATCTTCAGGGTTATTTCCAGAGCAAACAAGTATATTGATGAAACAGCTCCCTGGGTGCTTGCAAAGGACGAGGCAAACAAGGCAAGACTTGCAACCGTTCTTTACAATCTCCTTGAAACAATCCGCCTTTGTTCTTCTCTCCTGTTCCCCTTCATGCCTACCGCTATGCCTAAGGTATGGGAGCAGATCGGTGCAGACGAAACAATGGTGACATACGAAAAGTCCGGCACATTCGGCGTTCTTCCCGCAGATGTTACTGTAAAGAAGGGCGAGGTTCTCTTCCCCAGAATTGATATGGAAAAGGAAATCGAAGAACTCAACGCTCTCCTGGGACCCAAGAAGGAATGGAAGGAAGACGAGGATCTGGACAAGGCAAATATCATCACAATTGACAAGTTTGCCGAAGTAAAGCTCCGCACAGGTGAAATCACAGCCTGCGAAAAGATGAAGAAGGCAAAGAAGCTTCTTAAAATCCAGGTTGACGACGGCCGTGACGGCAGACAGATAGTTTCGGGTATTGCAAATTACTATACACCCGAAGAGCTTATCGGAAAGAAGATTATTTTCGTGGCTAACCTTGCTCCCGCAAAGCTCTGCGGCGAGGAAAGCCAGGGTATGCTCCTTGCATGCGACGCAGGCGACGATGTGAGAGTAGTATTCCTTGACGGAGATATTCCCAACGGCAGCACAGTACGCTGACAAAAACATCAGACACCGCAAACACATAGCTGTTTGCGGTGTTTTTTATTGAATTAAAGTTTTTCATTTTACTGCCGATATTACTTTTATAAGGGATTTTAATTATCGGTCAGGAGGCGGTACAATGCGGATACTTACGAATTTATCAAAGGCTGAACTCAATCAGCTTACAAGCCAGCCCACAGCAAAGGCTATGATTGAAAAGGTCAGATCTGAGGGCATATATGTTCCTCAGGGTGACGCAAAGGCGGCGGCTCAGTTTGTCGCACAGCGGCAGAACGAAAAGCGTGCGGACAGTTTTGAGATTTCGGATAAGGGTCTTACCGCCTTGAAAAATTCAGTGCTTAATAAACAGTCAGTACCAGCCGGAAACAAGGAAACCGATATGGCAGATTTATTGGAAATGCTTCTTGATAATAAAAACGCAGAGAATTGATTCTCTGCGTTTTCTTTTATTATTTCACAGCTTTTCAGCCGCAAAGCTCTATATTTTCGCCGTGTATCCTTTCAAGGGATTCGATGGCCTTGTCATGAAGCCTTGTGATATGGCGGCGGCTGTAACCGACCTTTTCGCTTATCTTTTCCCAGGATTCATTCAGGATGTAGTGACGCTCGATTATTATGCGCTGGATTTCATCATCAAGGGACGTAACCAGCTCATTTATCCTGATTTTTACATCAACGAGTCTGTCGATGTCGTCGTTGATTTCATTCTCAAGGTCCATGATTCTTGCGGTTGTACGACCCACACGGTCTGAATATGTACCTTTTGAATGGCTTTCCGAAAAGGGTGATGCCGTCACCTTGGCGGCAAGACTGCGAAGCTCGGCTATCTGTTCAAGCTTTGAGTCGATTCTGTGATTTATGGCATAGTGCATGCCCAGCAATTCTCTTATTTTCATAATTTCCTCCTATACCGCAACGGGTTTCACGCAGTCGGTACAATATATTTCTTTTTCTATCATGAAGGCATATTCGCCTTCTGCAAGTGTTTCGCCGCACAGGCGGCAGACAGGTTTTTTCTGAATTGTTCCGCAGATTCTGCATTTTATATATATTTCATCATCATATCTGTCGGAATATTCATAAGCGGATTCTTCATTACATTCAGCGCATCGGTACATTATTCTCCTTTCGTTGCAAAATAGGGTCAGATTGAGAGGTGTTGCATTTTTGGGATAATTAAAGTATATCATAGAAAAAAGACTATGTCAACCCGATTTTGCAACAAAAAATATTTTTTTGAAAAGTGTTGCAATTTTAAGACGAATAGTGTATAATAGTGTATGAAAAAGTCGATAAATGGCTGTGAAGGGAGAGTAAAATGGACAACAGACACGAATTTCTGAACAGGATGAGAACGAAAAGGCTTGAGCTTGGTTACAGCTTTCAGGATCTTGCCGACAAAACCGGGATGAGCAAATCCACGCTCCAGCGCTACGAAACAGGAAAAACCGGAAAGCTTCCCCTTGACAAGGCGGAAATCATTGCGAATGCATTACAGATTCCCATGGAAACGCTTTCGGATAATAAAAATGATAAGGTTCATTCCGAAACATTTACAAATGTTTTCAGTATACCTGTTTTTGACAGCGTAAGCGCAGGCTTCGGCAGCTATGCGGACAGCAGCGCAGTAGGAAGCAAGCCTACCTTTCTTGTGAATGCCGCAGAAGCAGGCGATTATCTGTGGATAAACGTCAAGGGCGACAGTATGTCCCCTAAAATAGAAGACGGTGACATGATACTTGTACGCAGGCAGGAAAGCGTTGAAAACGGCAGCGTTGCAGTGGTCATGGTGGATGATGAAGCCTTTGTAAAAAAGCTGAAATACGGCAAGGGCTGGATAGAGCTGCATTCCTTCAATCCCTATTATCCCGTCCGCCGCTTTGAAAAGCAGGAAACAGGCAGAATCTCCGTTGTGGGACTTGTAAAAGAAGTGTGCAAGAAGCTGTAAGGCGAGCCGCCTTGGGCAATTCCTGCCTTTTTATAAATTCTGCTTTGCCAGAGTAAGGCAAAACGGCAGGGGAGCACGATATTGCTGTATCTCACCCGTTATAAGGCGAGCCGCCTTGGGCAATTCCTGCCTTTTTGTAAATTCTGCTTTGCCATAGTAGGGCGAAACGGCAGGGGAGCAGGATACTGCTGTATCGCACCCGTTATAAGGCGAGCCGCCTTTGGCGATTCCCGACTTTCACAAGAAATAATTAATCCCGCAGTTACAAAACTGCGGGATTAAAAGTTTCTGTATGGCGGATGCGTAAAGCATCCTGATTGATTTCTTACTTCTTGAGGCCGCCGAAGAGACCGCCGAGCTTATCAGCGATTCCGTCGAAGGAAACCTTAGCCTTTACGCCGTCAATAATGCTGTTGATCTGGTCGTCGGGAAGGTCAACGCCGAGAATGCCTTCAACTGCCTTGATAGGATCCTTCTTGAAATCCTCGGCAAAATCGGGGTCTGCCTTTACCTTTTCAACGATTTCTTCAATTTTTGCTTTGATATCCATAGTATTCTGCTCCTTTGCATTTTAAGGTTTTATAAAGACGGCGAAAACCGCTTTTTACGAATCAAAAGCGCCTGTGATAACCCATTCGGGGATTACTCCGTTTTCGTGGAGTGTGATGAACAGACGGATTAAAAGGCTGATAGCTGCAATAACGATGGCTGCAATGGCAAGAGCTCTGTTGCGCTTACCCTTTGTGAAGCCTGCGATACCTGCTGCAAGTGCGATAGGGTCAAGAATAAGACCTATAACGAAGCAGCCGATAATGGAAGCTACGAAGCTGAAGATTGTGAACACGTCGAACCATGTGAAATCGGGCTTTTTAAAGAAAGCGGGCATGGGTGCGGGTACGGGAGGCACAGGCATTGCAGGCTGGGGAGCCTGCATATCAGCAGGAGCCTCTGAAAATTCGGGAGCACCGCAGCAGTTGCAGAAATTGTTTTCATCTTTATTTACAGCGCCGCATTTTTTACATATTTTCATGATATTTATTTCCTTTCCCTGTAAGCTTTTCAATATTCCTTATTAAGAATATAGTAAAATTATACCAAAAAACGTGAATTTTGTCAATACATAGCGGTCAGACTGTAAAAAAACGTCATATTTGAAAAAATCCTCGGAAAAGCCTTGACAATGGGGAATAAATGTGATAAAATAATCTTACCTCGAAAAGGGGCTTATTTTTTTGCGCAATTTTTTACGCAGATGTCCCTTCCGCAGTTAAGGGTATTGCGGGTTAAACGAGGGAGGCTTAGTTCATTCAAAAGAATGAATAATAAAATAGGAGGTGCCGAAAATGAGAGTTAAAATTACACTCGCTTGTACTGAATGCAAGCAGCGCAATTACAACACCAAGAAAAACAAGAAGAACGACCCTGACAGAATCGAGCTTAACAAGCACTGCAAGTTCTGCCGCAAGCACACTCTCCACAAGGAAACCAAGTAAGGAGGATTGACATGGCAAACGAAAAGGCAGCAGCAGCAAAGCCTTCTGCACCCAAGGGACAGAAGAAGTCTGTTGTGAAGTATTTTAAAGACGCCAGATCCGAATTCAAGAAGGTTGTGTGGCCGTCCAGAAAGCAGGTTATCAACAACACAGTTGTTGTACTGGTTTCTATGGTTGTAAGCGGTTTGGCTATCTGGGGCATGGACACAGTATTTATGTTCCTGATCAAGCTTATGCTCGGCAAGTAATTTCATTCATTACGCAAATTGAGAAGTAAGGGGATTTAAGATGTCAGAAGCTAAATGGTATATTTTACACACCTATTCCGGCTATGAGAATAAGGTTGCAAACGACATTAAAACATTGGCAGAAAACAGAAACCTTCAGCATCTTATCGAAGATGTAATGGTGCCTATCGGTCCTGCGACTGATGATTACGGCAAGCCCATTCTCGACAGAGAAGGCAACCAGAAGGAAGAAAAGCTGTTCCCCTGCTATGTTTATGTCAAGATGGTTATGACAGATGAATCCTGGTACATCTGCCGCAATACAAGAGGCGTTACCGGATTTGTAGGTCCCGGGTCAAAGCCCATTCCCCTCACAGAAGAGGAAGTTATAAATCTCGGCGTTGTGAAGAAGGTTTCCGAAGCTACGGTTGCTGTCGGTGATATGGTAAACATCATCTCCGGTGCGCTTGAAGGCTTCGAGGGTACGGTTAAGGAAGTAGATGAAGCCGCAGGCACTGTTCTCGTTACAGTTGCAATGTTCGGCAGAGAAACACCTACTACCCTGGAATTATCAGCAGTTGAGAAAATCAACTAAACGTTACGTTTTTTTTGGAGGTAATTAAAAATGGCTCAGAAAGTAGTCGGATTTATTAAATTACAGATTCCCGCAGGTAAAGCTACACCTGCTCCCCCTGTTGGTCCTGCATTAGGTCAGCATGGTGTTAATATCATGGCATTCACAAAGGAATTCAACGAGCGTACAAAGAATGACGCAGGTCTTATTATCCCTGTTGTTATCACAGTTTACGCTGACAGAAGCTTCTCTTTCGTTACAAAGACTCCCCCCGCTGCAGTTCTTATCAAGAAGGCTTGCGGTATCGAAACAGCTTCCGGTACACCTAACAAGACAAAGGTTGCTAAGATCACAAAGGCTCAGGTTCAGGCTATTGCTGAACAGAAGATGAAGGACCTCAACGCAGGTTCTGTTGAAGCTGCTATGTCTATGATCGCCGGTACAGCTCGTTCCATGGGCGTAGAGGTAGTTGACTAATTTAAGTACAATTAAGAAATTATGCGTGGGAGGTTTTATACCGTTTGACCACAAGGAGGATTTTACATGAAGCACGGAAAGAAATATGTTGAAAGCGCAAAGCTCGTTGAAAACGGTAAGTTCTACGAAGTAGGCGAAGCTTGCGATTTAGTATGCAAGACAGCTAAGGCTAAGTTTGACGAAACAGTTGAAATTCACGTAAGACTCGGCGTTGACTCCCGTCACGCTGACCAGCAGGTTAGAGGCGCTGTTGTATTACCCAACGGTACAGGTAAGACTGTAAGAACAATGGTATTTACAAAGGGCGACAAGATCGCTGAAGCTGAAGCTGCAGGCGCAGATTACATCGCTGATGATGATACAGTAAAGAAGATCATGGACGGTTGGATGGAATTCGACGTTGTTATCGCATCCCCTGACATGATGGGTGTTGTTGGTCGTTTAGGTAAGGTTTTAGGTCCCCGTGGTTTAATGCCTAACCCTAAGGCTGGTACAGTTACACCTGACGTAGCAAAGGCTGTTGCTGATGCTAAGGCTGGTAAGATTGAATACCGTCTTGACAAGACAAACATCATTCACTGCCCCATTGGTAAGGCATCTTTCGGCCAGACCAAGCTTGAAGAAAACTTCGAAGCTCTCATGGGCGCAATCGTTAAGGCTAAGCCCGCTGCTGCAAAGGGTCAGTACCTCAAGAGCTGCACTCTTTCTTCCACAATGGGCCCCGGCGTTAAGGTAAGCACAGCTAAGTACGGCTGCTAATCTTAAGATTGACAACAGTTAAAGGGTATAGCATCCGCTATACCCTTTATTTGTAATTACAGAAAGGAATATCTGAAATGGAAAAGGAAATTACACTTGTAATCATGGCGGCGGGTATCGGCTCACGCTTTGGTCAGAAAATAAAGCAGCTTGAGCCTGTCGGTCCTAATGGCGAGCTTATCATTGACTATTCGGTGTATGACGCTGTGCGTGCAGGGTTTAATCATATCGTTTTTGTTATAAGAAAGGATATTGAGCAGCTTGTCCGTGAGAAAATCGGTGACAGACTCAGCAGGCATGTGAGAATTTCCTATGCTTTTCAGGAAAAGACAGATATTCCCATAAGAAAAGGGCTTGGGGAAATCCGCAAAAAGCCCTGGGGTACAGGCCAGGCTGTGCTTTCTGCAAAGGATATTGTAAAGGGTCCTTTTGCAGTTATCAATGCCGACGATTTTTACGGTGCTGAAGCATACAGAATCATTTATGATTATCTGAACAGTGCTGATAACAGCGGTAAGACTGTTCCCGAGTATGCAATGTGCGGTTTCAAAATCAAGAACACACTCAGCGATAACGGTACTGTAACACGTGGTATCTGTACAGTTGAAAACGGTTTGCTCAGGGGACTTGAAGAAACCAAGGAAATCAGACGTCAGGAAAACGGCATAATAACGGGCGTCTACAATGGCGAAACCAAGGAAATCGCTGATGAGGCGGCAGCTTCCATGAATATGTGGTGCTTTACAGGCGGATATATGGATACCCTGTCTGAGCAGTTCGTACAGTTTCTTTCAAAGGTTGACGAAAATAACGTTGACAGCGGCGAGTTCCTTGTTCCCATTGCGGTTGACGAGCTGCTGACAGCAGGCAAGTGCGCCGTAAAGGTGCTTCCCACCGACAGCAAATGGTTCGGTATGACATATGCGGAGGATGTTGAAGCAGTAAAGGCTTCGCTTCGTGAGTATGTCGATAAGGGTATTTATGCCGAAAAGTTGTGGTGCTGATAAAAAAGATTCCGAATTTATTCGGAATCTTTTTTGTTTGTTGAATAATTATTTTTTAAAGTTAAAGATTCGCATTCATTGATGCTGATATCTAAATTGTATAGAAATATTTCAATAGCACGCTTCATGTGTCCACCATAAGTGTCACTCTTTGCCAGAAGAGCCAATGTACTTCTTAATATGAGGCAATGTTTTAATAGTTTTTTGTATTTCTCTTCATAAATATTCATATAAATCACTCCATTCAAAGAACATAATTATATTATATCTGTATTACAGATAAAAGTCAATATCTTGTTTTCAGATATGGCATACTAATAACAGGTGATAGTATGATATTTGAAAGGGTACGCAATCTGCGTGAAGATAATGACAAAAAGCAGCGAGAGCTTGCTGAATATCTTAATGTATCTCAGAACACATATTCGCAGTATGAAACAGGAGTGATAGCACTCAGTGCGGAAAATGCTGTGAAGCTTGCAAAGTTTTATAATGTCAGTGTTGATTATTTATTGGGTGTATCTGATAAAAAGTAAAAAAGCGGTTTCCTGAAGGAAACCGCTTTTCTGCTTTCTCTTAACCGAGCGAAGTGAGAATTAAAAGTTTTCGGTCAAGCCTTTTACAAAAGGCTTGGCGGGGTTTGGGGCGGCAGCCCCATCTCTTACTTCTTCTTAATCAGATTTACAACCCAGTAGTAAATCGGAATTGTAAGGAATGCTATCCATGTGGGATGCCATAAATTGTAGCAGAAGCCTACTATGATATATGCCATTGAAATTAAAATTGGATAAATGGCATGGAGTGCGGGCTTTCTCTTTCCTTTGATCAGATCACAGCCTATATAATAAATCGGTATAGTGGTGAAAATTGTCCATGCAGGATGCCATAATGTGTAGAAAACGCCTAAGTAGCAGAAAATAAATGCTAAAAACACAGGATATGCAAAGTGTGAAGGGTCTTTATGTCGGATTGCAGATTCGAGAGAGCAGAGAACAGGAATTGCAAAGAGACAGAGCCAGCTGAAATTCCAACCGTCCGGGACTGAAAAGCCCCATGCAAGAAAACCGATTATTGAGAGCATAACAATCGGAATGGAAAACTTGCAGCGGTTATGGTGGAAGTCCTTGAAATCCTTATAATGCTCATCGTTTACGCGTATTCCGTCAATCCCTACATGTACACGGTCGCCGCCTCTTTCTTCAACATGGATTCCGCCCAGTCCGATGTGTACTACATCGCCGTCGCTGTCCTCTACATGGATTCCGTCTAAGCCGATATGTACCTTGTCACCGTTGGGTGATTCCTTATAATAACCGTCAGTTTTTTCTTCGGTAGCTTCTTCAGCAGTTTCGGCTTCAGTCTGTTCAAATCCGCTTGCTTCGGGTTCTTCGACTGTTTCGTCAGCCACTTCTTCGGCGGCTTCATTTGATTCGGGAATATCATCCTCTGTACGTAATAAATCATCTAGAGATATATTATATAATCGTGCAAGGAGGATAATGTTGTCGGTGTCAGGGGAGGCTTCGGAGCGTTCCCACTTGGAAACCGCCTGACGTGATACGCCGATTTTTTCAGCAAGCTGCTCCTGACTGAGCCCCATTTCTTTTCTTAAATTAACAAGTCTGTTAGCTATTTCGATATTCATAATTTCGCCCTTTCTTATAAACAGGTGGTAAAAATTTCATTTGCTTAAGCTGGTTTTATTATAGCAAATCGTTATCGGTTGCGCCACCTATTCGGGTTTTCAATTTCAAAAAAACACGTATATTCTGGTTGCATCGGCTCTGTAAAGCGGTTTGCAGCCCCGCAACCATCGGTTGCGAAGCAGAGTGCTCCGCAAAATGAATAGTGAAAAGTGAATAATGAAAAATTAAGGAGTCCGCTGCGGCAGACGGATTTAAACCAATGGCAGTGTAATTGAAACGGTAGTACCCTTGCCCAGCTCACTGCTTATATCCAGTGTTCCGCCGTGCATCTTTACGATTTCATCCGCTACCGCAAGTCCGATACCCGAACCCCTTACGGTGTTATTTGCCTTATAGAATCTGTTCTTGATTTTCGGGAGGTCATTTTTTGAAATGCCGCAGCCTGTGTCGGCTATGAAAATTATTATTTTTCCGTCGGCCTTTTCGGTTGTTACGGTTACGGTTCCTCCCGCTGATGAATATTTTATAGCGTTGTCGATAATATTTATGAATACCTGCCTGAGTCTGTTCTTGTCGCCGTTTACTATTGCAATATCGTTTTCGTCAGCTTCAAAAATTACGGCTATGTTATCATCCTTTGCCTTTTCGCCGTACATAAGAACAGCGTCGGCAAGCTCGGCGATAATATCGGTATCTGCCATCTGCATGGAAAATTTACCGTTCTGCATCCGTGAGAAGTCCAGAAGCTCTTCGACCATTGAGGAAAGCCGTTCGGTTTCCTTTGTGATGATTCTGAGACCCTTTGTGCGTGTTTCCTTGTCGTCAATTTCGCTGATTGTTTCACTCCAGCCCTTTATAGCTGTAAGCGGAGTGCGAAGCTCGTGGGAAACGGAGGAAATAAACTCGTTTTTAATGTTTTCGGTGTTTTCAAGCTCATCCGCCATGTAGTTGAAGACGGAGCACAGCTCGCCGATTTCATCGTCCTGTTCGACTTCGATTCGTGCGGAGAAATCTCCTGCCGCAAGTCTGCGGGCGTTTGCGCCGATGCGGCGTATGGGGTGAACAATGGATTTTACAAAGTACATACCCAGCACGAGAATAAGCAGGATAAGCATAACGCTTACTGCGCCGATTGCAATGGTGATAGCCACAATCTGGGAATCCACACCGTCAAGAGAGGTGATAATGCGGATAGCATTCTTTGAAACGGTTATTCCCGATTTTAAAAGCACAGTCACCGCCATATACTTTTCTGAGTTTGCAAGATAACCTATGTGGTAGCCTGAGCCGTCGGAAGATGAGAGCGCCTGCTCGTAATCGGGCATTTCGTATTCCTCGGCAGGGGAGAAGCCGCTGCTTGAAAGGAAGACCTTACCCTGGGAATTTATCGCCATAAGCTCGGCAAAGTTTTTCTTTTCAAACTCTTCAACAGCATTGCGCATCTCATTGGTGTAGTCTGTTGATGTGTCATCGTAGAAACGTTCCAGTACGCCTGCAACGATGCTGGCTTCTGTTTCGATATACTGACGTACGCTGTTGTAATAAAAGCCTCTGATTATAAAATAAAAGGCAATATTAAGCACTACCAGAAGAATTGCAACAACACCGAAGCTGTTGAAGAACCAGCGGTTTGCAATGCTTTTCTTGTGCATAATATCGCCTCCGTAAAAACAAAAGTGCGGTATATCGGATACCACACTTCAGTATATCATAAAAGTATGTTTTTTGCAATAGCTGTCAGATTTCAGGCTTGAAGGAAGGCATCAGCTGTAATTTGAACAGGTTTCTTTCGTGCATTCCGTCAATTTTTGCCTTGATTTCCATGTCGTCTATCTCGCCTGTGCGGATATAGCGGTCAAGCATAGCGTAGGTAAATCCCAGATTGTCTTCGTCGGTCTTTCCGCAGAGTCCGTCGATAGGAGTCTTGTCAACCAGCTCGTCGGGAAGTCCGCACAGTCTGCCGATTTCCTTTACTTCAGCTACCGTAAGATTGCACAGGGGGCTGAAATCACCTGCGGCGTCGCCGTAGCGAGTGGAGTAACCTACCCAGTCTTCGGAAAGATTGCAGGTGTTTACTACTCTGCCGTTGCAGCTCTGTGAAACAGCATAAAGGGTTGACATTCTGATACGGGGAGGAAGGTTTACAAGGCTCTGGTTTGAAAGCTCAAGGCCCTCGGGCATTGCATTTTTAAGTCCCTCTACAGCGTCCTTGATATTTACCACGTAATGCTTTATTCCGAGATGCTCTACCAGCATATAGGAGCAGGAAATATCAAACTGCTCGCCGCAGGGCATAAGCACGCCGATTACACGGTCAGCACCCAGCGCTTCAACGCATAATGCAGCAGCAACGGAGCTGTCCTTTCCGCCCGAAATGCCGATTACGGCATTACAGCCCTTTCCGTTCTTTTCGAAGAAATCCTTTATCCATGCGACACAGTCGTTTTTAATCTTTTCAGCATTGAACATTATAAATTGTCCTTTCGGTTTTATTTATAGGTTAGTATACCATTTTTCATTGAATAATGCAACTCGTTTCATTACTGCGAAAAACTGCATACCATAATATATTCTTCTTCGTTTTCGTCAACTATCCGGAATCCGACCTTCTTATACATTCTTACGGCATAGTTTGCTTTCTGTACAGCAAGGGAGGCTTTTTCGTAACCTCTGCTTCTGAGCTCATCAAGCATTGTTTCCATCAGCTTTGTGCCGATTCCGTAACCACGGTATTCCTTGTAGAGTGAAATTGCAAAGGATGGTACTCCGTCGGCAATGTGGCCGTAGTCGGGCATATCACGCACCCACACGGCACCGACGATTCTGCCGTCGGCTTCTGCCACAAAGCAGATGTCGTCCTTTTCCTTTCCGAAATCCCTGATATACACCTGCAGATCAGGCTGGTTGATGATTGATTTCGGCGGCGGTTCAACGCCTTCGGGAATAAATATTGCTTCGTATATGAAGTCGTCTAAAACATAGTATTCATTTTCACGTATTTTTCTTATTTCGCAGTTCATTTTTACCTCCAATTAATAAAATTTAATCGGATAACATGCCACACATAACGATCCCTCCTTAATCTGATATGCCTATTATAGCACAAAATCCCCATGAAAACAACCTTCTGTGCGCTTTGTGAAAAATTATTTTCAAAAACCTCTTGACAGCTAATCGAAATTAGCCTATAATATAAATTAAGCTAATTGCAATTAGCTAAAGGAGTGATACAGTGAGTACAAAGAAGCGGATACTTGATGAAGCGCTGAACCTGTTTTCAAAAAAAGGCTATGCCAACGTGTTTGTGGCGGATATAGCCGAAGCGGTGGGGATTAAAGCACCATCTCTTTACAAGCATTACAAAAGCAAGCAGGATATATTCAACGCCATTCTTGATGAAATGAAGCAAAGCTATGACAGGCAGGCGGCAATGCTTGATATGAACGGCAATAATGCTGAGGCTGACGCAATGGTTTTCGCCGACGTTTCGGAAGACGGCCTTGTAAAAATGGGTATGGGACTTTTCATGTATTTTCTGCACGATGAATATGTGCAGAAATTCAGAAAAATGCTAACTATTGAGCAGTTCGCCGATCCTGAGCTTGCAGAGCTTTTTACAAAACAATATTCCGATGACCCTTTGTCTTATCAGTCGGCGATGTTTGCTATGCTCTCGGCAAACGGTGTTTTAAAAGAGGAAAACCCCGATGTTATGGCGCTGCAGTTTTATTCGCCGCTTTTTATGATAATGACAATCTGCGACAGACACCCAGAAAGAGAAGCGGAATTTATTCCGCTTATAGAGCAGCACATAAGACAGTTTTCAGGACTTTACAGCAAGGAGAAAGATAAATGAAAATAGTTTTAATTCATGGGCAGAGCCACAAAGGCTCAACATACAATATTGCAAAAGAGCTTTGCGGAAAACTGGGCGGAGAGGTTACCGAATTTTTTCTCCCTAAGGATTTTGATTGCTTTTGTGTGGGCTGTGCTGCTTGTTTTACAGATGAAACAAAGTGTCCTCATTATGAAAAACTGAAGCCTATAACTGAAGCTATGGACGAGGCTGATGTTATCATATTTACAAGTCCTGTTTATGTAATGCACGCAACAGGCTCTATGAAAGCATTTTTAGACCATTACGGATACAGATTCATGGTGCACCGTCCTGAAGAAAGAATGTTTAAAAAGCAGGCAGTATGCATTTCTACTGCCGCAGGCGCAGGAATGGGAAGTACAATAAAGGATATGGCGGACAGTGCATTTTTCTGGGGCATTGCAAAGACATACAAGCTGGGCGTTGCCGTTATGGAAACAAGATGGGAAATGGTAAAGCCTGATATAAAAGCGAAAATTGACAGAAAGACAACAGCTCTTGCAAGGAAAATTTCGGGAAAAGCAGGTAAAATAAAGCCGGGTATAAAGACAAAAGGATTTTTTACAATTATGTCTATGATGCAGAAAAACGGTTTTAATCCTGCTGATGTGGAATACTGGAAAGAAAAGAAGTGGACAAGCGGAAACCGCCCCTGGAAAAATTAAGAAATTTTCTGAAAACCTATTGACTCTCACGTTACGTCATAGTATATAATCATAATCACGGGAGGCGATAATATGAAAATGCACATTAAGGAATTTGCAAAGCTCACAGGTGTCAGTGTGCGCACACTGCATTATTATGATGAAATAGGACTGCTGCAGCCGTCTTTTGTTGACGAACAGAACGGCTACCGCTTTTACGATGAAGAAAGCCTGACACGTATGCAGGAGATTTTGTTCTATCGTGAGCTGGATTTTTCTTTGAAAGACATTCAGGCTATTCTTTCCTCGCCGGATTACGACAAACACAATGCACTAAAGGAGCAGAAGCATCTGATGCTGCTGAAAAAGGAACGGCTTGAACGGCTTATTACTGCTCTTGACAGCGCAATGAAAGGAGAAAAACTGACTATGAACGTATTTGATAACAGTGAATTTGAAGCTCAGCGTGAGCTTTACGCAAAGGAAGCTAAAGAAAAGTGGGGCAAGACTGATGCCTACAAGGAAAGTGCCGAAAAGACAAAGGGCTACTCAAAGGAAAAGTGGAACGAAGTAAATGAAGGCATGAACGCACTTATGGCAGAGTTTGCGGAATGCAAAAACAGCGGTAATTCATCTGACAGCGACAGGGCGCAGGCGCTTGTAAAAAAGTGGCAGGACTATATCACCGAAAACTATTATACCTGCACCAATGAAATTCTTGCGGGGCTGGGTGCAATGTATACTGCTGATGAACGTTTCAGAGCAAATATCGACAAGCACGGCGACGGCACAGCAGAGTTTATGTGCGAAGCGATAAAGGCGTATTGCGCTAAGTAAGAAATCTCTGTAAAAACAAAAAAGATTGACTATAAAGGGAACCCCTTTGAGCAATTCCCGCCTTTTATAAGAAACAGCTAACCCCGCAGTTGCAAAACGGCGGGGTTAAAAGCTTCTATATGACGGACACGCTAAAGTCAGTCTTTTTTATTGTGTGTATGTGACAAAATAGATTTTTAAGGTGCGAATCTATCTCGGCAATAAATAAAAAAATCGCCCGACTTTCGTCAGACGATTTCTTTATTGGTTGCGGAGGCAGGACTCGAACCTACGACCTTCGGGTTATGAGGCGAACGCGAGGTTGATTATTATGATTTAATAGTGATTAATATATCCTTACAAATGGCTTTGTTATCGGCCTTTGTTGGAATTTAAGGCTTTCAGCCGATGAGAAGAAAAATTGAAAAATGTTATGAAGTTGTTATGAAAGCCTGTTGTAAGTATAATATTGATAAGGGTATATTAAGGTTTTGTAAAATTAGTATAGAACGGTAGGAAGATTTTATGTATCGCGTGTATTTAAATACACAGGTATGACTTGAAAGTTTTCCTGTTCTGTGGTATAATAAACGAAAGGGTAAATGTATATGGATAATAAAAGGATAAATCATATGATATTGATAGAAGATTTGCGTAGACTGAATATAGCTGAAAGATATGCTGTAACAGAACACGCACGAATAAGACTGTTTGAACGCGGAATAACTCTTAATGATATTATAAGCTGTGTAGCAAACGGTGAAATAATTGAACAGTACGAAGATGATAAGCCTTTGCCGAGCTGTCTTGTATTGGGAATGGAGTTAAAAGGCAAATATATTCACATTGTTGTTAGTCACGATGATGAGTTTATATATCTTATAACTGCCTATTACCCCGATGAACAACAGTGGTGCGATGACTTTAAAACAAGGAGGAAATGATTATGATTTGTATGAATTGTGGTGCTAAAGCCGAAAAAGGATATACAACAAGTGTAACAGATTTGGGTAACTGCCTTGTAATTGTAAGAAATGTACCCTGCTATAAGTGCACTGAGTGCAACGAAATTATCTATACAGGAGATGTAGTTAAAAAGCTGGAAGAAATCATTGCACACGCAAAGAAACTTATGCAGGAGATTTCAATTATTGATTACTCAAAGGTTGCTTAATAGAACAGGATAACTAAGAAAGCAGAGAATGTAAGAGTTCTCTGCTTTTTTTGTTGTAAAGATGCTCTTATAGATTTGACATAAATTTTACAAAACTCATCTTTCCGACTTTACATTGGAGCGGTATAATTCGGATGTAAACAAAAAACAATCAATTTTACATCTGAAAGGACTTGTAATTATGAAAAAGATTATCAGTATTTTTGCCACAGCAATTATTATGTTAGGTGCACTCACAGGCTGCTCCTCCGAAAAGGAATCAGTAGCAACAGACGGCTCTACCTCAATGGAAAAGGTTATCGGTGTTCTTGGTGAAACCTTTGAAAATGACACAGGCATTACAGTTACATACAATCCCACAGGTTCAGGCTCGGGTATCAAGGCAGTCGCCGCAGGCACTTGCGATATCGGGCTTTCCAGTCGTGACTTAAAGGAAGAAGAAAAGGCACAGGGTCTTACAGCAACCGTTCTCGCATACGACGGAATCGCAATCATCGTAAACCCTGAAAACCCCATAAATGACCTTGATGTCGAAACAATCGCGAAGATCTACACAGGAGAAATCGCCAACTGGAAGGAAATCGGCGGCAATGACAGTGAAATCGTACTTATCGGACGTGAAGCAGGAAGCGGCACCCGTGACGGCTTTGAAAGTATCACAGGCACAGAGGATATCTGCAAGTACCGTCAGGAGCTTACCTCCACAGGCGACGTTATCACAACCGTTGCTGGCAATCCTGCGGCTATCGGTTATGCTTCGGTAGCGTCTGTAAAGGACAGTGTAAAGATGCTTACAGTAGGCGGTGTTGCTCCATCTGAAGACACTATCAAGGACGGCAGCTATGTTGTTCAGCGTCCCTTCGTGCTTGTAACAAAGACAGGTGCAGAGCTTTCAGAAAGTGCACAGAAATTCTTCGATTACATCACCTCTGAAAATGCAAGACCTGCAATTTCCTCCGCAGGTGTTGTGGCGGCAAATTAAGAAGTGTGCCGCTTCAGGCAGTTCCGCCGCACGATAAACAAGCAATATTTTTAGCTTGCATTGTGCGGCGGCTTCTGAATGTATAAATTGTTTTCAAAATCGGAGCAAACTTATGAAGAAAAATAAAATGATAGAAAGAGCCATTCACGGCGCATTTCTCATACTCGGACTGCTTACTGTCGGTTGTGTACTGCTTATAACAATATATCTTGTAATTTCGGGTATTCCCGCTATAACGGAGATAGGACTTTTCGACTTTCTCTTTGGCGCAAAATGGGCGTCAACCGCCGATGAGCCAAGCTATGGAATACTTCCATTTATCCTTACAAGTGTTTACGGCACAGCGGGAGCTATCCTTATTGGTGTTCCCATAGGTTTTTTTGCGGCGGTATATTTGTCGAAAATGGCTAACCCAAAAGTAAAAGCCTTTATGGAAGGCGCAGTAAGCCTGCTTGCAGGTATTCCGTCAGTTGTGTATGGTTTAGTTGGTATGCTGGTGCTTGTGCCTGCCGTCCGTGAGGTTTTTGATATTCCCGATGGTGCGAGCCTGTTTTCGGCTATAATCATTCTTGCGATAATGATACTTCCATCTATTATAAAGGTTTCTATGACCGCTCTTGAAGCTGTTCCAAAGGAATACGAGGACGCATCTCTTGCCCTCGGTGCAACGCCTGTCGAGACATATTTCAGAGTTTCCGTACCTGCCGCAAAAAGCGGTATTGCGGCGGCTGTTGTGCTTGGAGTGGGACGCGCGATAGGCGAAGCTATGGCGGTTATGATGGTGTCGGGAAATGTGCCGAATATGCCGTCTCTTTTCCAGAGTGTTCGTTTTCTTACAACGGCAGTTGCAAGCGAAATGTCCTATTCAAGCGGTTTACAACAACAGGCGCTGTTCTCAATAGCGCTTGTGCTGTTCCTCTTTATAATGCTTATCAATGCAACTCTAAATTTCTTTCTTAAAAAGGAGAAAGACTGATGCTTAACAAAAAAAGAAGGCTATATATCGGCGCTATGAAAGCTGCAATGTATATCTCTACGGGACTTACTGCGGCGCTTGTAATATTCCTTGTAGCGTATGTTTTTATCAAGGGTATTCCGCATATCTCGTGGGAGCTTTTGTCCACAAAGCCAAGCTACATAAGCGGAAGAATAGGTATCCTCCCTGATATTCTGAACACTCTCTATATCGTCCTTGCTACGCTTGTTTTCGTTATTCCTCTCGGTGTCGGTGCGGCGATTTATCTTACCGAATACGCAAAAAACAAGAAGCTTGTAGGAATTATTGAATATGCGGCGGAAACCCTTTCAGGTATCCCGTCTATTATTTACGGACTTGTGGGAATGTTGTTTTTCTGTCAGTTTTTAGGATTTAAAACTTCTCTTTTGGCAGGTTCTCTGACCCTCGTAATTATGAATCTGCCGACAGTAATGCGTACTACTCAGGAGAGCCTCAAAACAGTTCCGCAGAGTTATCGTGACGGAGCGTTCGGGCTTGGTGCGGGAAAATGGAGAGTAATAAGAACTGTCGTACTCCCCGGGTGTGTTGACGGAGTTATAACAGGCTGTATCCTGTCCATAGGACGAATTTTAGGCGAGTCTGCGGCACTTCTTTTTACAGCAGGCTTTGCCCACGCTCTGAACGGCATCTTCGAGGGACTTACCTCACCGGGCGCTTCCCTTACCGTTGCACTTTACGTCTATGCAAAGGAACAGGGTGAGTTCGGAGTTGCCTTTGCGATAGCTGCGATACTTATGATTTTAACGCTTCTGATAAACTTTTCTGCAACCCTTGTCAGCAGATATTTTGCAAAAAAGCGTGAGCTTTAACCGAAAGGAATGATACAATGAGTGATATAATGACAGCGAAAGACCTGAATTTGTGGTACGACAAAACACAGGCACTTAAAAACGTAAACATTACAATCCCCGAAAAGAGCATTACCGCATTTATCGGACCGTCAGGCTGCGGAAAGTCAACTTTTCTCAAGACCTTGAACCGTATGAATGACCTTATCCCCTCGGTTAAGATAACAGGTGAAGTTTGCTACAACGGACAGAATATCTATGACAGCAGTGTTGACGTAAACGAGCTGCGCCGTGAAATCGGAATGGTATTCCAGAAGCCTAATCCTTTCCCTATGAGCATTTACGACAACATTGCCTATGGTCCCCGTACACACGGCATAAAGTCAAAGGTAAAGCTTGACGAAATTGTTGAACAGTCCCTCCGTGATGCGGCAATCTGGGACGAGGTAAAGGACAGACTGAAGAAAAACGCTCTCGGAATGTCGGGCGGTCAGCAGCAGAGATTATGTATTGCAAGGGCGCTTGCGGTAAAGCCGAAAATTCTCCTTATGGATGAACCGACCTCTGCCCTTGACCCTATCTCAACATCAAGAATTGAGGAACTTACAATTGAACTTAAAAAGAATTATA
>JAGALB010000006.1 GCA_017625405.1 Ruminiclostridium sp. | reverse complement strand
GGGGTACAGCTGTTAACGTACAGATGATGGCTTTCGGTAACATGGGTGATGACTGCGGTACAGGTGTTGCTTTCACACGTGACCCTGCTACAGGCGAAAAGAAGCTCATGGGTGAATTCTTAACAAACGCACAGGGCGAAGACGTTGTAGCCGGCGTTCGTACTCCCATGCCCATCGCTCAGATGGAAGAAAAGTTCCCCGAAGCATTTGCTCAGTTCGTAGATGTTTGCAAGACTCTTGAAAACCACTACAGAGATATGCAGGATATGGAATTTACAGTAGAACACGGTAAGCTCTATATGCTCCAGACTCGTAACGGTAAGAGAACAGCTCAGGCTGCCCTCAAGATCGCTTGCGACCTCGTTGACGAAGGTATGAGAACTGAACAGGAAGCCGTTCTTATGATCGATCCTCGTAACCTCGATACACTTCTCCACCCCCAGTTCGACGCTAAGGCTATCAAGGCTGCAGTTCCCGCTGGTAAGGGTCTCGGCGCTTCTCCCGGTGCTGCTTGCGGTAAGGTTGTATTCACAGCTGACGACGCAGTTGCTTGGGCTGAAAGAGGCGAAAAGGTAGTTCTCGTACGTCTTGAAACATCTCCCGAAGATATCACAGGTATGAAGGCTGCTCAGGGTATCCTCACAGTTCGTGGTGGTATGACATCTCACGCTGCCGTTGTTGCTCGTGGTATGGGTACATGCTGCGTATCCGGTTGCGGCGACATCAAGATGGATGAAGAAAACAAGAAGTTCACACTTGCTGGCAAGACATATAACGAAGGTGACTGCATTTCTATCGATGGTACAACAGGTAACATCTATGACGGTCTCATTCCTACTGTTGACGCTACAATCGCTGGCGAATTCGGCAGAATCATGGCTTGGGCTGACAAGTACAGAGTTCTTAAGGTAAGAACAAACGCAGATACACCCGCAGACGCTAAGAAGGCTCGCGAACTCGGTGCTGAAGGTATCGGTCTTTGCCGTACAGAGCACATGTTCTTCGAAGCTGACAGAATCGCTGCATTCCGTGAAATGATCTGTGCAGATACAGTTGAAGAAAGAGAAGCTGCTCTCGCTAAGATCGAACCCATGCAGCAGGCTGACTTTGAAGCTCTCTACGAAGCTCTCGAAGGTAACCCTGTTACAATCCGTTTCCTCGATCCTCCTCTTCACGAATTCGTTCCTACAGAAGAAGCTGACATCAAGGCTCTCGCTGATACTCAGGGCAAGTCCGTTGAAGACATCAAGGCTCTTATCGCTTCTCTCCACGAATTCAACCCCATGATGGGTCACAGAGGCTGCCGTCTTGCAGTAACATATCCTGAAATTGCTAAGATGCAGACAGCTGCAGTTATCAAGGCTGCTATCAACGTTAAGAAGGCTCATCCCGACTGGAATATCGTTCCTGAAATCATGATTCCTCTCGTAGGCGAAATCAAGGAACTCAAGTACGTTAAGGACGTAGTTGTTGCAACAGCTGACGAAGTTATCGCTGCTGCAGGTGCTGACCTCAAGTACGAAGTTGGTACAATGATCGAAATCCCCCGTGCAGCTCTCACAGCTGACGAAATCGCTAAGGAAGCTGAATTCTTCTGCTTCGGTACAAACGACCTTACACAGATGACATACGGCTTCTCCAGAGATGACGCTGGTAAGTTCCTCAACGCTTACTATGATGCTAAGATCTTCGAAAACGATCCCTTCGCTAAGCTCGACCAGACAGGCGTAGACAAGCTCATGGAAATGGCTATCAAGATGGGTAAGGCTGCTCGTCCCGAACTCCACGTTGGTATCTGCGGCGAACACGGTGGTGACCCCACATCCGTAGAATTCTGCCACCAGCTCGGTCTCACATACGTATCCTGCTCACCTTTCCGTGTGCCGATCGCTAGACTCGCTGCTGCACAGGCTGCACTCAGATAAGGGATTATTCTCTAAGGTAGCAATTGAATGGGATTTTCCGATAACCTTTGAAATGGCGAGAGCCTATCAGAAGTCAAAAGGAAAATATCTCAGAGAATTTCAATGGCAGGATATGTCTATGGCTGTCCGCATTGAATTCGGTAAATAACAATAAGTCCCGTATCCGACGGTTATGTTGGATACGGGATTTTTGTATGCCCATATACTATATAAATATTGATTTTCTGTCGAATATATGATATACTAAAATGGAATAGGCGTAATCAAAAATTGACAAGGTGAATTGTATGAGCAAGAAAACTCCCGAGCAAATCAGCTACAATATGAAGCAAGTCAAATGTAAAGGCTCGAAAATAGAAGTTATGCTGATGAAAGAACTCTGGAACAGAGGGTTGCGATACAGAAAGAATGTTAAAACAGTTTGCGGGAAACCCGATATTACCTTTATCGGAAGGAAAGTTGCTGTGTTTTGCGATAGCGAATTTTGGCACGGCTACAACAGGGAAGAACGCAAAAAGGATTTCAAATCCAATCAAGAATTCTGGATACCAAAGATAGAACGCAATATGGAGCGAGATAAAGAAGTTACCGCAGCTCTTGAAGCTGATGGCTGGACTGTTCTTCGCTTCTGGGGCAACGATATTAAGAAGAAACTTTCGGATTGTGCCGATATAATCGAAAAAGCAGTTCGCAATCAGGCGGACGATGAAGGAGAATAAAAATGCCTAAAAAATATAAAACCATAGACCTTTGTGCCGGCATCGGTGGTATACGTCGTGGATATGAGCTTGCAGGATGCTTTGAAAATGTGCTGTCGGCAGAGATTGATAAAAATGCTTGTCTTACATACGAACACCTCTACGGCGAAAATCCGATGAACGATATAACAACCGAAGAGTTCAAAGAAAAAGTTGATAATACGAACTACGATGTTCTCCTTGCAGGCTTCCCCTGTCAGGCGTTCAGTCGTGCCGGTAAGCAGGAAGGTTTCCTTGATAAAACTCGAGGAACGCTTTTCTTTGATATAGCTGAAATGCTCAGAAGAACAACTCCAAAGGCATTTATGCTTGAAAATGTTGATAATCTTATCACCCACGAGCGAGGAAAAACATTTGCGACAATCCTTGATGTTCTCGTTAACGGTCTTGATTATAAAGTCATTGGTGTAACCAAGGATGAAAAAGGTAAGCTTGTTTACAATGCAAGAGATTTTGTGCGTAATTCAAGAAACTTTGGCGTTCCCCAAAACAGACCGAGAGTTTATATTATGGGCTTTAGCCGAAAGCACTTCGGCAGAGCCGTTGATAATCTTCCCAACGAACTCCCAACTTGCAGAAAAAAGCCTATCTATGAGGATTTGCACGATTTACTTGAAATGAATGCCGATGATAAATATTTCCTTTCATCAGGATATGTGGAAACGCTTGAACGCCACAAGGCAAGACACGAAAGCAAGGGTAACGGATTTGGATATAAAATTGTAAATCTTCCCGAGATTGAACATCCTGTTTCCAATGCAATTCTTGCAACAGGCGGCTCGGGAAAGGAGCGTAATCTCGTTATTGACCCAAAGAAAGATGTTGCGGGTAAGGTGGTTGCTTCCAAGCAGACTCCCCTTAATGATAAAGGCATCAGAGCCATGACACCGAGAGAATGGGGTAAATTACAAGGTTTTGTGAATTATGCTTTTATTGATAAAAAGACCGGTAAGGATAAATTCAGTTTTCCTGAGAAGCTTGCCGACGGTCCGAAATACAAGCAGTTCGGTAATGCTGTTACAATCCCCGCTGTTGAAGAAATGGCAAAGTTTATGAAGAAGTGCTTAGCTGAACTCGACAAATGATATGAGGTATGAATATGGAGAAATTATTCAGAGAATGGCTTGAAGAAACAACAAAGTTATCAGAAAGCTCAATAGGAAAATACACTCGTGCGATAAGAGCAATTACAAAGGATATGCTTTCGGAAGGCGTTATTGATAAAGAACTTTATAATGTCACTTCTTCTATTGAATTTGACTCAATGATGAAGGATATTACTTCCAACCGATTTTTTGATTTAAAAGATACCAAAGGAAACAGAATGTATAGTGTTGCTATGAATCACTATTATGAATTTTTAAAAAGCAGGTAAAAGATTATGACAGGAAATGTAGGAGAATGGAGCGAATTATATACGCTTTTTAAGCTTTTGGCAGATGGTAAACTTTATGCCGCCGATGCTGATACAAATAAAATCCCCGATATTTACTATGATGTACTCAAAGTAATTCGTGCTCAGGGTAATGATACTCTTGAGTATTGCCGCACAGCTGAAGTAAAAGTTATAAACGCAGGTAACGGCGAAGAAATATGCAGTATTCCCATTGCTTCTTTCGTTGAACAGACTGACAAGCTTCTTGCAGGTTTAAAAGCAAAGAAAAACACCAAAGGAGCGTTTGAGCTTCCTGAAGTATGGAGTTTTGCAGAATCAATCAAGTGTAAAACCTTGAAAGCAAAATCACAGGATAAGGCTGATATTCGTCTTATGGTTCACGATATTATGTCCGGACGTGATGATACTTTTGGTTTCAGCATTAAATCGCAGCTTGGAAGTCCCTCTACCCTTTTCAATGCTTCAGGAGCAACTAATTTCACTTACAAGATAACAGGAAACAAGCTTACTGGTGATGAAATCAATACATTCCACGGATTTAAGAAATTTAAAGATAAATTTGATTTTCTCGCTTCAAAAGGAGCAGATATTGAATTTGTTGAAACAGATAATAAAACCCTTGATTTCAATCTTAAAATGGTTATGACAGAAATGCCTGCTGTGTTCGCCGAGATGATTAAGTATTACTATCAGGGTAAGTCCCACAGTATTTCCGAACTTACCGATATGGTTGCCGAAGCAGGTGTTGTGTCAACACTTGACAACAAGGTCTTCCTGCGACATAAGTCAAAGGAAATGCTTACAAACATAGCTCTCGGAATGGTTCCGAACACTTTGTGGACAGGCGATTACGAAGCAACAGGCGGATATATCATTGTCAAGGACGATGGCGATGTTGTGTGTTATCACATTTATAACCACAACGCTTTCAAGAATTATATGTATGCCAATACTCGTTTTGATACTCCGAGCAAGAGCAAACACGGTTTTGGTAGTATATACGAAGTTGACGGACAACAATATTTGAAATTGAATGTACAGATTAGGTTTGTGAAGTAAGACAGGAAGGTAGGTGAAATTTATGCCGGCACAAATTGTCGATTTATTTTGTGGTATAGGCGGATTAACTCGAGGGCTTATCAACTCCGGTTTAAATGTTATTGCCGGTTATGATATAGACCCTACCTGTCAATATACATACGAACATAACAACCACATTGATTATAATATTCAAAATGTTCGTGAACTCACCGGTGACGATATTAATGCACTTTATGATGATGATGCAGTTAAAATTTTGGTAGGATGTGCTCCCTGTCAGCCTTTTTCACAAATGAGATTTAAACTGGGTGAGGCAAACGCTCAAGATGAAAAATATAATTTGCTTTTGGAATATGGTCGTTTAATACAAGAGGTTCACCCAACTATTGTATCTATGGAAAATGTGCCACAAATTGAAGATACAAATATTTTTGCAGAATTTTTAAACATTCTGCATACGAACGGATATGAAACTGATTACAGAGTTATATATTGTCCTGATTACGGCATTCCACAGACAAGAAGAAGGTTTGTCCTCGTAGGTTCAAATTTAGGACCAATAAATATTATTGCACCTACACATAACAGAAATGAAATTCACGTTAGAGATTTTATTCACGATTTGCCACCTATTGAAGCCGGAGGCGTAGACCCAAATGATGCTTTACATCGTTCTGCTGCTCTTTCTGAAAGAAATTTAAAAAGAATTCGTCACTCCATTCCCGGTGGAACGTGGAAAGATTGGCCCGAAGAGTTACGATGCGAATGTCATAAAAAACCAACAGGACAAACATATAGTTCTGTTTACGGGCGTATGACTTGGGACCAAATCGGGCCGACAATAACGACACAATTTTATAATTATGGCACCGGTAGATACGGACATCCTGACCAAGACAGAGCATTGTCGTTACGTGAAGGCGCAATGTTACAAACCTTTCCAGATTGGTATGACTTTATTGACCCGGAAAAGAATTTTGTGTTCAGTGATATAGCAAGACACATAGGTAATGCTGTCCCTGTTAGATTAGGAGAAGTTATTGGAGAAACAATATTGACACATTTAGAAGAACACGGTATAGACGTATAAAGGTGGTGGAATTATGATTACCAAGCAGAAATACAACTTTAATATTTCATTAAGCGTGCTAAATCACTTAGGACGAAATTTGTACAGAAACATCATAACAGTACTTGGGGAAGCAATTTCAAACTCTTGGGATGCTGATGCAAAAAATGTATGGATTGAAATAGACAAAGAAAACAATACGATGAAGATTGTTGACGACGGCATAGGTATGTCTGATGATGATTTTCAAGAAAAGTTTTTAAAGATAGGTTATTCAAAACGAAAGAATGGTACATATAAGTCAACAAGCGGCAGACCTTTTATTGGAAGAAAAGGAATAGGAAAACTTGCATTATTATCTTGTTCAGATAGAGTGCATATTGCAACAAAAAAAGCTTTGGGCGAAGTTGTTGGCGGCATAATTGACAATTCAGGATTGGACAAAGCTATCACGGATGATTTAAATTCTCAAGACTACACGCTTGAACCTCTTGATGACAATTTCGACGGCTTATCTAATATAGAAAGTGGCACTTCTTTATATTTTGAAAATTTGACTAACGGAATATTCAATACAGTAGATTACATAAAAAAGGCAATCGCAATGTATTTTCGATTTTCCCTTATTGATTCCGATTTCAATATTTATGTTAATGAAGAAAAAATTACCGAAGAGCTTTTGAGCGATTTAGCTGATAATACGCAATTTGTATGGAGAACAAAGGGCTTTAAAGACCCGTTCTTAGATACAATGGATAATTTAGATGAATGTATTTACATTAAACCTGAAATTGGCATAAAAGGATATATTGCTACCGTTAAAAAGCCTTCAAATTTGAAAATTAGAGGAGCGCAAGAAAAAGCAACCATCGACCTATTTGTAAATGGACGTTTGAGAGAAAAGGATATACTCAGACATCTTCCTACATCAAGGATTGTAGAAAATTATGCATACGGACAAATACATTTTGATGACCTTGATGTAGGTGATACAAAAGATGTATTTACAAGTAGTCGTGAAGGGGTAATATCTGATGATCCTACATTTTCTAAAATGTTGCTTGAATTAAAGCAGATATTTAAAAAAATAATTGATGAATGGGATGCCTTGCGCCGCAAACACGGTAACGATGGTGATCCTGACAATAAAACAATACCCAAAAAAGCCAGAAAAGCACAAGAGCTATTTAATGCGACAATGTCAGATATGAATGGTTCAGAAGATGAAAAATTCATAAAAAAGGGTAGCGTTGTAGACGAGTGGGTTAAGGAATTATCCGAAGAAGCTCAATTTAATATTCCTTCATACACAGAGTGTTTTGTAGCTGAAAATTTATTGAGACACTATGTAGAACACACACAGTTACCTGTTACTCCGTCAGCTCAAGAAGAAGCAGAAAGATGTAGAAAAAACGAAGAGAGAAACAAAGGCTCTGCCAATATAAGTTATGATGTGCGAAGAAACTTGGGTGATTTGTATTATCTTGATATGTCATATTTAGCCAATCTAATAGATAAAGTGCCTGATAATTCACCCAAAATTGCTGGATTAAGCAGGTCTGCATCGGTTTATAAACCTGTAAGAGATGCTGTGGGACATACTTCTTTAATTACTGAAATCGCAAAGCAACAGCTTAATACTGAATACGAAAACATCAAAGCACGTCTTGTTGCATTGTTAAAAGAGATTGACAAAGAAGATGACGGTAAGTAAAAGTTCTTAAAGAAAATCCAAAACAGTATTGCCGAGTTTTCCTCAGATAACGCATTGAATCAGGTACATTGCCTGAAATGATGCTCAAACGACTCCTTTTCTATCCTTTGAAAGAGATGTATAATGTTGTGGAGCATTGGTAACGTTCCCTGTGTTGCCCCGAATTAACATAACCACTCGACTGTCAGCACAAACGACAAGTCGGGTGGTTATCTTTTTCTCAGCCTGAGAATAAAAATTTTCATTCCAAGTGAAAAAGGTGTGTACGTACGTACATACCTTTTTGAGTTCAGATGAATTTTTTTCAGACTGAACAAGCTTCATTTTTCCATTGCGACAGACAAGGGCGCACTTATATACCATCACCGATGGTATGTGCGTTCTGCGAAGTTTTCTTGAAAAGGTTAATCATTTGTTTTTTCAAACTCAGTAGACAGCAAGCATATGACTTGTCTATACACTGCGTCAATTTTGCGACTTGCTCTTTTTCATTTTCTGATGAGAGCAAGTATCGCCTGTGTATAGACACAGTCCGTTTTTTGTAAACTATGCTTCCTGCCACTTCGTTGACAGCAAGCATAGTATTTGTGGCCACACTCCCTCTTTTTCAAAGAAAATCCGTGTGCCGACAAATACAAAAAAACTTGTTGGGAGAACCCAAACCCCTTGAATGATTTTCTGAAAAATCTGCGTAAGTCCATAATGGTCTTGACAAATCTCCTTCCATAAGATATAATGCTTTAAAGCGCTAAAACCAAATGCGCTTAAGGAGGATAAAAATATGGAAAACGAAAAGAATAATCCACAAGTCGAATCACGTTATGCTGAATTTGTGGCAGTTAAAGTTCTTTTGAAAAATGGATTGATAAATCAGGAGACTTTTGACAACATCGTTAAAAACGAATTTCCTGAGTTCAAGACAGAAATATTGGTGAAAGGAGTACGAGATGTTAAATCTGAACTATAATTCTCTCGACAGAAACAGACCAAGAAAAGTCGTTTTCTATGGACGAGTTTCAACAGAACACGAGGCTCAGCTCTCTGCTTTGGAAAATCAAATGCAGTGGTATGAGGATATTGCAAAGCGTTATCCGAACTGGCAAGTTGTCGATAAATACATCGACGAGGGCATCACGGGAACGCAAGCAAAGAAGCGACCTGCGTTTATGAAAATGATTGCCGATGCTGAAATGAAAAAATTTGATTTGATTGTAACACGTGAAGTCTGCCGTTTCGCACGAAATACAGTTGACACTCTCACCCACACTCGTGCTTTGAAAAATCTTGACATTGAGGTTTTCTTCGTTGACGATAATATCTGGACGATGGACGGTGATGGAGAATTACGACTGACGATTATGGCAACGCTTGCACAAGAGGAAAGCCGAAAGGTTTCCGAGCGTGTCCGTGCAGGTCAGCGTATCAGTCGAGAGAACAAAACTCTTTACGGAAGCGGAAACATTCTCGGATACAATCGAGTTGACGGAACTTATGTCATAGACCCTGAGCAATCTGAAACGGTGCGGACTATCTTTGACCTTTACGAACAAGGACACGGCACAATGAAGATTGCAAAAATTCTTCGTGAGCAAGGCAGGCTTACTGCAACAGGAACAACAAAATGGACTTGCAGTAATGTGAGCCGAGTTCTGAAAAACGCTACATATAAGGGCTGTATCTGTTATAACAAATCTCACGTCAACAATTATCTGGAGCAAAAGCGTATTCACAATCTTGACAGGAGCAGTTATGTATATGTCAAGGGCGATTTTGAGCCGATTATTTCCGAGGAGCAATGGGAAAAGTGCAACAAGATATTAAATTCCAAACGCAAAAGTACTCTTGTTCAGAACGGCGAAACCGTAAAGAAAAGCAACCGTATTTCAACGGATTTATGGGTGCAGAAACTGCGCTGTGCATGTGGTTCTTCTTTCCGCAAAAATCGTTATCACAAGGATAAAGACGGCAATATCACCTACAATTATGTCTGCTACAATCAAGTGAATAATGGAAAGGCAACGGAGCATAAGGACGGAGACGGATTTTGCAACGAAGCTTCAATCACTCAATGGAAAATGGATATGATGGCAGAGCTTTTGTTACAGTCGGTATGGCAAAGCAAAAGAAAAGAGCTTCTCGAAACTCTTGACAGCATATGTGATTATTACAAGGCTGCATCAAAGCAGAACTGTTCCGAAAGCGTTATTTTCATTGAAAGTCAGATTGATAAAGTCGAAGAACGAAAGAAAAGTCTGATTACTATGTTTGCCGACGGGAATATCACAAGAGATGAATTTGTGGTTATGAAAGCGGAATATAACGAGGAAATAAAAAAGCTCTGCGAACAGAGAGAACGGCAGAGCGAGCAGGAAAGTATTATGAATGGTTGCATTTCAGAAATATCTGCAGTAGCAAAACAACTTGGCAGAATGCTTGAAAGTTCCTCCCCTATCTTTCAGAGGGACAGACTTAATGAGCATATCCGTTCTGTCGTTGCGGATAATCGGAAATATACTTGGAATGTTACAATTAACCCCAGCGAAGATAACAAATACAGCACCGCTGAACCTGATGAGAACTGCGCTGTGATACGGCTGGGTGAAAGTGCGTCCATATTGAGTCACCCGCACAGGCTGCACTCCGCTAAGGAGCTGATTTGTTAAAATCAAAAATTTCACGGAAATGCTTGACAAATTCAGGACATAGTGATATACTAAGCACATAATTTTTTTGAAAGGAGGCAGATAATATGTTTAAGCACACTCATTACACATCAGCTACATTCATATCAGGAAATGAACACTTGTCTGCCGCCGCCCGCATTATTTTTTAATGCGTTGTTATAAGCATTCAAGCGTGCATTTCTGTATGAAATGCACGCTTTTTGTTTTTACAGAGAAGAAGGAGGGAATTTATAATTGAATTTAAAACTGATAAAGGCAAGCCCTGAATACAAAAGGCAGATTTCAGATATGCTGGATGAATGGTACGGCACGGGCGAAAAAATAATACCCTATTCTATCCGCAGAATTGATTATCACGATTTTGAATATTATTGCGAAAATCTGGAAATAAAGGATGCAAGCGGCGGTCTGGTGCCTGATTCTACTTTTTTCTGCCTTGATACAGACAGAAATATTGTGGTAGGAGCTGTCAACATAAGACATTTCATAAATGAATCACTTTTACTTAACGGCGGTCATATCGGCGACGGTGTAGTGCCTTCAGAAAGAAGAAAAGGGGTTGCAACGGCTATGATAGGTCTTGCACTTGAAGAATGCAAAAAACTTGGCATAGAAAGAGCACTTATGGTATGCGACAAGGATAATATCGGATCTGCTAAAAGCATTATCAATAACGGCGGTGTGTTGGAAAATGAGGTTATAGTTGACGGTGTAACTGAGCAACGATACTGGATTGATGTGAAATAACAAATGAAAAGGAGAGATAAAATGAAAGAGAAAAAAGAAAAACCAAAGCATTCCTCTCTGTCGAATGTTTTGTATATGCTGAAAATATTGTGGCGTGGCAGTAAGGGCTATGTCATCTACACGTTCATCAAGGAATTCAACGAAAACGTGTTCTGGACAATATTTTCTGTGTATCTTACAGAGTGGATATATGTTGCAATTGAAAACAAAACACCCTTTACAGCCCTTGCCTCCTTTGTGGGAGCAATGTGTATCGGACATATCTGCATACATATCACAGCGGCAATCCATCAGCTCTGCGAAAAGCAGTTCCTGCCGAAGATGTATCAGGATTTCTACAAGCGTGTTATACGCAAATCAATTTCAATGGAGTATTCCGAATTTGAGCGCCCCGACTTCTACGACAAATACACCCGTGCGCTGAACGAATGCCAGTGGAGAGGCAACAACATCCTCTATTTTTCCGCTTATCTTGTAGCGGGCGTCGCTTCTGTAATTGCGGCGACAATAATTGTGGCGGATGTTGACCCGATACTGCTTCTGTTCATTGTGCCGATGGTTGCGGTTTCTATGATATTCGGCAAAAAAGAGGGCGATTTATACTACTCCCTCGATATGGAAAATACCCGTGACGGACGTATCGGCAGCTACGCAAAACGAGTATTCTACGAGAAGAAATATGCGTCGGAATTACGATTGTTCGGTATCGGCAGGCTTCTTCTTTCCCGCCACGAAAAGGCATACGAGGAAATGGAGGAGAATACACGGAAAATCCGCAGAAAGCTCTGTGTTATCGAGCCGATGAAATGGATTCTGTACAACATCCTGTCAACTATTCTCCCCTATCTTTATATAGCCTTTGTGCTCAGCGAGGGGGAAGCACCCACAGCCGCATATATCGCTATGATACCTGCGCTTTCCACACTTTCGTGGCGCACATCCGATGTTGCTGAGCTGGTGGTTGCTCTTGCAAAGGAAAGTGCGTTTGTATCAAATCTCCGTGATTTCCTTTCCTATGAGCCAAAGGTAAGCGCCGACAGCCTTATTAAGGCGAAGAATCTTTCCGATATTGAAATAAGCGGTATGAGCTTCACCTATGAGGGTGCTGACAAGCCTACCCTCCATGATGTGAACATAAGCATCAGAAAGGGAGAGAAGATTGCCGTTGTCGGTCATAACGGTGCAGGCAAGACAACCCTTGTAAAGCTGATTATGGGGCTTTATAATCCCACAGAGGGCAGCATAAGAATAAGCGGTGAAGACACCGCAAAATACGAGCCGAAATCCCTTCACCGCCGTTTCGGCACGGTGTTCCAGGATTTACAGGTATTTGCCCTGCCCCTTTCCCACAATGTCCTTATGCGAAAGCCTAAGAACGACGAGGAGCGTGCTCTGGTTGAGGATTCTCTCAGAAAGGCGCAGTTCGGCGACAAGCTTGACAGCCTTGAAAAGGGCATTGACACAATGGTTACCAAGGAATTTGACGAAAACGGCATGGGTCTTTCAGGCGGCGAAGCGCAGAAAATTGCTATCGCACGAGTTTTTGCCAGAAAGCCTGATATTGTAATCCTTGACGAGCCAAGCTCAGCTCTTGACCCTATTGCCGAATACAATATGTATAAGAATATGCTGACTGCAACCGACGGCGAAACGGTAATATTCATTTCCCACCGTCTTTCCGCAACCCGTGATGCAGACCGCATCTATATGTTTGAACACGGCACGGTTATCGAGCAGGGCAGCCACGCTGAATTAATGGCGCTGAACGGCAAATATGCCGAAATGTGGAAGCTGCAGGCGCAGAATTATCTTGCAGAGGAGGTGACGGCATGAGTGTAAAGAACGAAAATAAAAAAGATAAAATCAAAATGTCAAGACTGATTTCAAACGTTTTTTACGTACTGAAATACGCCTTCCGTCACGACAAGAAAATGGCGCTGTCATACATTGTCAGCAGATGTGTTTTTATGGGCATCGGCGCATTTATCGACACCTTTCTCCTTATGGAAATCATCAACATTTTTACAACTACCGCTGATATTCTGAGTGTAGTCAGGGTACTTGCGGTGATGTTTGTGCTGTATGCTTTCCGACTGGTAATGTTCAGAATCCTTGAAAACTATTTCTGGACAAAAATGATAGGCTTTCAGGGAAAAATCCAGCGTGAGCTTATGGCTAAGGCACAGAAAATGGATTTACGATGCTATGATATTCCCGAATATTACGATGATTTTGTCATCGCCGCATCCCAGTCTGAGGAAATGTGCCAGAAAGCCATTATGAGCGTTGCCAACATAGTTTCCCATATTGTGGCGATGATTGTTGCGGGAACGATGATTCTTACTGTAAATGCGGTTGTTATGATTTTCCCTGTTATCGGCTTTATAGTAAACATTATAACCCGTTTTATCATCACAAAGCTGGAATATGAATATAACCTTGAAAAACAGCGTATCGGCAGAAAGGCGGATTACTCGAAGCGTGTATTCTATCAGCCCGAATACGCAAAGGAGATCAAGCTGACAGGCATTGAAGAAGCGCTTATGGAGCAGTACGACGAGGCAATTGCCGAAGAACGGAAAATGGCGCTGGGATATTCTCTGAAAATCCTTGCCCCTACTCTTATAAACTGGATAACGGTATTCACTCTCTGCCAGTTCTATGCTGTTCCCGTATATCTTGCATACCTTGCAATCGAGAAAAAGACGATTCAGCTGGGCGAAGTAGCTTCTCTTAAAAACGCAACCAACGGCATAAAGAGCCACCTTGACCAGATGAACTATGCGCTGGTTGATTTCCAGGTTGTGGGACAGTACGCAGAAAAATTCCGCCGTTTTATGGAATATGAAGTGAATATTGAGGGCTGCGAGGGTGAAGTTCCCGTCCCCGAAGATGATTGCACCCTTGAGCTGCGTGATGTAAGCTTTAAATACAAGGACAGCGAAAAGTACGTGCTGAAAAATGTCAGCATGACAATCCGCAAGGGCGAAAAGCTTGCTCTTGTAGGCGAAAACGGCGCAGGAAAATCCACGCTGATAAAGCTGATTATGCGTCTTTATGATGTTACCGACGGAGCAATCCTTTTCGGCGGTGTAGATATCCGCAGGCTGAATACAAAGGCTTACCGTGAAAAAATCGGTGCGGTGTTCCAGGATTTCCAGATTTACGGCGCAACTCTTGCGGAAAACGTAAAAACGGATTTCGTTACGGAAAGCGACAGCGGAAAGGTTATCGAAGCCCTTAAACGTGCGGATTTCGGCAGCAAGCTGAGTGCTCTTGAAAATGGCATTGACACCGAGCTTACAAAGGAATTTTCCGAGGAAGGCACAATGCTTTCAGGCGGTGAAGGTCAGAAAGCGGCAATTGCACGTATGTTCATGCGGGATATGCCTATTGCGATTCTTGACGAGCCGTCAAGCGCACTTGACCCCATCGCAGAATACAGACTCAACAAGAGTATGCTTCAGAATGCGGAAAATCAGGCGGTTATCCTGATTTCGCACCGTCTTTCCACCACAAAGGACGCAGACAGAATAATTCTGCTTGAAAACGGCAGTATTGCCGAAAGCGGAACCCATACCCAGCTACTTGCAAACAACGGAACATATGCCGAAATGTGGAATGTTCAGGCAGAAAAATACTGCGCTTCAATCTACGCCTGAGGCGTGCCGCCTCGGGCAGTTCCTGCCTTTTAAAAAGCTCTGCTTTACCGAAGCAGGCGAAACGGCAGGGGGCACAAATGGTGGTAATTGGTTTATACATGAGGCGTGCCGCCTCTGCCAATTCCTGCCTTTTACAAAAAAGCGGTTTGTCGGGCAAGGCAAAACGGCAGAAAAACTCATTATACAACAAACAGCACCGTTCAGGATTTGATCCTGAACGGTGCTTTGATTTTATTCAAAGGAGAGGTTTTCTATAATGTCATACAGGTATTCTCTTTCGGTTTTCTTTTCAAAACCGGCGAAAATAAACAAATAATGAGTATTGTCTTTAATTATGCTGCTGATCTGCGTATAATACGAACCTCCGTCAGATGAGATACAATCCAGGAACAGCAGACCGTTTTTCTCTCTTATTTCTGATGTGAAATTTATGCCCTTGCCTTCCCGTGATTCTGCAAATTCTTCGTATTCTTCTCTTGTGGCAAAGCCTTCAAGCTCCCTGTCTTCCATAACGAAAGTATCAATCGTGAGAAGCCAGTCAGCATCACCGTGCACAAACACACGGCCGTATTCGCCGCTTTCCATATCCTTTCTGTCTTCCGGATCAACAGGAGTGCCGTTTTTCTCCATTCTTTCGACATATTCTTCAAACGTTTCCCATACGGCAGGGTCAATTTTTACTGTCATATCTTCAACCTGCAGCACTGTCATGGGCGGTTCAGGCGCAGCAGTGGTGGTTGTTGTTTCGGCTTTTGTGGTAACGGTTGTTGTAACAGTTGTTGTCTGTGTTTCGGAAACCTTGCTGTTCCCTTCGCCTGTGCATGCAGTCAGAACAAATAAGGATGACATAACCAGAGCAAGCAGTTTTTTCATAGCGATTCACATTTCCTTTCCCGTTTTATTTAAAAAGTTTTTATCATTGTACCACACAATAAAAAGTATGTCAACAGAAATTTTACAAAACGCAGGGCACGCTTCCAAGCTCATTCAGAAAGCCGCCGACAGCCTTTGTGACCGCATTCATATCGGTGATATTGTCACAGGTGGGCACATGGAGAAAGATGCAGCTTGTACCGTTTTCAAGGCATTCGTAATATATGTGGTTGCATAGCGATGTACCGCAGCCCTTTGAAATATATGCCTTACAGCCGTTTTCCCTGATTTTCTGAACGGTTACGGTGCAGTCAAGGGGAGTATGGAGGATATTTCCGTTTCTTTCTGCCGTAGGCTCAACCGCTATCTTCTGCCTTATAACAGGCTTCTGCCCCAGCATAACCACACAAACGGCGTCCTTTTCCTTTATAGTTTTCAGCAGAAGCTCTGCGGATTTTTCCTTGTCATTGGGCAAAATCAGCTTTGTGCAGTCTGCTTTTACTTTTTCTGTTATCATGCGTGCAGGATTGTTTTTACCGTCAAAGCCTGCCAAAATTACATTTTTCATAGGAAAACCTCCGTTATATTCTGTTACAATTATATAGCATATGGCGCTGATTTGCAATAGATTTTTGCAAATCAGTAAAAAATTATCGAAAAACGATAAAAAACTATTGACAATTGATAAATTGTGTGATAATATAATGTCAACAACCACACGAAAGGAAAATTTAACCATGAGAAAAAATGAATCTGCAATACTCACTTCAATACTTATCAAGATAGTTTATGTACTTGCGGCGGTGTGCTGCGTAATGGCGCCCTATATGGTGGAGCACTATGACAGAATGATTATGGCAAAGGGTGACCCTTCGGTATATGTCCCGCTGCTCATAACCCTGTACTGTGCTGTGCCTGCGGCGGTGGTTGCACTTATATGCCTTGACAAGCTGCTCAAGAACATTATAGTTGACCAGCCCTTTATCAGTGCAAACGTAAAGCTTTTACGCATTATTTCATACTGCTGCTTTGCGGAAGCTCTGGTTTTCGTTTATTTCACAACCTTAAAGCCCTTTGCGCTTATAATCGTTATTGCCTGTGCTTTCATGGGGCTTATTCTGAGAGTTATAAAGAACGTTTTTGAACACGCAGTGGCAATCCGTGAAGAAAACGACTTTACAATATGAGAGGTGCGGCATGAAAATTGTAATTAATCTTGATGTAATGATGGCAAAGCGGAAGATTTCTTCCAACGAGCTTGCCGAAAAAATAGGAATAACCGCCGCAAATCTGTCGGTTCTCAAAACGGGAAAGGCTAAAGCAATCCGTTTTTCAACCCTTGAAAAAATCTGCGAGGTGCTTGACTGCCAGCCGGGGGATATACTTGAATTTGACCCCAGCGGCACACCCTGCGAATAAAGAAAGAGAGGAAATTATGTTATGGAAAATATAAGCACACCGCAGACAGCTCCTCCGCCCCCTGTTTACCCTCCACAGCCTCCTGTACAGCATGCGTATAAGCGTGAATTTACCATGTCTGACGCAGTCATAAGCCTTATTTGTTTTGTTCTGGGGCTTATGTTCACTCATTTTGTCTGTGAATATGCAGGCGGCTTATGGGGCGGAATAATGTGGCTTCTTTTCGGAATTACGGGTGCAGTATTCGTAAAAACAAAGAATATCCCTGTAAACCGTATGCAGATTATAACATTTGGTATAGCGATATTCTTCTGCTTTACCCCTCTTTTCTGTGCTAACATTTTTATAAACATTCTTGCGTCGCTTTTCACGATTCTGCTTTATATGTATCTGGGCATCACCCTAAGCGGTGCTGAGCCTTTCGGCGGTGATTTTGTATACGACCTGCTGAAATCCGTTTTTTTGCAGCCCTTTTCCTGCTTCGGTGACGGCCCTAAGGCTGCAGGAAAGCTGCTTAAAAACAAAAAGGCAGGAAAAAATGTCTTCCTTGCAATTGCGGGAATTTTTCTTGCCTTACCTGTTACGATTTTTGTGCTTGCGCTGCTTTCCATGAGCGACGACAGCTTTGGCGACCTTATAGAAAACTGCTTCAGAAGTCTTCCCGACTTTGAAATGAAGTATATCATCGAGTTCGCTTTTGCTTTCATTGTATGGATGTACCTTTTCGGCGCATTATCCTCTGCCGCCGAGCCTGTGGCACCGGGATACTCCGACAAAAGCAGGCTCCGTATTATCCCCGGTGCCCTGGGTTATCCCGCTGTTACACCTGTCTGTATTTTCTACGTTATCTATATCGTAATGCAGTTCAGATATTTTACCGCTGCCTTTACAGGTGTGCTGCCCGAAGGCTTCAGCTATTCGGAATATGCAAGACAGGGCTTCTTCGAGCTTTGCGCCGTAGCGGTTATAAATCTGTTTATCATCATGGTGCTTCAGTGCTTTATGAAGCGTGGCGAAAATGACAGCAAGACAACCACCCTTAAAGTCTACACCACCGCAATATCCGTGTTTACCCTGTTCCTTATTGCCTCGGCAATAAGCAAAATGGCGCTTTATATAAACGAAATGGGTATGACTCCTCTGAGAGTTTACACCTCCTGGTTTATGATTCTGCTGGCAATTGTTTTCGTGCTGATTATCATATCCCAGTTTACAGGTATTAAGTTCTGGAAAACCGCCTTTGCCGCATTTGCGGTTATGATGGGTATTCTCTGCTTCGGCAATATCGACGGAATGATAGCCGACTACAACGTTACCGCCTACGAAACGGGCAAGCTGGATACAGTTGATTTCGGCGTGCTGGAAGACCTGGGAACACCTGCGGTAAGACACATTGAGCGACTGCTTGATTCGCCTGATTTATCGTTTTCGCTTGATGCGCGCAGGACGCTTACTGAAATTGAAAAATACGCAGAAGATTATGACGGTTTTGCGTATTTCAGCTTCCCTGCAATGTAATTAAAGGAGAACAAAAATGAAAAAGAAATTCAGCATTTTAAGAGTTATAGGCTTATTTCTTATCATACTAGCGCTATATGTTACAATTTCTCTTGGCTGGGGATTGTACACATACATGGAGGGAACTCCGAAAATAACACCTTACGAGGGCGTTAAAATAACCGCAGGTCAGGTTGTAACCGTTGATGAACTTGCGCTTGTAGAAAGGTCACACGGCACATTCATCAGCGCCGCGTGCTGGGAGTCGGGCGACAGACTGGGAATTTCCGTAGCCGAAGACGGCTCATCCTTTACAGTAACCGAGGGACAGGGCGTTTTAGAGGTGTATGTCTACGCCAGAAAAGGCGATAACGGAGAGGACAGAGATGCGAAGGTAACCGTACTCTGTGAATGATAAAAAACCGCAGTATCGGCAGATACTGCGGTTTTTGTCATTCTCGTATCATTCTGCGTATAACGGGCACGCCGAATATGATGCCTGCACCGATAAGGGTGAAAACCGTTTCGGGCAGCATATAGGAGCCGTTATAAACCAGCGAATAAAGGTAGGGGTTACTGAATTCCTCGGGCATCCAGATGTCGAAGAAGATAGCGCCCGAAATAAAGTGGCTTACAAAGCGCAGCACCAGCGAAAGCCCGACGCCTGTCAGCATAAGGGGCATTTTCTTGTTTCTGAATATTCCCGAAAGACCTAAAATACCGAAAGCTAAGAGATAGTCGAAGACGATACAGCCTATCCACATTCTCACATCCATTCCCCAGCTCATAACCTCGCCCAGAGCAACCGCAAGCTGGATTGCCCCGTAAAGGAAAGAGCAGACAAAGCCCCATTTAACCCCGTATTTAAGGGACAGCAGGCAGACGGGCAGCATTGAAAGCAGAGTGATTGAGCCGCCCAGAGGGAGCTTATAGACCTTGATGAAGCTCAGCACTACGGCAAGTGCGATAAATACGGCGCTGGTAACAAGCCGTTCTACCTTTGTGTTTTTTGTTCGTTCCATATTTTCCTTTCTGTGTCATATGTATTCAGAGATGTTTCCTGACACAGAAAAACAGTCTCTTTTTTGCACAAAAAAGAGACTGTCATGAAATACATATTCATTCGTCCATTCCCTACGGCAGCATTATCTGCATCAGGTAAGGTCGAAGCGTTAATCCGCTTCCTCTCAGCCGAAATATCAGCTCCCCTTGTACGTCAGTTATTATAACACAGCTGTAATAATTTGTCAACAGTTTTTAATAAATCGAAACGCCCTGATAGAAGAACTGTAAAATCTGTTCGTAATTATAGCCGTGCTGTGTTGCGAGAATGTTTGCGCCGTGCTGGCTCATACCGACGCAGTGACCGTAACCATAGGTCGTGATTACGAAATTGTCGGTAGATGCGTCATAAACTATATCAAAGCTTGCGGAACGGATATTGTATTCGAGAATGCTTTCACGGAATACTCTGCCGGTTATTTTAACGCTCTTTGAGCCGTTATAATAGGTTTCCTGTCCGCCGATAGTCATGCTGCCGACAAAATTACCGTCAATTCTTGAGGTTATAGCAAACCATGTTGAAGGGTCGCCGCTGAGAGCGATACCTGTATTGTCAAGAACATAGTTCTTGATTTCGGCAGAGGAGAAGGTCGCCTTTCTGCCGTAGTTTATGTCGTAAAGTGCGTCAAACTCGGTTGATACACTTCTCAGATACGGGTAATCAACACCCCACACGTTTACAGATGAAGCGGTTGAGCCTGCGGAAGATGCACAATAAACCGCCTGAATCAGGCTTCCGTTGTAGTAAATACCCTTTCCGATAACCTCTTTTACACAGCGTGTAACCTTATCGCTGGGGGTTTTGAAGACAACGTATGCGTTCTGATTGTTCTGGTTGTAGTACTTTATGTAGGTGTAAGCGGCAATTGCCTGCGCTTTGATTGCTTCTTCGCTGAAGCTGTCGCCGACTTCCGCCATAACGGCCTTTGCAACAATATTTACAGCTGTATCCGTAACAATTGTACCGCCTGCGTTTACTGTAAGGGTTTCGCCTGCGATATTTGTTTCGGGAAGAGTTGTTGTGGCTTCCGTTGTGGTGGTTGCCTCGGTTGTTGTTGTAGCCTCTGTCGTAGTTGTAGCTTCCGTCGTGGTAGTCGCTTCTGTGGTTGTTGTAGCTTCCGTTGTGGTGGTTGCCTCAGTTGTTGTGGTTGTGGTAATCCACTCTGTGGTTGTAGTGGTTGTAGTCTGTGCTTCGGTTGTAGTTGTTGTAACAGGCGCCTCAGTTGTGGTGGGGAGCGTTACAATTGATGTTGAAGCGGGAGTAAGCACTGTTGTTGCGGCGGTTGTTGTGGTAGTGGTTGCCGCAGCGGTAGTGGTTTTCGGAGGTGTTGTATAGTCAACATCCTCCTCGTTAAGCTGAAAATCAGGAGTTGTTGTGGTTGACGCCGCAGGGGCGGTCACTTCCTGAGTAATTACAAGGATGGGCTCTGTTGCGGTATAATCCGCAAGGGAGGGCTTTTTGCCGTTGGCAACATTAAGCTCTGTGGAGTAGGTGTAGACAACTCTTTCCGTGCGTGAAACAGAGGTTGTTGTTGCAATAACGGGGACCGCATCATCATCAGGCGGTTCTGTTGTTTCAAAGGTCTCTGCCGTATCGGTGGTAACCTGCTCGGCAAGGTTTGAATCAAGGCTGTCGATAGTGCCCACAATTCCGAAAAGGTATATATAGACGCTTATGATAGCAAGCGCTGCCGCAATTTTGGCGATTGACCCTTTACCCATAAAAACCGCCTCCTTTCATGAAAAATCAGCCTTCAAAATCCTTTATCCAGGATTTATCCCACTGTCTGCCTGCCCATTCGCAGCCATAGGTGGTGTAATATGCTTCGAACATCTTACGTTTTACATTTCCGTCATCATCGAAGCCTGTGTTGTCGATAAATGCGGACGTATCCATGGAGATGCTCTCGTCTTTTCTTACCTTTCTTGCAACAACTACAAGTCTCATATCGGAGAACATGGAGAAATCGCAGGTGGAAAGGGTGAGAAGCTCGTCACCGTACTGTAAATCCACGCCTGTGTAGAAATAGCTTCTGTCAAGACATTCGGCAACGAAGTTGTTGAATTCGGACTTGGAACTGAAATAAACCTGGTTCCAGTAGTTGAACACTTCGCCGTGCTCGGTCTTGGTGTTTGTAAGAAAAACGGAGAAAATCTTGTACTGATTACGCTCGTAGAGGGTATCAAATTCAAGAATGTAGTTGTCCTTTAAGAAGCTTATTCCTTCCTTCCTGAAATTGGAAAGGGGCTGGAAGAAATTGTTTGTAATAAGGTTATGACCGTAGAGAAGAGTATTATGGGGCATTTCGGTAGCGGAAATCTTACCCTGATAATCGGCGAAGATTGTTCCGTTTTCGTTGTAGCCGCCCTCAAAGTTGTGCTTTAAGTAATACTCGTTATCATCGGACTGAACAACCGGATACTGGATGTAGGGGTACATGGAAATCCAGCCAACGAAATCATTGTTCTGTTCATAATAGGGCATATATTCCGCAAGTACTTCAACTTCCTCGGTTTCCTTGTCCTCGGAAGAGTTATCCTTATCGGAATCATCCTTCAGAATTACGGTAATTACCTCATCTGAAGCGTTCTGCTCCTTCTGGTCTGCCCAGTACTGTGCGTCCTTGTTGTTCTCGTTTTCACGGAACACATAGAATCTGAGCATAAGGCAGCCGGCAACTATAAGTACAACAATTGCCACAAGGAACACTATTTTACGTACGATTTCGCCGGGCGGATCGCCCTTCCAGGGAAGAATTCCGCTGATGAAGCTTTCAAAGCCGTTCATCTTCTTTTTTCTCCTGGGGCGGAGTCGTACATTCTTTTTTGTTTTATTTTCGGACATCTGCTGAAAACCTTTCTATAAGAAAAACGGGCGATTACATCTTGGGAGCTGCTGCCTTGCTGTCAGGGTAAGCTGCAACGTATTCGTCAAGACCCTTGACCTTTGTTGTATCCCACTTTCTGCCTGCCCAGCTTCCGCCGTTTACCTTGTAGTAGTAGTCAAAGTAGAGGGGACTGTCGTTTATGTAAGCCTTGCTTGTATCGACTGTGGGGTCTTCACCTTCTCTTACACGTCTTGCGAATACTACGCAGCGTGTATCAACTGCCTTGCCGAAAGGATAGTAGCAGGTGGAGAGTGTAAGGATTTCATCGCCGTATTCAAGGTCAACGTCTGTGTAGAATACGGATCTGTCCATGATCTGAGCAACATATTCAAGGAACTGGCCTTCGTTCTTGATGTCTCTCTGCTTGTAGTACTTGAATACTTCGCCGTGTTCTTCCATTGTGTTTACGAACATACAAGCAAATACCTTGTATTCGCTGCGCTCTGTATCCCAGATTGTGTTGAATTCGATTGTAGGATTGTTCTTGTAGAAGTCAAGACGGTTTGCATAGTCGCCGTTGAGTCTTGCGTCATAGTAACGTGTAATCTTTGCGAAGCTGGGGCCTGTTACCATGTTGTGACCGTAGATGATTGTGTTTGCGGGTCTTGTTCTTGTGGTGAACTGGCACTTGTAGTCAACGAAGAAGGAACCGTTCTGATAATCGTTTCCGTTGAAATCTCTTGTGAGGTAGTACTTGTTATCGTCAGCCTGTACAACGGGGTCGTTGATGTTTGCTGCGTCAAGCTTGATCCAGCCTACGATATCCTCGTTTTCAGCAAACTTTGCTTCATATTCTGTAAGAACGGGGAGAGGAGCTGTTGTAGTTGTTGTAGTTGTTACAATAGCGGGAGCAGTTGTGGTAGCCTTTGTTGTGGAATCGCCTGCTTCTGCGGCTGTTGTGGTTGTTGTGCCGTCTCCTGATTCTTCGGGAACGCTTGTTTCTCCGCAAGCGGACATGCTGAGTACAATTGCCATTGCAGAGAGTGCAGCGGCAAATTTTCTTACTTTCTTAAAATTAGCCATTTTGATATTCCTGTCCTTTCATGGGTTCATTGATTTTTTATTCTTTTTAAAGAGCCGTGCTCTTAGTTTACATTGTTATTCCGCCTTGTCCATAAATATGTTAATAAGGTCGGAGAATTTCTCCAGCTTATAGTCATAGCCGCTTACCTCCGCAAAGCCGTACGAAGCGTAGCAGAAGGGTATTCCTGCACCCTGTGCGGAAATATGGTCGCCCTCGGTATCACCGATATATACGGGGTTTTCGAGGTTATAGCGTGCAATAAGCTGTTTGTTGGTTTCTGCCTTGGGGAGCTGTGTGTCGCCCCAGCACATGAAGCCTTCAAAATACTGCGAAAGCTTATGCGCTTTCAGAAAAGCTTCGATATAGCCTTTCTGACAGTTACTTACAATAAAAAGACGATATTTTGTCTTTAAAAGGGACAATGTTTCTTCCAACTGAGGGAAAAGCCTGCCCCCTGTCTTTTCGATGTGGTTTATTTCCTCGGCAGAGAGAATCTCAAGGAACTTCATTGCTTCTTCTTTCGTCATTGTTTCGCCGAAAGCGTCACGCATGATAGCGTCCATAGGCTTTCCCATCTGCTTCAGGACATCCGCACCTGTTATACGTACGTCATAGCCTGCCTTTTCAAGTGCGACATTCCATGCTTCGGCAACGGTATCGGAGCTGTTCCAGAGCGTTCCGTCAAGGTCAAATATAAGTGAATCAAAGCTCATGCTGTCACCTCTCAGTATGAAAGAAGCTTGGAGGTATCCCATGTTCTGCCCTTCCAGCTGCCGCCGAGAACGGTATACTGGTATGTGAACATAAGGGGATTTTCATTTCTCTGAGCCTTTGAAACATCAACCTCAGGGCTTTCACCGTCACGGACCTTTCTTGCGAAAACTACGCAGCGTGTGTCGATATTCTGACCATAAGGGTAGTAGCAGGTGGAAAGAGTAAGGATGCTGTCGCCGTAGGTAAGGTCAACGTCTGTCCAGAGAACGCTTCTGTCCATTATATCAAGGATAAAGCTGTTGAAGGAATCTTCATTTTCAAAGTCGTGAATCTGTGTGTAGGGGTAAACCTCGCCGTTCTTTTCATCTGTATTGAACAGAACGCAGGCGAAAACCTTCCATTCCGACTTTTCGTAAAGGGTATCAAAGATAATAGTGGGGTTTTCCTTGTAGAAGCCCAGCTTATCGCTGTAACCGCCGAGGGTTGCGTCATAGTAACGGGTAAGCTTTGCAAACATTGTACCGTCCCAGATATTGTGGCCGTAGAGAACGGTGTTGCCGGAAAGCTTTCCTGCTTCAAATTCGTTTCTGTAATCGGCAAAGATTGCGCCGCCCTTGTCTTCCTTGTTTTCAAAGGTGTGGGTAAGGTAATAGTCATTGTCTGCCGCCTGCATTACAGGGTGGTTTACTATCTTGTTTTCGCCCTCGCCTACTGTAATCCAGCCTACAATGTCCTTGTTCTTGTTGTAGTACTCCATGAATAAGGGGAGAATCTGAGGCTGTTCCTTGAGAATAGTTTCCTTTTCCTCGTCGGTGAGGTCCAGCTGACCGATAATAGTATCTGCATCCTCTTCATTTCTGAATTTATCATAATTATCTGCTATGACAATATCCTGCTGCTGCTGGATAACACGTCCCACAACGTCGGAAATCAGCGAGCCGCCTGTGATAATCAGGGCTACAACCGCAATATCGAAAACAACCTTACGTACCGACTCGGTAACGCTGTCGCCCTTGCAGGGGAGAATTGCATTCCGTATTTTCATGAAGAAGCTCTCCTTTTTTCGGGCAGGTTTTTCTTCCTTTTCAGAAGCCTTTTCTGTTTTGGAGGGCTTTTCTGCCTTTGCGGGCTTATAGCCTGCACTTCTTCTGCTCTTTGGTCTTTGTGTATAATTCATCTGAAATCACCTTTCTTTATGTCAGTGGTTTTCAATTTCCTTCTTTAATAATGTCAGTGCGGTGTAAACCGCTTCCAGCCGTATGGCAGTGCGCTTGTCCCCCGCTTCACGGAACATTTCGCCGTCAAACACGAAACGCTGTGCATAAGTTCCCTTTTCCGAGGAAATACCTATACATACCGTACCTACGGGCTTGTCGGGTGTGCCGCCCGAAGGACCTGCAATACCTGTGGTGGATATGCCGTAGTCAGCTTTGCTGAGTCTGCGTATGCCTTCAGCCATTTCCCTTGCGGTTTCAGTGCTTACAGCGCCGTATTTATCAAGAGTTTCCTCCTTTACGGACAGCAGCTTCATCTTTGCTTCGTTGGCATAGGTGCAGACGCCGTATCCGAAAACCGAGGACGCTCCCGAAACGGAAACGATTGTTCCCGAAAGGAGTCCTCCCGTGCAGCTTTCGGCAGTTGCTACGGTGGAATTTACACCTTCTAATAATTGTACTACATTTTCGGTAATCTTGTCAAGATTTGTAACCATATTGTAATAATTTTCCTTGTATTTTTCAGAATATTTTCATTTATGCCCTGAAATCCTTGATTACGATTTCGTTTACCGCCTTTTCAAGAAGCGGTCCGAAATCGAAACCTGCTTCCGCTTCCTCAACCTCGCTGATAACAGGCTTTGTCTTGGGGTGCTTGGGGGTGAATACCGTGCAGCAGTCCTCATAGGGAAGAATTGAAGTTTCAAAGGTGTCGATACGGCGTGCAATCTCAACGATTTCCTTCTTGTCCATACCGATAACGGGACGGAAAACAGGTACATCGCTTGCCTTGTCGGTGCAGGCGAGAGCCATAATTGTCTGACTTGCTACCTGTCCTACGGATTCGCCTGTGATAAGTGCCTTGTAATCCTTCTGCTCACAGATTCTGTTGGCAATCTTCATCATAAGTCTTCTCATGATGATTGTGAAATATTCTTCGGGGCAGTTGTCACGGAGTGCTTCCTGAATTTCTGTAAAAGGCACGCAGTAGAAACGGATATCGCCGCAGTAGGGAGTAAGCTTTTCGCAAAGCTCTTCAACCTTCATAAGCGCTCTTTCAGAGGTATAGGGAGGGCTCTGGAAATGGATAGCGTCAACATTCAGGCCTCTCTTTGCCATCATATAAGCGGCAACGGGGCTGTCGATACCGCCTGAAAGGAGAAGAAGCGCATTACCACTGCTGCCCACGGGCATACCGCCCTGGCCGGGAAGCTTTTCTGCGTTGATAAATGCGTGGGTATCACGGATTTCAAGGATAACCGTAACATCGGGGTTATGAACATCCACCTTCAGGTGAGGATAAGCGGAAAGAATAGCACCGCCAAGCTCACGCTGAATATCGGGAGTCTTCATGGGGAATGCTTTATCGGAGCGCTTTGCGTCAACCTTGAAGGTTCTTACGCAGTCAAGGGTATCCTTGAGATAGGGCATACCTTCTTTAACGATGTCGTCCCAGTTCTTGGGAAGCTCTGCACTGCGCTGGATAGCGGCAATGCCGAAAATGCACTTGAGCTTTTCAATTGCGCTGTCAATGTCTGCATCCTCGTTCAGGGGCTTTATATACACCGTGGACTGACGGCGGGAATAGTCAAATTCGCCGCAGGTCTTGAGTCTGCGCTTTATATTGCGGATAAGCATATCTTCAAAGGTATGCTTGTTGAGTCCCTTTAAGGCGATTTCGCCGTATTTTACCATTATTACTTCCTGCATGATGTACTCCTTATCTTCTGAATCTTTCAATGCCCCTGCCTATCTGTTCCGCAAGAGCTTCAATATCGCTTTCCGTGGTTTCGGGGCAGAAGCTTGCTCTTATAGCGCTGTCTGCGTTTTCATCGCTGACGCCGAAGGCGGCAAGCACTCCGCTTGTCTTGCCCTTTGAGCAGGCCGAGCCACTGGAAACGTAGATTCCGCTTTCTTCGAGAAAATGAAGCATTATCTCGCTTCTTACTCCCTTTACGGAGAAATTGAGAATATTCTTTGAATTATTGAAACTGTTTATTGTGATTCCTTCATAGGCGGAAAGCCTTTCCTGAAGGAGAGTGTTAAGCTTTTCGTATTTTTCACGGCAGTCGGGATAAGCCTTTACCGCAGCTTCAAAGCCTGCAATCAGATCTACCGCCTCAGTTCCCGAGCGCAGATTTTTCTGCTGACCTCCGCCGTATAAAAGCGGCTCAAAACGCATACCCTTTGCAACGAAAAGCGCCCCTACGCCCTTTGTGCCGTGGACTTTATGTGCAGAAATGCTGACGAAATCAGCCTTGAGAGTTTTTGAGGGAAGCTTGCAGAAGCCCTGTACTGCGTCAACATGGACGATTGTTTTCGGGTTCTTGCGCTTTACGCCGTTGTAGATTTTCGCCGTATCGGTAATATAGCCCGTTTCGTTGTTGACCCACATAACGCTTACAAGATATGTATCTGAATCCACCGCATCTATAATTGCCTGTTCAAAATTCTCATAATCCTTCGGCGCAAGTCTTACCGCTGTATATCCCTGCTCGCAGAGCTTATTTATGGGCTCGGCAACGCTGGGGTGCTCCATAGCGGTGGTGACGATTCTGCGGCCGTTATGCTTGTAGGCTTTTGCCGTACCGAGAATTGCGGTATTGTTGCTTTCGGTAGCGCCCGAGGTGAAATAGATTTCACCATCAAGACCCAGCTTATTTAAAATCGTCTTTTTTGCAGATTTCAGAACCTTTTCGGCTTCGATTCCCGCCTTGTGGAGAGAGGAAGGGTTGCCGAAATTTTCCGACATATTTTCGCATACCGCCTTTATTGCTTCGTCACAGGGACGGGTGGTGGCACAGTTGTCAAGATATATCAAGTTTTTCAGTCCTTTACTATTATAACACTGTTTAAAACATAATTTTGTTGCGTTTAAAACACAATTATAAATATTATACCACATTTTGTTAAAATATTAAATAGTATATTAAGAAAAAATTGCACAAAAATATAGTTAAATGAGTACCTGTAATTTCAGGTTACTTTAAGAAAGGAATGATTTATATGACTATAACCAAACGCAGCTTCGCAAGAGTAATAACCTTTTCCGTAGCCTCCGTCACTGCCCTTGCGGTTTTTGCGGGCATTCAGTACGGACAGGCAAGGACCGCCCAGCGGAATCTGGAGTACAGCTATATGAGAGCTGTTGAGGATATTTCTCTTAACCTTGACAACATAAAGAACAACCTTGAAAAGGGGATGTATACAAACAGCATCAGCATGCTGTCTGATTTATCCTCAAAGCTGGTAAGCGACGCCGCTACCGCAAAAAGCGCTCTTTCCCAGCTTCCTATCGAAGAACTGGATTTAGAACAGACTTACCGCTTTTTATCCCAGGTAGGCAATTATTCAAAAGCGCTTGCCGAAAAATGCGCTTCGGGCGGACAGCTTTCCGAAGAGGAAAAATCAAACATATCCGTGCTGTATGATTATGCGGTAAATTTAAGCGGAAGCATGTGGCAGGTGGAAGAAAGAATACGTGACGGCAACATCACTTTCGGCAGGGTTGCTCCCGATTCTCAGGAGGTAACCGTCACCGACGGTTTCAAGGATTTTGAAAACCTGGACAACAACTATCCGTCACTGATTTATGACGGTCCTTTTTCAGACCATATAATGGAGAAGAATCCCGTTATGCTGGAGGGTGAAAAGGAAATTTCCGAGGAAGAGGCTCTTCGCCGTGCGGTAAAGCTCACAGGTGCGGACAATCTCAGCAGAACAGGCGACGAAAGCGGAAAAATGCCGTCATACGTGTTTGAAAACGACAGATTTACCATTGCGGTAACCAAAAACGGCGGATATTTCTCCTATATGCTTGCAGGCAGAGCTGTAAACGAGCAGAAGATAACCGCAGGCAGAGCAACGGAAATTGCCGGGGAATATCTGGAAAGACTGGGAATAATGAATGCAGAGGACACATATTATGAAATACAGGGAGGAGTCTGCATTATCAACTTTGCCGCCGAACAGAACGATGTAACAATGTACACCGACCTTATAAAAATCGGCGTTGCCCTTGATAACGGCGAGATTCTTTCCTTTGATATGCGTGGTTATCTTACAAACCACAGGGTGCGTGACCTGCCTGCCCCCAGAATTTCCGAGGAAAAGGCAATAAGCCTTGTATCGAAGAATCTGCGTGTTCTGGATGCCGACCTCTGCGTTATTCCCTCAGGCGGACAGAACGAGATTTTCTGCTATGAAGTACAGTGCACAGGCGAAAGCGGACAGAATGTGCTTGTCTATATCAATGCTGTAACAGGTCAGGAAGAACAGATTTTACTGCTTCAGATTTCAAAGAACGGTACGCTTACAGTGTAAAAGTTACAAATTGTAACCTTTTCGCCGATTTTGTAACCGAATTGACATAAAATTGTAACCAGTTTGTTATTGCATTCTGAGCATAAAAGGAATATAATGATAACAGAAGATAAACAAAGCTTCTTACGGAACATCAAATGAAAAAATATATTTTTGCGGCAGTCTTCGTACTGCTGGCGCTTATAATAATTTTTACGTCAGATTACCACGCCGAAGCCCAGACGGAAACTCCTCAGACCACCACGTTGGATTCTCCTGCGACGGTTCCGCCGCCGCAGGAGATGATGACAACAACTGTTCCGGCAACAGCTCCGCCCGTGATTATTACGGACAGCACACAGACAAACGGGATTGTTGCCACGGCTGAGGCACTTATGGGTATAGAATTTGCCGAGGGCGGCGATGAACCCTCCGAAGGCTTCGACAATTCGGGATTTATATACTATGTTCTTCGTGAAAACGGATATATCGCCTGCCCCAGACAGATAAGCGGACAGCTTGAATGGGGCTCGACCGTGGGAATCGAAGAAATCAAAGCGGGTGATGTACTTTACTTTTCCGATGAGCCGGGCGGCAGGGCTTCCTTCGGCGGAATTTACACGGGAAGCGGAACTATGATTTATTCCCCTTATCCCGGCGAAAAGGTAAAGTCTGCGGATATAACCGCACCCTACTGGCAGAGCCGTTTTGTAACGGCACTCAGTTTATGACACCATACGGAGTTTATCCTTCCATAAAATAAATACGAAAAACCTGCAGAGTCCACGGCTTTGCAGGTTTTCGTTTTCAGGGGTAAAAACAGCGGTACGGGTGCGGGGCGGCACGCCTGCGGTTTGCGAAGCAAACCGCCATCTGTGCGGCGGCTTTGCCGCCGCACAGATGTAGCCTTGCCCGAAGGGCAAGGCGGCGTGCCGCCCCGCAGAGATTTACGTAAAACGCTGTTGCAATTTATAAAATAATATGGTATAATACATTTTTAGAATGATTTTCCGGCAATTATGGCAATTATTATGGAAAGGACGTACATTTTGGCAGTTTTAAGTGATTTTAAAAATGAATACATAGGTCTTAACGACACCAAGGTAAATGAAAATATAAAGCTGTACGGATATAACAGCGAAAGCAAGCACGAAGAAAAGGAAAAGGGCTATTCTGTCTTCAGAACTATATTTACTCTGAAATTCGTTCTGCTTGTGGCAGCTTCGGTGCTGAGCTTTTTGTACGGAGAGCTTGTTGCAGGGATTATCCTTGCGGTTTTATCTGCGGTTTTTGTCGCGGTTGAAACCATCAAGGGCAAAAAATGCGACGAAGAATATATCAGGATAAGACAGCGCTCAAAGGTTTTCTGCAATGTTGTCCGTGACGGTAAGATATGCGAGGTTCACCGTGAGCTTCTTGTTCCCGATGATATAATCATACTTGAAGAAGGGGAGAATGTTCCTGCGGACGCACATCTGCTGGAAATATACGACCTTACAGTTGACGAAAGCGTATTTACAGGAAGCCGCAAGCCTGTACAGAAAATCACAGGCGCAGACAGCCTGAATGAAGAGCTGAAGAGAAGCTGTATTTATAAAGGCACAAAGATTGTAAGCGGCAGACTTGCTGCGAGAGTCACCGCCACAGGTGTTGATACAAAGCTTTTCAAAACCTACGGCAATGCCGAGGAAACCGATGTTTACTACACCTCTGCGGAAAAGACCGTAAGACGTGTAAGCCGGGTGCTTAACATTGCGGCGGCGGTTATACTTGCCTTTTCGGCATTGTTCCGTTTTACCGCAATCGACATTTATGCGGAAAACCCTCTGCTGAACACTATCTATAACACCTTCTATCCCGCAATCGCCTTTGCGCTCTGCTTTATTCCCGCAGAGCTTGAAACGACTATCAGACTTTACTACATAAAGGGTGTAAAAAGACTGAGCGAAAGAAACGCCCAGGTAAAAAATCTTACCGCAATCGAGCATATGAGCGCAGTTACCTGCATATGTATAGATAAGACGGGTGATATTGCCAAGGGTCATCTTGAGCTTGCGGACGAGCTTGCCGCAAACGAACAGATGATGACCAATGTATCCGTGCTTTCATGTGAAAAGAAGCATACGGCCGACCATATCGACCAGGCCATCATCCTCAATGCCACCTTCAAGGGTACAGATGTTGCGGAGCTTCAGGAAAATGAGCTTATCAAGGAATATCCTTTTGACAGCGCAGTGGGCATTTCGGGAAACCTCTGGAATGTAAACGGCTCAAGACTCCTCTGCGTAAAGGGCTCACCCGATGTAATGCTTTCACTCTGCGATGTTCCTTCCGACCTGCTTTATACTGTACAGAACAAGAAAATCACATACGAAAAGCAGGGCTATATAACCTTTGTTGTGGCATTCGTGCAGCTTTCCGAAGAGGATGAAATCCCGAAATCCCTCAGAAATATCCGCTATAAGTTCATCGGACTCATGGCTTTCGATACTCCCACAAAGGATAATATTCCCTATGCTATACGTTCCTGCGTGAAGGCAGGCATCAGAGTTGTCATGACCACAGGCGACAGCCCTGAAACCGCCCTTTCCATCGCACGTAAGATAGGCATAAAGAACGAAGGTATTGTTACAGGCGAACAGTTTGCATCGGATGAAAGAATTGACCTTAGCGACGTGGGCATTTTTGCAAGAGTAACTCCCGGCCAGAAAATGGATATTATAAAGAAGCTTCAGGATTCAGGCGAAATCGTAGTTGCATACGGCGGCGAGAATATTGACAGCAATATCCTTGAACAGGCGGACATCGGTATCACAACCGCCGATAGTTCAGGGGCAGCCAGCGAAGCCTGCGAGGTTACAACCTCAAGCGGTGATTTTGAAAATATAGTTGATGTGCTTAAGGTTGCACGCCAGGTGTACGGAAATGTAAAACGCTGTATTTCCCTGAATATCACAGCTCTTACAACACTTGCGGTTTTTGCCTGCCTCAACCTCATGCTTGACGTTCCTCAGGTAATCACTCCTGTTATTTACAGCATTATCGGAATTCTTATTGTTCCTGCTGTATCCCTTATGTTTCTTGATAACAGCAGCGATTTACGTTCCGATATCAGTTCCTCACGCTTTATCGGAAGAAACAGAATAAGAAAAAGCTTCTTTATCAGACCTTTTATTCAGGCTCTGGGACTTATTCTTGCCGAAACTGTATTCTATCTTATTTCTTCAGGCTACGGCGTAAACAGCGATGAAACTGTTTTACAGCTCACGCCTCAGTCAGCCAGCAACTTCCTGCTGATTTTCGTTTTCGGCATAATAATTGCAGGCTGGGTAAACCTTTCCGAAAAGAGTATTACCGACGCAATCAGAGCAGGACAGTCCTTTGCGGGACTTATTTCAGGTATTACAGTCCTCTTTGCCCTGCTGCTGGTGTTTGTTCCCGTAGTAAACAATGTCCTCGGATTTGAAGCTGTCAATGTAATGATGCCTCTGCTGGCACTTGTAATCACTCTTGTATCGCAGCTTCCTTCGGAAATTGCAAAGCACACAAGAAAGTAAAAGGAGAAAAATAAATGCAGAATATTCTGGCAGTCCTTTACGGACTGGTTTTCGGAATAGCCAATGTTATCCCGGGCGTCAGCGGCGGCACAATGCTGGTTGTTTTCGGTTGCTATGACAAGGTCTGCGGTGCGCTTACACTGAATCTTAAAGAAATAAAGAAAAATATCGTATTTCTTATCTTTTTCGGAATCGGCGCAGTGCTCGGAATAGTAGGCTTTGCCTTTGTGGTAACCTGGCTTTTTGAAAATTTCCCCACCCAGACAAATATGTTCTTCATGGGTCTTATAATCGGCAGCGTTCCGCTGATTATCAGAAACGCCACCGTCAAGGATAAGTTCAGACCTACCTGTATAGTTCCGTTTATAATCGGTCTTGCGGCGGTTGTAGGTCTTGCAGTGGCGGAAAGCGGCTCAACAGAGCCTTATTCCTTCAAGACAGCGATTGACGGAGACCATACTTCAATCACTATTTACAATGACAGCGACAGAGTAGTTGACAGCTGGGAAATTGACTTGGTTGAAGGTGTACTTGACCCTAAAGCTGCTACGCAAACCACAGGCGGAAAAGTAATCATTTCAGAATCTACATTAAGTAAGGTTTTAAGCCTTTTCGGTGTAACATCAACCGATGTTATTGACGAACATAATGCTATTATTAACGAAGATGGTGCTGTTATTGAACCTCACAGCAGTCATACTGTTACTTTCTGGAATTATGACGCCAGAAATATCAATCCCGAAATTTTTGAGCTCTCTGTAAGCTACAAAATGGACGTTCCTTTCTTCCTTACAATGATGGTTGCCCTGTTTGTTGCGGCTATTGCAATGATTATTCCCGGCGTAAGCGGCTCATTCGTAATGCTCACCTTAGGGGTTTACACAACCGTTATCGGCGCAGTCAAGGACCTTGATTTCGCCATCATTATCCCCTGTGGTATTGGTGCGGTAATCGGGCTTGTATTCGGTGCAAGACTGATTACATGGCTTATGAAGAAGTACAGTCTTATGACTTACAGTGCAATTCTCGGTCTTGTGGCAGGCTCAATCTATGTAATTTTCCCCGCAGGCTTCGGACTTAATCTTGCAACCCTTGCAGGCGTTATCTGTCTTGGGGTAGGTGCATTTGTCGCATACATCGTAGGCAAGAACACAAAAGTCGGTGAATAAAAAACGGATACACGTAAGAGCGGTACTCATATAGAAGCTTTATAAGTATTTATCGTGGGACACCTTTCTGTAGAAAGGTTATCCCCCGAACCCCCTTCCAAAGGCTTAAATTAAAATTAAAAGTTTTCGGAAAGGAGTCTGAGGAAAAGCCCTTT
>JAGALB010000059.1 GCA_017625405.1 Ruminiclostridium sp. | reverse complement strand
CCGTAAGAATAAGTGGAGAAAGAATAAGCGTGGTGATTCCGCTTATGGCTACCAGTGTTATAACCAGCTCAACTACGGCAGCAAATCCTTTCGTGAGAAGAACGGGCTTGATACCGAAGGCTACTGCGACATCAGAATGGTAAGCGACTGGAAGCTTGACCTTATGGCAAAGACAGTTCTCTCTGAAATCTGGCAGAACAGAAAAGAAGATGTGCTCGACGCTTTTGAAATGGTGAAGATGTATGCGACTGCAAGCCAGAGCGAAAGCAAAACTTCCGATACAGAAGTTGATATTAAGATTGAAAAGCTCAGAAATCGTCGTGAAAATCTTGTTGAGATGAGAGCCGACGGAGAGATTACAAAGGAAAGCTTTGCCGCTTCTACTGCAAAGGCTGAAGCAGAAATTGCCGAGCTTGAAAAGATGAAAGCTACTGCAACAAGCGAAGCCGAGCCTTTACCTGAAATCAATCTTGATGTTATAAAAAGCAAGCTCGACACCATAATTGATTTTTCCGAGCCGACAATAACGGAAGATATAATTGACTTATGTATTTCCAGTGTAAAGCCTGTTAACGACAACCGCTTTGAATGGACGGTTAAGCTTTCCAATGAAAAGGAAAACAATGTTATTTGCAGTGTCAGCGGAAGAAAGACCAATCCTACCGCTGAAATCGAGGGTGAAAGCCCTCTTACATATCAGATTTGCTTCATAAATTTCGGAGCAATAAAAAACACTACACAAGGTGGGGCACTGCACAGGCTGCATTACGCTAAGGTAGTCAAACCTGAATTCGCACTCGTTTGGGACTTCAAAATCACATACGAAATGGCGAAAAACTGGAGAAAAGCACATAATGCCTATCTCCGACAAAACCAATGGAAAGACTTGACCGTAAGGGTTTGTCTTGATGTTGGATAATAAAGTAAACGACGCCCCTGTTCTTAATTGAACAGGGGCGTTTTGTCGCTTGATGCAGTGTTTTATTCTTTTTATATAGTATCTATAAATTTTTTAAAAGCCTTCTTCCCCTCTGTGTCTCTTTTGAACACACCTGCATCTTCAAGCACTTCAAGAAATGCCTTTCCAATTTCATCTTCGATAATCAATTTTGCATTGTCTTTATTAAAATCAGGATGACGTTTCAAAATATCTTCTGCCCACTGCGCATGCTGTATAAGTTCAGGATATGCATTAAGATTTTCTCCGTTTAGCATTACTGTTTTAAGAAGATCCATTTCCTTTGCCAGTCTTGCAGGAAGAACTGCAAGTCCCATAACTTCAATAAGACCAATATTTTCTCTTTTTATATGATGAAGAGATTGCTTGGGATGGAAAACGCCTGCCGGTCTTTCTTCTGTAGTGATATTATTTCTGAGCACAAGATCGCATTCGTAAATTTCTTCTTTTTTTCTTGCAATAGGAGTAATTGTGTTGTGAGATTCTCCATTTGTTTCTGAGAATACGAATGCACTTTCGTCAGTATATGCTCTCCACTTTTCGAGTATATCAGCACAGCACTCTGACAACTGCTTCCTATTCTTTGAAGATACACGGATGACTGACATAGGCCATTTTACAATGCCTGCTTTTACATCAGGATATGATTTTAAGTCAAATTCTGTTTCAAGAGGAGCATTTTCCATAGTGAATTCATAATTACCACCCTGAAAATGTTCATGACTGAGTATAGATCCGCCGACAATCGGCAAATCAGCATTGGAGCCTACAACATAGTGTGGAAGATAATCTGTAATATCAAAAAGCTTTTCAAAAACCTCGCTGTCGATTTTCATAGGAATATGTTTTTCGTTGAAAAATATGCAGTGTTCATTATAGTAACCATATGGCGAATACTGTAACTGCCACTTTTCTCCGTTTACCATAATCGGAACAGGACGCAGATTCTGTCTTGCAGGATGTGTTGCATGACCTGCAAATCCTGCATTTTCAGGACAAAGCTGGCATTCAGGATAAGATAATGCTTTTTGTGATTTTGCCGCTGCGATATCGCGAGGGTCTTTTTCGGGCTTTGAGCAATTTATCGTAATGTCAAGTCTGCCGTACTCACAGTCATAAGTCCATTTCAGATCCTTCTCGATTCGTCCCGCACGAACATAATTAAGATTTTTACTGAAATCAAAATACCAGTCAGTAGCTTCTTTGGGATTTGTTGCATAACGCTTATTGAATTCTGCAACGACTTCTCTTGGCATAGGAGTCAGAATTCCCATAAGCTTTGTATCAAATAAATCACGTGAATTCGATGTATCGTTGATAATATTTTTCTCACAAGCATATTCAATCATCGGGGCAAGAATTGCGTCAATGGGTTCATCGGTGTATTCTGTATTATTACTTTCCCAATCGGTAAGCTTCAAAGCTTCCATAAGCTGATTACGGACATCATAAATATCGTCATTTGTAATAAGTTCCTTTTTTACTGCATAGTCAATTAACTTCTGTACGGCATTGTAAATCATATTTACGCCTCCTATTTATCGTTATAACCATTCGGATGATTTTTGTGCCAGTTCCATGCACTTGAAATGATTTCTTCAAGGCTGTCATGAACAGGTTTCCAGCCAAGGATTTTCTTTGCTTTTTCGCTTGATGCAACAAGTCTTGCGGGGTCACCTGCACGACGTGGGGTTTCGGTCGCAGGAATCGGATGACCAGTAACCTTTCTTGCTGTTTCTATAACTTCACGAACTGAATAACCTACGCCGTTTCCGAGGTTGAAAATATCGCTTTTTCCACCATTTGCAAGATACTTAACAGCAAGAATATGAGCCTGAGCAAGATCAGTAACGTGAATATAATCGCGGATACAAGTTCCATCAGGAGTATCATAATCTGTTCCGTAAATGGAAATGGTTTCTCTTTTTCCGTTAGGAACCTGTAAAATCAACGGAATCAGATGGCTTTCGGGAGTGTGAGCTTCGCCTATTTCGCCACTTTCATCGGCGCCACAGGCATTGAAGTAACGGAGTGAAACATATCTCAGACCATGAGCCTCTGCTGTCCACTTAAACATTTTTTCCATAGCAAGTTTTGTTTCGCCATATGGGTTTGTCGGACAGGTTCTGTCGGTTTCAAGAATAGGAATATTCTCGGGTTCGCCGTATGTAGCGGCTGTTGAAGAAAATACTATTTTATCCACATTATTCTTTACCATTGCTTCAAGGAGAACCTTAGTGCCACAGAGGTTATTATCATAATATTTAAGCGGATTTGTGACGCTTTCCCCAACGAGAGAATATGCAGCAAAATGAATTACAGCGTCAATCTTTTCCTGATGAAAAAGATTATCAAGAAAATCCGAGTCACGAAGGTCTCCTTCATAGAATTTTGCACCTTCAGGGATTGCTTTGCGATATCCTGTAACAAGATTATCTGCAATAACAACTTCATGACCTGCTTTTACAAGTTCAGATGCCGTATGAGAACCGATATAGCCTGCTCCACCAAGTACCAATATACGCATAATTACATTTCCTCCTTAGTAATTTCTATACCGCCTACAGGACGGATTTTCATTTTTGTACAAGATTTTTCTCCGAAAATTCTGTTCATTTCACTGATATAGTCATCAACAAGATTAATAGGAACGAACGCCTGAATTGTTCCTGCAAAACCACCACCATGAACTCTTACCGCTCCACTGTTACCAAGGAATCTTCTGCTGAGCATAATCGCAAGGGTTATTGCCTGATTTTCAGGGTCAGAGCAGGAATAATGATTCTGAAGATATGCTTCAGAAGAACGCCCTGATTGTCTTATAAGTTCAAGAAAGTATTCCATATTTCCGTCTTTTAAAGCAGAAGCTTCGAATTTCGCACGATTGTTTTCCTCGAAGAAATGTGTTGCACGGATTATCGCTCTATCGGAACAATTTTCACGGAGTTTTGGAATTTCATTGTAAAATAAAAGTTCATTCACAAATCTCAGATGTGATTTACCGAACTGCTTTGCGATATTCTCCATCTCATTTCTGATTGCAGAATAGTCATCGGTCAGATTGGCGTGGCTGCTCTTTGTATCCGTTATGCACAGGCAGTAGCCGTATTCTTCGAAATCAAAGTTGAAAGTTTCAACTTTCGGTTCTTCGGTATCAAGAAAATCTATGAAAACCAGACCTCCGACAGAAGAAACCATCTGGTCCATAAGACCGCTGTTCTTGCCGAAATAAACATTTTCGGCAAACTGTCCGATTTTTGCAATTTCAACCGAACCTGCTTTATTACCATTATAATAGGTATCTATTATCGTACCTATCAGGATTTCAAACGCTGCCGATGAAGAAATTCCGCTTCCACAGATTACATCTGAAGTGCAATACAAATCAAATCCGTCTATCTTTGCACCCATATCGATAAATCTTGCCACGATGCCACTTACTATAGCAGTTGTTCCTGTTTTTCCTTCTTTCACAGAAACCTCATTGATATTTACTGTGAATGGTTCATATCCTTCGGATTTGATTCGTATAAGTCCATCGTGATGAAAGGAAACAACGGCGATAGCATCAAGATTTACAGCCGCCGCCAGCACGCAGCCGTGCTGGTGGTCGGTATGATTTCCACCGATTTCAGTTCTTCCTGAGGCTGAAAATATACGAACGTCTTTTCTTTCGGGATAAAGTTCTGAAAATTTCTTGACTGCATCTGTATAACGTTGTTTCTGATACTTCATTTCTTCTTCAGATGTTCCGTAAATATCTTTGAATACATCTGAAAACTTATTGTTTTCAATGAAATGTAATGTATTGATAATATTCATAACATATGCTCCTTTCGGAATTAAAGAGAAGTAATTGTAAATTCCAGAGTCATTGCTTCTTCACTGTTTATCTTGAATTCCTTGTGTACGGGTGCTCCCCAGCTGTCATCACCACCAACGCCCATCTGCTTTGCTGCAATGCGTACCCATGTGTAAGTTGGGTCAGGTAGCTCGTCACGGTGCATAGCGCCCACAAGCTCGTATGCGTTATATGGAAGAACACTCATTTCAAAGGGATTTTCTGTTGCTGTGAAATTAAGACCTGTTCCGTTTTCTTCATATACATTTACATATCTCACGCCTGTTCTGTTGCCGCATTCCTGGGGGTTAAGATACTTTGTGAAGTTGTCGTTTGCTGTCGATGTATACACACCAAGTCTTGCACCGTTGTCACGGTCAATATAGTTTTCATCAGGACCCATTCCGTAAAATGTGAACTTGTCGTACTGCTTCTTCATTTTGAAATCCATTGCAAACACAGGCATATCGGAAAGTCCCTTAACCCCTGGATATTCAGCCTTTACGCCGAGTCTGCCATCGAAATATGCGATATATGTAACCTTGTATTCAAATGATGGAACAGTGGGTGCAAGGAACTTGAATGTTACTTCAAGGCTGTCAGCGTTTTCCTTTGTGTCATATCCCATAAGCTTTGCACATCTTCCTGCAATCTGCCACTGTGCATTTTCATAAGGGTAGCCTGCACCTGCGTCGTTATCTGTGTACGCTCTGAAAAAGCTGATTTTCGGTGCTCTTGTAATATATTCTTTTCCGTCGTAAATCAGCGAGCTTACTCCGCCCTCACGCTTGTCAAACTGCATTGAGAAGTTTTCGCCGTGTACGCCTATACAGAAGTCACCATACACAATTTCAGCCTTTGCAGTAATTTTTTCAGCTTCAACTTCGGGAGTTTTGATAATTTCCTGCGCAAAGGAAATCTCGTGTCCCTTTTCAGCCCAGATTGTATCTTCTGCAAGAACTGTGGAAGCTGTAAGAACATACTCTCCTCCATTTTCGGGAACTTCAAGACCGATTTTCACGCTGTCTTTTTCCCCTGCTGAAATGTTCAGATAATGTTCTTCTAAGGCAAGGATTTTTCCTTCCTTTTCAAGTGTAACCCTGAAAACATATCCGTCCGTTCCAACGAAAAGGTTTCTGTTTTCTATTGTAAGCACGCCGTTTTCAATGCTCATTCTGATGTTGGAGTAAAGCTGTTTTGCTTCGCTTACCTTTGGAGAATATGTGCGGTCAGCGTAAACAATACCGTTTGTGCAGAAGCCGTAATCGCTTGCCCTGTCATCAAAATCGCCGCCGTAAACAAGCACTCCGTCCTT
>JAGALB010000058.1 GCA_017625405.1 Ruminiclostridium sp. | reverse complement strand
CTGTACTTTCACAGGACTTAAGAACGGCACAAAGTATGACTTCCTTGTTATTGCTTACAATGGTTCTGCCTGGTCTACATGGACAAACAGCAACATTGTTAATGCTACACCTGTCGGAAGCGGCAGCAGTGCATTCGGTACTCCTGCAATCACGGTAACACCGGGAAACGGACAGGCAACTGTAAAGTGGAATGCTGTAAGCGGTGCTACAATGTATGCAGCTTTCTATCGTGTTAACGGTACATCTGCATGGACACAAAAGACTACCACGGCTACAAGCTGTACTTTCACAGGACTTAAGAACGGCACAAAGTATGACTTCCTTGTTATTGCTTACAATGGTTCTGCCTGGTCTACATGGACAAACAGTAATGTTGTTAATGCTACACTTTAATCATCAGCCAAAACAAAAAGCAGCAGATAAACTGCTGCTTTTTTATTATTTTCTTGAAACAAATGATTTTACATTTCGCTTTTGCTATAGATGAAATAACTGAATTTTTTGTCATCAAAAAATGGTGCTAACGCATCCTTTTCAGATACTATAGGGTTTTCAACGCCCCAATTTACACCTATTTCAGGATCATTCCAGCGTATTGCGCCTTCACTTTCTTTATTATAAAAGTTATCAGCCCGATAAAGGAATTCAACTTCATCGGTAAGTGTCATAAATCCGTGAGCTAACCCTCTGGGTATAAGAAGCTGACGCTTGTTTTCCGCCGAAAGCTCAACAGCTATCCATTGCTTATATGTCGGCGAACCGCGCCTTATATCTACAGCCACATCCAACACAGCGCCTTTGATACAACGCACAAGTTTTGCTTGAGCGAACTCCCCGTTTTGGAAATGAAGACCTCTTATAGTTCCTTTTACGCTACTATAAGAATGATTATCCTGAATAAAATCGTAAAACAGACCTGACTCTTCCATGGTTCGTTTAGACCAGCTTTCCATAAACCATCCTCTGTTATCTCCAAAAACTATTGGCTCCAGAATGAATACTCCATCTAATGCTGTTTTATTTACTTTCATACACTTACCATCTCTTTCTGTCAATTTATAACCGAAAATCAAATTAATCCTTGTGGAAAATATCTCTGGTATACAGTTTTTCCTTTACATCGCTAAGAATCGGATCGTATCTGTTGGCAATTATAACATTACTTAATTTCTTAAATTCGTCAATGTCATTTATTACTTTACTGCCAAAAAAAGTTGTACCATTTTCTAAGGTAGGCTCATAAATGATAACTGTTGCGCCCTTAGCCTTTACTCTTTTCATTATACCTTGAACAGAACTCTGTCGAAAATTATCAGAATTACTTTTCATTGTAAGTCTGTAAACACCTACAACAATTTCTTTTTCAAGTGCGGAATCATAAGTGCTGTTTATGCCGTATCCGCCAGCAAGTTCAAGCACACGACCTGAAATGAAATCTTTTCTTGTCCGGTTACTCTCAACAATAGCTTCTATAAGATTTTCAGGCACATCATTATAATTTGCTAAAAGCTGCTTTGTATCTTTGGGCAGACAATAACCACCATAGCCGAATGACGGATTATTGTAGTGGCCACCTATTCTGGGGTCAAGACAAACACCCTCAATAATCTGCCTGGTATCAAGCCCCTTTAACTCAGCGTAAGTGTCCAGCTCATTAAAATACGAAACACGCAAAGCAAGATAAGTGTTAGCAAAAAGTTTTACAGCTTCCGCCTCAGTAAATCCCATAAAAAGCGTATCTATATTTTCCTTGAGAGCACCTTCCTGAAGTAAATTTGCAAAAACACGTGCTGCTTCAGTAAGTTTCTCATCGCTTAAATCTGTACCAACAATTATTCTGCTAGGATATAAATTATCATAAAGCGCTTTGCTCTCGCGTAAAAATTCAGGACTGAAAATTATATTATCAGAATTTGTGCGTTCTCTTACAGATTCAGTATATCCAACAGGTACTGTTGATTTAATAACCATTACTGTATCGGGAGAATATTTCTGTACCAAAGAAATAACGTTTTCAACAGCCGATGTGTCAAAAAAATTACGTTTGCTATCATAATTGGTAGGAACTGCAATAATTACAAAATCTGCGCCCGTATATGCCTCTTCGGCATTTAAAGTAGCAGTAAGATCAAGCTCCTTTTCCGCAAAATATTTTTCAATATATTCATCTTGAATAGGAGATATGCGCTTGTTTATCATGTCAACCTTTTCTGACATAATATCAACAGCTGTTACACAGTGCTTCTGAGCTAAAAGCGTAGCTATAGAAAGACCTACATATCCTGTGCCTGCAACAGTAATTTTCATTTTTTTCATTGCATGAAACTCCTTGCCAGCATATTATTCTTATTTACAAAATTCATTTACAATTTCTGCAATTTTTACTATATCTTCCTCATTGAGATTAAGATGAAGAGGAAGTGTAATGATTCTCTGGGACACTGCGTGAGCATTGGGACAAGTGCCGTGATCATAACTATAAAGGCTGTATTCTGTATTATCTCTATAATGAACACCAGCATAGATGTCATTCTCAGCCAGTTTTGCTAAAAGCCCCTCACGGTCTTTAACCTCAATTTCGTAAATATGATAGCTACACTCATCTTTATATGGTGCATCAATTATTCTGATATTTGAATTGCCGGATAATAAGCTGTCATATATTGCCGCTAACTTTCTTCTGTATGCATTATCTTCATCAAGATACTTAAGCTGTACCAATGCAATACCTGCCATAATTGAATTGCCGTGATCCTTGTAACCAAGGTAGTCAACATCATACTTCCACTTATAACTACCCTGTGTTGAAGTTCTTGCATAAGTATCCTTATTGATACCTAACCAAGTCAACTTACGGCAAATTTCATCATATTCCGCATTCTTGAAACAAATCATACCGCTATCAGCAGTAGGAAGATTCTTTACAGCCTGATAAGAGTAAACAGTAACATCAACACCGTCAAAAGTTCCCGGGAACACGCCGTTTACCCTCGTTCCTGCCATATGAGCAGCATCGAGTATAAGTTTTAAATTATGCTTGCGACAGATTTCAATAATCTTATCAAGTTTACCCACTCTTCCGCCATAACCAACAAAAATCACTGCTCTGGTTTTTTCGTTTATTTTCTTTTCAACATCAACAGGGTCAAGACATAAATATTCATCAACATCTGCAAAACGTGCAACAAGGTTTTCGTAAAGAATTGCATGATTGGTTGAAACGAATGTAATAGGAGTGGTAATTATTTCATCACCATTGTTCCATCCGTTTTCTTTTTTCAATATTTCAACAGCAAGCTGCAAACCTACTGTAGCGGAATTAAGGTAATGAGCATTCTCGTGTCCCGTATATTCCTTCCATTTGTTTTCAAATTCTACAGTTTTGAAGCCTAAGCCTGTCCAGCCCTTTTCAAGGCATTCCCTCACCTGTTCAATACATTCCTCAACATGAAATTTTGGTTTTAACACCTGAATAGACATAATAATTTCGCCTTACCTTTCTTGTTTTTGATAGTTTATTTAAAATTTAAAATTACTGACTCAAAAATGAATCAACATTCACTCGCCCTGCTCAGGGAATGGAATTGTAGTACTAATATAATACTGCCCATTGTCTTCTATAATAAACTGCATCGAGACAATGTCTGAAGTAATCATTTCAGGTTTGACAGTCAACACAAATCTTGCATAGTCATATCTACTGTTCTTAAAATAGTCACCTATGTTTGAATAGTATGACTGTGCCTTATAATCACTTGATGTTCCATCTGCAAAATTAAACCTAACATATTTACCTTGGTTTCTAGTATCTGTATTTATAATATAACTCCAACCTTTTACCGTGATCCCGTCATCTGTTTTTTCTGCAACATCAAGACATAATTTCATATTTTCAGAATTCAGCACATTACTTATACTTATAGGTGGCTTATATGTTGTACTTATAGTCAGCAAATTAGGAATATATCGTTCCAACACCTCATATAAAAATATATCTGGTTTTTCTGCTTCAATCGCAGCTGCATCTAACTCAATTTTCCATACATAAGTTGCCTCTTTAACGCTACTGGAAATGTATGGCGATAACCAAGTAGAAAACGAGTCACGGCAAACAAACATTTTATATTGTGCGGCTTCTGGATTGTTGGTATTGATCAACTCCGGCCTATAAGCGTTTCCGTATGAAGCTGGAATATTTCCTGATACTTCTGTATATAAAGGGTTAATTATTATCGGTTTATGTGGCTGCAACGCATCAACATCGCCCCAACCAATTCTGTTGAAGAAACCGCCACGATACCGTTCATCATCAACAACAGCAAGATCGCTTTCGGAAAGAATCTCGATTTCAGGAAAATCTACCGCTATCCTTTCCATAATCTCCTTATATGCGATATAGCTTCCGTAGTAATTCCAGTGAGTACCGTTGGAATAATACAACTGATTTGTGTCCTTGCCATCAATCAAAGCTTTCTTAACATTGATAACTTTAATATCCGTATTATTCATAAGATATTGTTCAAGTTGATCAAGTAATGAAATGTCCCCGTTCTGCTTAATATTCTCAGGATACTTCTCGGGATATACCTCACTCTTATCAGGTGGGCATACAAAATAAAATTCTATACCTTGTTTCTTACAGTAATCCCTGTAATAAAGCAAATAGTTGGCAATACTTTCAAGCTCTTCATCTGTAAGAAGATCATTGCGTTTATATGTGGTTTCATAATAAACGGGGCGATAAAATATCCAGTTGTCATCACCTATAACAAGATTTTCGTTATAACCCTGCTTAAAAAGATAATAGCACATGGAATTATAAGCAGTAACACAATATCCGCGCATAGGGAAATTATCGTTATAGTAAGCTTCAAATTTTGAAGGATATTCTTCAATTGTGTCAAATGAAAATTCAGGAGCTTCGGCAAGAACGCGATTTTCTGATAACGCCTGCTCATTTCCGAAACCAAGCACACCTGCAATAATAGGCAACGAAATCATCAAAGCCATAACAGATATAAATACAATTTTTACAATCTTCATTCAGCACCCCCCCTTAAAATCTGAAATAAATAAACGGATTGTATGTTCCACTTGCAATGAAAAGAATACAGATAAACATCAAAGCAAGCATGAAAACAGGTCTTGCAACTTCAATCACGGGAGACTTTCTGAAATGATCAAATTTACTTAATTCCTTCCACGGAATGCAAAGAATAATACCTGCCGCTATTGCTATCCAAGCAGTACCGGTCATAAATTCGTTGAAATAATAATGATTTGATGTAAACCCGTCCGCACCAAACATTGATCCTATATACCTAACTGCTTGCGGTAATGTATCGCAACGGAAGAATACCCATCCGATAGCGACAACAACTAAAGAATAGATATGTTTTAAAACAGAAGGCAGCTTGTCTAAACAATTTTTAATTGCAGAAATTTTTTCAAGACATAAGAAAATTCCGTGATATAGGCCCCAGACTATAAATGTCCACTGAGCGCCATGCCAAAAACCGCATAGAATAAAAACAATAAGCTGATTTACAAATGTCCTGATTTTTCCTTTTCGGTTACCTCCTAAAGGAATATAGAGATAGTCCCTGAACCATGAAGAAAGGGAAATATGCCATCTTCTCCAGAAATCCTGAATACTTACAGCAGCATAAGGATTATTAAAGTTTTCATTGAAATGGAAGCCAAAGATTCTTCCAAGGCCTATTGCCATATCCGAATAACCGGAAAAGTCAAATAAAATCTGAAAGCTGTAACAAATTATGCCTATCCACGAAATACCAAAAAACAATTCATCTTGCGGAAGAGCAAAAATCTTATCAGCAACAGCAGCAAGTTGGTTTGCTATAAGAACTTTCTTTGCCATACCAGCAACAAATCGAACTGTACCCTCGTAAACGCCTTCAAAAGTTACCGTTCTTGTTTTAATTTCCTGTTCTACAACGGAATATCTGACTATAGGACCTGCTATAAGCTGTGGGAACAAAGAGATATATAAAGCAAAATCCAAAGGATTTTTCTGGACCTTAACCTCTTTTCTGTATACATCTATAAGATAGGAAAGAGCCTGGAAGGTATAGAATGAAATACCTATAGGCAGTTCAATATCCGGATTGCTTAAAACCGAACTGTTAAAAAGCGCATTGATATTATCGACAACAAACCCACTATACTTAAACACCAGGAGAAGCCCCAGGTCAATTGCAACACCTGAAAAAACAATCGCTTTATTACTGAACTTCCCTATAAGTAAACCAAAGATATAATTGATCACTATGGAAGCGAGCATAAGAACAATATATACAGGCTCACCCCAAGCATAAAATATAAGACTTGCTGTAAGGAGAATTATATTTCTTACACTATCTCTTGCACAAAAATACAGCAAAAGAACAATAGGAAGAAATATAAACAAAAATGTTACCGATGCAAATATCATTGGTTCTTGACCTCCGGATTTATAAATCTATGAGAATAATAACTCTTATACCAGTTCACGAAATTATGCAATCCTGTTTTTATGGAGGTTGCTGCAGTAAATCCGAAATCGTTATGAATCTCAGTAATATCGGCATAGGTGGTATAAACATCGCCCTTCTGCATTTCAACAAAGTCTTTTTTGGCAACTATACCGAGCTGATTTTCAAGTTCTGTTATGAAATCCATCAGCATCACCGGATTGTTGTTCCCAATGTTGTAAACCTTGAAAGGAACACCGTTTTCATCTGACTTGGGCGGATTGGGTATAATGCGTACAATGCCTTCAATAATATCATCAATATAAGTAAAATCTCTGGAAAGATTGCCATTATTAAAAACTTTTATAGATTTTCCTTCAACGATATTATCGGTAAATGAAAAATACGCCATATCAGGTCTTCCGAATGGACCGTATACAGTAAAGAAACGCAAACCAGTTGCTTTTATCCCAAATGAACTGCAATAACTATAAGCAAGTGCTTCATTGGATTTTTTTGTAGCTGCATACAAGCTTACAGGTGTATCAGTCTTGTCCGTCGTTGAAAAAGGAGTTTTTTTATTTGCACCATAAACAGAACTGGATGAAGCATATAGTAAATGTTTTACTGGATATTCCTTGCACGCTTCAAGGATATTAAAAAAACCAATTATATTAGATCTGATATATGAGTCAGGATTGATAAAACTATATCTGACACCTGCTTGCGCAGCAAGATTAATCACAACTTCGGGTTTTATTTTTTCAAATACTCTGAAAACTTCTGTTTTATCAGCGATGTCTCCCTTAATAAAGCTAAATAATGGATTTTCCTTTAATATTCTTAATCTTGCTTCTTTCAACGAAACATCATAATAGTCATTCAAGTTATCAAGTCCAACTACTGATATTCCCATTTCCATAAGACGGCAGGACAAATGAAAGCCTATAAATCCCGCCGCACCTGTTACAAAAACACAACCTGACTGCTCAACAATATTACTCATATCATATTAACTCCCCTTTTATCTAAATATACCATAACCTGCAATTCTGTAGGAGGATTTGAAATTCAACTTGTACTTGAGTCTGTCGATTAATCTAAGACTTCTCTTTTTTTCGTAAATGCACAGATATTCGTTTTTGTTGAATGTTTCATAGCTTGCCTTCATAATGATTCTATCGCCGCTTTTACCACATATAGGGGTAATATTGATTCTATAATCTGTAACATAATTTATTTTTTGTGCATCTATTTCCACACAGTCAATGATAACACCGGTTTTTTCCATAATAAAAGTCAATTTTAACTTTCCGGTGCAGGATTGACTTTCGGTACCGAAACGAAGCAAAATAGCTTCAAGAGTACCAGTACGCATAGTTATAGTATAAAATCTATCATGCCCTACGAGATTTCGTCCGCCGTTAACTATAGCAAAACCTTCATCATAATTAAGTTCATTTTTATATCTGGGAGAGGAAATAGTCACTGCATCTGCAGGAATTGTTTTTTGTGTTATATTTTTCGCAGGCACAACAGACGCAGGGGCAGTTTCGTTTTTAATTGTTTCTCTTACAATGCTCGCAGAAGAAAGATTTTCAAAAGCCATGTTGTAAATATTTACCAGTTCACTTCTGACAAATTCCTCTCTGCCGATTGCGTACAGAGTATCATGGGCATTCTCAAGAACATTGCTTCTTTCCTGTGCGTCAAGTTTGAGAAGTCTTTCAATGGCATCAGCCATATCTTCAGGTTCGTTTCCATCAGCTATAAAGCCGTTATAATTATTCTTTATTATTTCAGAAACACCGCCGCAATTTGTTGATACAACAAACACACCGGCAGCCATTGCCTGAAGAATAGTCTGAGGCATAGACTCATCATACGCGGCACAAAGCAATATCTGCGAATTCTGATTATAATAAACCTCCGGTTCATTAGTGAATCCTACAATTTCAAAATGATCAGCATATTTTGATTTTTCAATTTCATCTCTGCATTCTGCCGCATAATCCTGGACAAGATTATCATAACCTATAAGGCTTACGTGAACATCATAACCACGTTTAAGCAAAATAAGAGCAGCTTTTATTCCACCGAGCTGATTCTTCCTGGGCTGAAGAGTGCCAGACAAAATAATATCAACTCTTTCACTCTTTTCAGTTCGCTGAACATTGAACGTTTTGTTTTTGTTGTAATAGTTGAAAAATTCATCACTGACAGGGCAAACCATTCTATATGCGGGAACACCTAAAACCTTGTTCCATTCAAGTGCGTAACGATTTGAGGAAGAATGAATTGCCTGAATATTGACCTCATCCTTATTAAAGGGCTTGTCACTCGCATAATACTGATGTAACGTAGCAACATGCGGTATACCCATCATCTGTGCCGCCAAAGCTACCGAAGTATTAAATGTAACACTGTGAAATAATCCTATGTTATTCTCTTTAGCCCATTCTACAATTTTTTCAGCATTCTTGTAATCTTCTTCTGTTCTGTTCACAGGAGAAGTTGCTCGTCTACAAGGAATATATTCAACATTGATTCCATATTTTTCAGCATATTCAGGGAGATCAGGCTGACGACACTGTTCGGGTAAACAAAGCACGACATCAAAGCAAAGGCTCTTCATGAGTCTGAGATGACGGAATATGTGAAGTGTTGCACCGCCTAAAAGAGATTCATGCGGAACAAACGCAATTTTTCTTTTGTTTAGTTTACCGTGAAGAACAGCTGCATCAAGCGCTGTAAGGAAACTGATAGAATTTGCTTCTGTAGTATAGTTCCTTTGTAAATCAGCAATTGAATTCAAATATATCTGATAACGTTCTTCTTCAGACATATTTATAGCCTTGCAAAGTATGTTGTACCAGGCCTCTGGTGTGTTTTCTGCTCTTAAACAGCATGTATTGTCCAATTTATAATAAGGCAATCTGTTAGAGAAAATACCAACGGCACCCGTTATGGCACCCTCAAGATACTTTATAGGAGATTTACTCTTGTCGGTCTCGTTTACATTTTCAAGAGGACATATCTGGAAATCAAAATATGATTCAGAAAGTCTCTTCAGATATAAATCATAGCTATGGGAAAAACCAACATGTTTGACAAAGCAAGGAAGTGGCTCAAACTCTGAAGGATCTATACCCCAGAATTCTATTTCTATTTTATCTTTGTATTCTTCGGCAAATTTTACAATACCATCCCAGATTTTTGAAAAGATTTCTCTGCGGACATTGCCAGAAAAAACACCAAAGCGTATTTTTCTATCAGAATAAGACCGTAAATTGCGTACAGAAAGATACTTTGCAGGTATATTTGTACTGCACTCCATAATTCTGTCTGTATACTGTGAACAACTCTTTGTAATAGCCCTGCTATAAGAAATGGTGGAATCAGATTCCGATATAATTTTACAGGTCGTTTCGTATGCCGGAGTACCCGGCGCAATATATGCAAAAGTTTTTGGATCTGTTTTATAAAACTCCAGCATATTATCATCCGAAAGATATACGGTAGGAATCTCTTTTGCCTTACAGTGCTTCAGAAAATTGTAATCCGCTTGTTCACAACTTCTATAGAATACAGCCATATCGTAAACATAATCATATACCGTAGAAAGCAATCCTCCCTTACAGAATGTGTATGTGTACGGAAGATGGTCGCATCTTACAAGATGATTCTTTAACACTACATCTACAGATGTAGAATAAGCTGTTTTAGTAACAAGCAGATTCTTTTTTTATTTCTTGTTATATTGAAAATATTCTTTTCAGTTTCATCAAGATAGTAGGTGGTTCTGCTTAGAAATGGAATTATTTCGATACGATTAAGGGTATCAATGTCTCCTTGATTGAATACGCTAGTCGATGTCAAGGAGTCGACATCATAATCATTGATTTTTTCAGGAATAAGTCTGTTATCTCTATATGTTTCAAGATATCTTCTGAGAAGAGGAAAGTTGCTTATAGCAACATCGGCACCCAAGGAGCCTTTCTGCCCTGCATATACATTTGTTACTTCCTCATCAACAAAATAAAAAGGTACATGTCTGCCCATTCTGAGCCACAAATCATAATCACAGAATCTTCTGAGAATAATATGCGGATCATACATTCCTGATAATTCCATTATGCATTTATGATGCATAACGGAATTATTTGCAATCTGATTTTCGTTGTTCAATAATGCATAATTATAAGGAGCACCAATATACACCACTCTGTCTTCCAGTCTGATGACAGTTTTACCATAAACCAAACAAGGTTCATCGTGAGATGTAATTTCGGTGTGCAGAATTTCAAGGCAATCGGGCAGGTATTCATCGTCGTCAAACTGATATGAAATATATTTTCCCCTTGCCGCAAGTATACCTTCATTTACTCGTATTGCAGGAAGACCACAGTTAAGCTTGTGACGGATTATGCGAACTCTGGCGTCCTTCTGAGCATATTCCAATACTGTGTTAAAACTGCCATCCCTTGAGCCATCGTCTACAATAATAAGCTCAAAGTTCCTGAAAGTCTGTCTAAGAACGCTTTCGATAGATCTTCTCAGCAGCTTTCCGTTATGACAGTATACAGGCATAATTACCGATATTTCAGGCTCTGTATCCGTGTTATCGAAATTATAATATTCCGCATCCTTAATTAAATCACCAAATTTTAACATTTATGATCCTACCTTTTCTGACTTTTAATATATTCATCGGTTACTTCTTTCGTGTTCCCGGACATCACTATCTCCCCACGTTCAAGCCATATGCATTTATTACAAAGCTCTATTGCATAAGGCATACTGTGAGTTACAAACACAAGAATGTTCGCCGTATCCATCATATCTTTCATACGCTGCTTTGCTTTTGCCAAAAAACCTGCATCACCTGCAGCAATTACTTCATCTAATAATAGTATTTCAGGCTCAATCGCTGTAGAAACAGAAAAAGCAAGTCTGATAAACATACCCGAAGAATAATATTTCACAGGCGCATTTAGAAAGTCGCCCAATTCTGAAAATTCAGCTATTTCTGCAATTTTGTCCTTCATAGATTCAGGTGTTTCTCCAAGCATAAGACCACGCAATTGGATATTTTCCCAACCTGTTGCTTCCATTTCAAAGCCAGTAGACATTTCAAACAAACTTGAAATTCGCCCATCGACAAATCGCTTTCCCGAAGTTATGGGATACACGCCTGCCAACATTTTTAGCATAGTGCTTTTTCCTGCGCCGTTATGCCCTACAATTGCCAGTCTGTCACCATCGTTAAGTTCAAGATTGATATTCCTCAAAGCATGGATCACACCATTTGGCTCAAGCTTATTAAAACGTTCGCTTCCTGGTATTATCAAACTTTTTATTGATTTCTTTTTGTGAATATTAAAATCCAGACATAAATCCTCTAATAAAATCTTACTCATCAAGTATTCCTCATAATTTAAATACAATATTTCTTCCCATTTTATTAACTGCGCATGCACCTATTACAAATAACAATACCGAAATCGAAACAGCAATAAGGTATACCTGCACAGATGGCAAACCATCACCAGTCATTGGTTTTTTTATTACTTCAATTATATAATAAAAAGGATTTATTTCATAAACTATAGAGTAACCTTTGTCAGCGAGCATCTCACTGGGGTATATTATCGGAGTAGCATAAAAACATGCCTGTAATAACAACGACTGAAAGGGTTGATAATCTCTTATATTTATATTTATAATCGAAGCAATTGAACTGAATCCAATGCAGAACAAATATAATATTAATATACCTGGTATTGTAGCAAGCATTGTAAGATTAAACTTTTCAGGAGATATAAAAATATAAACCACAAAAAAAGCTATCGCACTATACAAAAAATTAATAAGTGATACTGTAGCTGCTCTTATCGGGAATATTTCTATCTTCGTAAGCGTCTGCTTGATATACCCTTCGGCAGAAATAAAACTCATAGCACCACTTTCTGCTGCACTGGATATACATATCCACGGGGTCAGACCTGTAAAAAGTCTCGGAATAAGAACTCTTGGATCTTGTCCCCAAATTATGGAATAGACGCTTCCTATAATAAGAACAAGCCCTAAAGGAGTAAGAATCGACCAAGCAATTCCGAGAAAAGATCGCCTGTATTTGTTTTTCAGATCCTTAGACACTAAACTATACAGAACAAATCTCGATATATATACATTTTTGAAATACTGTATCAATGACATTTTTCAGTTTCCCTTATCTTTTTTATAATTGTTTTTATTGCTTTAAAAGGAAGCAAAAATATCCCTGCAATTCCTCTGCGTCGAAAATACATAGTCAATCTCTGCTTTAGATTATAAAAATTCAATTGCAAATTGTTGATTCTAACCTTTTCGCCTGTGATATCAGGCGCAGAAAATTCACATAACTCCGGGAATTCACTAACCAATTCAGCAGCAATTTTCTCGGATGTAAATCTCTCATCAAAAGTTTTTTCTGCGTTTTCTAATATTCTTTTTCTTTCTTCGGGATTATCAATAAGATACTCCGCAGCCTTACACCAAGAATCGTTATTATCAGCTAAAATGCCATTCTCGTAATTTTCTACAACAAACGTATATGGCTGCAAATCAGAATAAATCCCTACAGTTCCCATAGATGTATACTCTAAAAATTTATTATAGTATTTACAACTATAAAAAGGTGTGTCATAAACAGGCGCAAACGAAATATCATAATGTGTTTCACATACAACTCGGCGGTATTCCTGATAATCGCTTATGTATGGAATAAATTTGACCTGTTTTTGATTTGAAAGATGAGGATCTACACCTATAAAAGTAAACTGTACTTTTTCGCCATATTTATTACATAAATGATTGACAACCGGAGATAGAATTTCTTCAACAATATTCTGATGATCAATACCACCAGCATATATGAATTTCACTTTGTCATCATCTGCAACACAACTACAATCCCGTTTAACACACGCTTCAGAAAGAACAGTTTTTTTGAAACAATTACCATACTTTTTTGCGATATTGGGATTTACGCACCACAAAATATCGCATTCTTTCATAAGCGATTGTATGGATTTCAATACATAATCTGTTTTGTAATAATCCGTACATGAAACATTATCCGGAATATCCAGAAGGTCATCATCAAGATAATATACAGCCTGCCTGCCGTATTTCTTACACAATCTGACTATGTGTAAATCCCAGAATTCACTGCCGCGAACACAAATTACTGTATCGCACCATTTTATATCAGCTTCAGTTACCTTGCTTGTCCTGACGAATTTAACCTCAATTAGAGCTTTTTTTTCAAGCTCTTCCAAAGGGAACAGCACGCCAACACTTACGGAAGAAACTTTTTCAATGCAAATAACCAGGATTCTCTTCTTATTTATCATTATAAACAAATTCTTCCTTCGATATAATCATTCTTGTGAGTTCTGCTCGCTCCGACATATAAGTTTCAACAATTCTGAAACCACACTTAAGATATGTCTTTAAAGCAGGAAGATTGTCGCTATACACTTCAAGAACTACTTTTTCCAACTTAAGTATATCAAATGAAATTTTTAAAGCAGCTTTTAGCGCTTCAACCCCGATCCCCTTACCGCGAGCATCAGGATCACCTATCATAAATCTTCCGAATTCTGCAGTCAAGTTATCATCCGAAAAATTATAAAGGGCGCACATCCCTATAATCTTATTAAGCTGATTATCAAAAATTGAAAAGGTAAAATCTTTTGCTTTGTTCAAGTAGGATACGTACCATTGTTCCTGTTGCTCTGCAGAAATTATTCCGCTGTTTACAAAACAAAATCTGATATTATCAGAATTTCTCCAATTACGCACAATCTGAATATCTTCTCTTTTCAAAGGAAACAACGAAACCGCGTCTGTTTTTATGCTATATGAATGCTCCATTTTAACTCCTGTGAAATTCTAATTTATATTTTATATTTCCCGAACAGGTATAAGACCTTAAACAGTGCTGTTTCAAATCCGGACTGTCTATATGCTTTAGCAGATATTACATATCTTATTTTATCAGAAAACTTTTTCAATCCCGAAAGATAACTTCTGACTTCCGTCCTGTATTCCTCAGGCATATCATCATAATACAAATCACTAAAAGCTTTCAACTGCAGGGCGGGCTTGTTCCTTTCGTCGCTGAAAGCTCGTTTTATTCTTGCAAAAGATTGTTCAACAAAATTAATCCTGTATCCAACGGTGTTATCAGAATGCTGACGATGCTTTACTGTTATATCAGGATCAAAAAAAACCTCACCCATAGCAGCAACCGAAAGATACATCCACCAATCTATTACGTGAATATTTTTATGATATCCATGTTTAAGCGTCATTTCCAATGCAGCCCGATTAAACACTTGAGTATGACCAGGCATAACATTCTGTGCAACTGCATTATAGAATCCTACTGGTTTTATAGGATTCAGAACCTCGCCGATGTGTTCTAAGTTTTCATCAACAATTTCAGAACGCGAAGAATACAGGCAAGGTTTCTGAAATTCAGAAACCCTATCAAGAAAATCCATCGCTCGTTTCATTTTGAAAGGCAACCAGATATCATCCTGATCGCTGAAAGCAAAATAATCGCAGTTTTTATCAGCGCACTCAAGCAATTCAAAGTAACTTCTGTTAACACCTACGTTTTTTCCGAAAATTACCTCAATAAAATCATATTCCAGACTTACCGCTTTTAAGTATTCCTTTGTCTCATCAATCGAACCATCATCCCTGACAAGAATTTTTATATCGGAAATATTCTCTTGGGAAAGAATGCTTTCCAACTGTGTCTTGATAAATTTATAACCATTGTACGTTGATAACAATATCTGTATTTTTTTATTTTGTCCCATACATCTTCTTGTAATACTCCTGATACTCGCCGCTTATGATGTTTTCCCACCATTCGCGGTTTTCCAGATACCATTTTATTGTCTTCTGGATTCCGTCTGCAAACTTTGTTTCAGGAAGCCAGCCAAGCTCGTTGTGAATCTTTGTGGGGTCAATCGCATAACGCATATCATGTCCCTTACGGTCAGCAACATATGTGATAAGGCTTTCAGGCTTGTCAAGTGCCTTACAGATAATCTTTACAATATCAATATTCTTCATTTCGTTATGGCCACCGATATTGTAAACCTCGCCTACCTTGCCCTTGTGAATAATAAGATCAATTGCACGGCAGTGATCCTCAACATAAAGCCAGTCACGGACATTAAGGCCTTCTCCGTAAACAGGGAGGGGCTTGTCGTTAAGCGCATTGGCAATCATAAGAGGAATAAGCTTCTCAGGGAAGTGATAAGGTCCGTAGTTGTTGGAGCAACGGGAAATTGTAACAGGTAAACCAAAGGTTCTGTGGTAAGCCTGAACAAGTAAATCCGCACTTGCCTTAGAAGCAGAGTAAGGGCTTGATGTGTGAATAGGTGTTTCCTCAGTAAAGAAGAGGTCGGGTCTGTCAAGTGGCAGGTCGCCGTAAACCTCGTCTGTAGAAACCTGGTGATATCTCTGAATACCATACTTGCGGCAGGCGTCCATCATTACCTGTGTACCCATAATGTTTGTGTTAAGGAATACGCCTGGATTGTCAATAGAGCGGTCAACATGTGATTCCGCAGCAAAGTTTACAACGATATCAGGATGCTCTTCTTCAAAAACCTTATTTACAGCTTCTCTGTCTGTAATATCAACCTTGCAGAATCTGAAATTCGGATTGTCCATTACGGGAGCAAGAGTTTCAAGGTTACCTGCATAGGTAAGGCAGTCAAGGCATACAATTCTGTATTCTGGATGAGCCTTGAGCATGTAATGTACGAAATTTCCGCCGATAAATCCGGCACCGCCTGTTACTATAATTGTCATAAAACATCCTCCGAAAGTGAAAGTAAATATTTGCCGTAATCCGTCATTTTCAATTCTTCGCCTAATTTATGAAGTTGTTCGAGCGTTATGAAACCTCTTCTCCATGCTACTTCCTCAATACATGAAATATAAAATCCCTGCATCTCCTGAACAGTTTTTACAAATCCACTTGCCTTGTGCATACCTTTAGGAGAACCAGTATCAAGCCAGGACATACCTCTGCCAAGGAGAGTTACATTAAGATTCCCTTGCTCAAGGTAAAAATTATTAATAGCAGTAATTTCAATTTCACCGCGTGCGGAAGGCTTGACGTTTTTAGCTATTTCTACAACCTGATTATCATAAAAATACAAACCGGGTACAGCATAATTAGATTTGGGTTCAGCAGGCTTCTCCTCGATAGAAATTACCTTGTTATTTTCATCAAACTCAACAACACCAAATTCACTCGGATTCTTTACAGGATAACCGAATATTGTAGCGCCACCTTTTTCAGCCTGCTCCTTCGCACGTTCCAAGTATGCGCTGAAACCTTGTCCATAGAAAACATTATCTCCAAGAACCAGACAAACACTGTCATTGCCAATAAAATCCGCACCAAGAATAAACGCATCAGCAAGTCCACGAGGTTTATCCTGAATGGCATAGCCTATATTTATACCAATGCGCGAACCATCCCCAAGTAGTTTTTCATAATTAGGAGTATCCTCTGGAGTTGAGATAACAAGAATATCCTTTATACCTGCTAAAAGAAGAACAGATAATGGATAATAGATAAGCGGCTTATCATAAATGGGTAGAAGTTGCTTCGAAACGGCAATGGTATTAGGATAAAGGCGTGTTCCTTTACCACCTGCTAAAATTATACCTTTCATAGAACCCTCCGAGAATGTAAAAAATTCACATATAAAACGCAAAAACCGTTTGCAATATATAGATTTATTATATCACATTTCTCCTCTTAATTCAAGCTTTTTTGCATTATTTATAGATAATAAATCAACAAAACAGGCAGACGGATTGCCCGCCTGCCTGTACATATTGTCAATTAATAAAGACTACCATACGCCGCACACGCTCTGTAATCTGCGCCCTCGGTATCCTGTGTGCCGAAAGCTGTCCATGCGTGAGGACGGAAGATTCTGCCTTCTGCCACATTGTGGAGAGATACGGGAATTCTCAGCATCGAAGCCAGTGTAATAAGATCGTCGCCTACGTGGCCGTAAACGAATGCACCGTGATTTGCACCCCAGTTAGCCATAACTGTGTAAACATCCTTGCAGGCCTCATTGTTGCAGATAGGTGCAAACCATGTGGAAGGCCATGTGGGGTCGGTTCTTTCAAGAAGAGTCTTGTTCACATCTTCGGGAAGCTCAACAGTGTAGCCTTCAACAATCTGGATTGTCGGGCCCAGATTCTTTACATAGTTCACTCTTGCGAATGTGCAGGGCATAACTCCCTTTGTGGAGAAGCTGGAGGAGAATCCGCCGCCACGGAAATAACCGAGGTTTGCACAGCACCACTTGGTGTTGTCAAGGCAGTCCTTGATATCCTTGTCGGTCATATTCCACCATTCCTTCATGATGTTTTCGCCGTCTTCATTTGTAACTGCACCTGTGCCGTCAAGAGCAGCCGCGCCGCTGTTGATCATATGTATAAAACCGTTAGCCGCAACACCCTCAGGCTTCCAGCCTGTAACTCTTTCAACAGCTGCAGGCGACCAGTAGGTTCTTACGTCTGCAAAGATTGCAGCCTTGTTTGTAAGCTGATGCAAAAACAGTAATGTAACGCCGTTAAGACCGTCGTTTTCGGTTGCGAAAGGCATAGGCTCACGCTTACCGTTCCAGTCAAAGGTAGAGTTTAAGATAGCTTCGCTGAAGTCTGCATTGGGCATGAAATCAGTCCAGTTCCTCTGTCCCTGGAAGCCGCCGAGAATTGCATTCTTGCCCTTTGCTTCTTCAAGCCAGCCCTTTTCCGCAAGCTTGTCGTTACCGTGCATGATATCCATGAAAATACAGGTCATCTTGGCAATAAACTTCCAGTTTTCTTCCTTTTCTTCGTCTGTAAGATGTGTTCTCTGATAGAACATACCGGGTGTGGGGTTTACATCCCTGCCCTCCTTGCAGTTTTCCTTTATCCACGCAAGTGCCTTTTCGTATTCTGCTTCATCGTAGATACCCAGCTTTTCACGGCGGATAATTTCGGACATATCCACCCATTCAACATGCATACCAAGGTAGGAACGGAAGAAATCTTCATTGCAGTATGAGCCTGCAATACCCATGGAAACCGCACCGATATTCACATAGCTCTTTGCCCTGATGTCACCGATTGCAGTTGCGCACTTTGCAAAGCGGAGAATCTTTTCCGCCACATCATCGGGAATTTCCTTGTCGCCGATATCCTTTACATCGTGGCCGTAAATAGAGAAGCAGGGCATGCCGTTCTGTGCGTATGCAGACATAGCCGCAGCAAGGAATACCGCACCGGGACGCTCTGTGCCGTTAAAGCCCCATACAGCCTTGATTGTGTTGGGGTCTTCGTCAATAACCTGTGTTACATAGCACCAGCAGGGAGAAACTGTAAGTGTTGCAACAACGTTTTCCTTTGAAAATTTTTCACGGCATGCAGCACTTTCCGCAATACCGCCGATTGTGCTGTCAGCGATAACGCATTCAACAGGCTCACCGCTTGCATGACGAACATTCTTCGTGATAAAATCCGCCGCAATTTTGGCAAGCTCCATTGTCTGAACTTCAAGGCTTTCCCTGATGCCGAACTGTCTGCCGTCAATTACTGGTCTGATACCAATTTTAGCTAACATAGTATTTTTTCCTTTCATATCTTCCTTTTAACAACCGTATGAAAACGATTGCATGAATTCACTTATGATTATACCAAAATCCTGCAGAAAATGCAAGAGTTTTTTACCGCTTTTCAACAAATTATCATCTGTTGACTTGCAGCCCTTGAAATGATATAATTAAAACATGAAAGAGAGGAAAAAATATGGCAAAATATGAATTCGGAATTATGGAAAATCCGCCTGAAAACGGCAGAAGATATGACGACTACGACCCTGAAAACTACCCTCGGCTTGTAGCTGTCGAAGACGACGATTTTGACCCTTTTCTGGGTGAATTCAAAGGCACTGTTTACTGGCACACTCTTGACAAAAAAGCTGACGGAATAGCTATGGCGGGAATAAATCTTATTCCGCCCGAATCCTCGGCAATTATTGCTGATATGATTACAGGAAATGATAAACTTCAGGTGCTTAAAAAGCTGCTTACGGAGGCTGTAAGTGAAAACAGATTCGTGATACTTTTCGGACTATAAAAAACGCAGTAAATGCAATGCATTTACTGCGTTTTTTTATAAATCAAATATAATTGTAAGCAGGATACACACGCCTGTAATAAGCGGAATTGCAGCAAAAAAAATCACCATTCCGAAGCCGCGTGAATTTCTTGCCTCCTGTTTTTCTCTTTTTATTTCGCTGACAGTTCTTATGACATTAGGATTTTTAAGCTTATAGTAAATATGTACCGCACCGTTTTCGGTATCATCCACATACTTTTTGTAAGTCACTCCGTCAACGGTGTAGACAATGCTTTTTTCATAACAGTCACGATACGGAGTAGTGCTGTGTCTGCTGGTGTTTTTCTCCTGATAGTGGTGTCTGCCCGTTATTTTAGCCCTTGTTCTGCCCCATTTTTCAGGATTCGGAACAAAGTTTTTGAAATAGCGGTGATACACCATTATCCCTATAAATAAAAGCCCTGCAATAATACATATAACTGCTGCTATGATTGCGTCCATATTGTCCTCCTGTTATAATACAGGTATTTCGCCTCTTATTGCCTTTTCGGCGTTTTGTATAAGCTCATTGTATAAATACTCAAAGGAAGGCTTCCATTCCCTGATTTCCGAATAAAACTCCTGCAAGGTGCTTTGTGCTTCATTATCCTTGCCAAGTTGTTTTAAAGAATAAATCTTCATAACCAGAAAATCAAATCTGCCACCGTCCGTAACACTCTCAGGATAAACCGCAAGCACATCCCCGCAGGTTTTCAGCGCACGCTCGTATCGTTTTGCCGCACAGTCTGCATACACCATTGCAAGATACAATTGATTGCCGTGCATATCCAGAACGGGATTATTAATGTTCGCATTGATAAAATTCTGATTACAGCGCCACACATCATCCGCCATAGCGGAATTATCCATTTTTACTGCCAACATCATATATGTGAATATATACGACGCACGCTGATTAATATCACTTTCGGGCACTCTGAGTCTGTTCAGGATTTCCAGAGCCGTCTCATAATTTTTCAACTCCATATGAGCTAAAGCATAGCTTATATGCATACCATTGTTCACAGGCTTACCGATTATGAAGGCTTTTTCAAAAGCAGAAAGATATTCAGGGCAGAAACCCTTTTTATCAAGAATACCATACACTTTGCTATGCTTATATGCTTCAATGAAGCATAGCACCGCAAACAGCAGATAAGCAAATATAACCGCACCCGCTGTCCAACATACCACATCAATTATCCAGCCTTCAGGAAAACGGTCTATTGCCATCATAATCAGACGGAACACAAGTATACCAAGAGAAAATTTCAGGACATCTTTCGGAATCAGCTTAAGCATATACTTATAACTGTCCCACCAGTATTTCAACGCAAATTTCATATTCCCCTCCATATTTTTAAACCCTGCAAAGGCTCTGCCCTTGCAGGGTTTTATCTTTATTATGCGAAGTAATCAATACCGCCCTTGAACATAGGCTGTTCCTTCTTACCGTCTACGTTTACGCAGCAGTTGTCGGAGATACGTTCACTGTGACCCATCTTACCGAATACACGGCCATCGGGAGAAATGATACCCTCGATAGCGTACATGGAGCTGTTGGGGTTGTAGCGTAAATCCATTGTAGGATTGCCTTCAAGGTCAACGTACTGGGTTGCAACCTGTCCGTTTTCGATAAGCTTTCTGATAACCTCATCGCTTGCAACGAAGCGGCCTTCACCGTGAGAAATCGGGATTGTGTAGATTTCATCAACCTTGCAGTGCATGAGCCAGGGAGTCTTGTCTGTACAGATTCTTGTATTGACAAGCTGGGACTGGTGTCTGCCGATTGTGTTGAATGTAAGTGTGGGGCTTTCTGCTGTAAGAGGCACGATTTCGCCGAAGGGCACAAGGCCGAGCTTGATAAGTGCCTGGAAACCGTTACAGATACCCAGCATAAGACCGTCACGCTTGTAGAGCATTTCGTGTACGGCTTCCTTTACCTTGGGGTTGCGGAAGAATGCGTTGATGAACTTACCGGAACCTTCGGGCTCGTCACCGCCGCTGAAGCCGCCGGGAACAGCAATGATCTGGCTCTGCTTGATGAGCTCTGCGAATGCGTCTACGGATTCTTCCATAGCGGATGCGTCAAGGTTTCTGATTACGAACTGAGTGGAGATACCGCCGTAACGGTTGAATGCGTCAGCCATATCGTATTCGCCGTTTGTACCGGGGAATGCAGGGATAAGAACTCTGGGCTTTGCAATCTTGTTTGCGGGAGCGCAGATGTTTGTGCAGCCGCCCTTGTAGCTGATCTTTTCGGGAGCAGGCATCTTCTTTACGCTGTCACGGAAGATAGGTTCAAGAACAGCATCCCACTTCTTTTCAAGCTCAGCCATATCAATAACGGTATCACCGCTGTAAATCTTGTATTCATCGATAGTTTCACCGATAAGGGTTGCACCTTCGATTACACCATTTGCTTCGATGATGAATGCGCCGTAGCAGAGTGAGAACAGCTCGTCATCGGAAAGCTTCTGAAGCTTAGCACCGATACGATTACCGAGGGACATCTTAAAGATACCTTCCGCAAGACCGCCGTTTGCATAGGACCATACGGAAATAGCCTTGCCTTCAGCAATAGCCTTTTCAACAATATCAAATGTCTTCTTAACGCTGTCGAATACGGGGAGCATATCTGCATCATATTCAGGCTTTACAACATAGATCTTGCTGAAGGGACACTTGAATTCTGCGGAAATAATCTTGTCAGCCTTTGCTGTGGATACTGCAAAGGAAACAAGTGTGGGAGGTACATCGATATCTTCAAATGTACCGCTCATGGAGTCCTTACCGCCGATAGCGCCGCAGCCAAGCTCAAGCTGTGCCTTGTATGCGCCGAGGAGTGCGCTGAAGGGCTTGCCCCAGCGTGAGGGTGTACCCTGTGTTCTTTCAAAATATTCCTGGAATGTAAGCCAGCACTTCTTGTAGGAACCGCCTGCCGCTACAATCTTAGCGATAGATTCGATTACTGCAAGCATTGCGCTGTGGTAGGGAGACTGAACTGCAACAGCAGGGTTGTAGCCCCAACCCATAAGGGAGGCTGTTGTTGTCTTTGCGTCAAGCACGGGAATCTTGGCAGCCATAGCCTGTACGGGAGTCTGCTGTGTCTTACCTGCGAAAGGCATAAGAACTGTTGCTGCGCCGACTGTGGAGTCAAAACGCTGAACAAGTGCTCTCTGAGAGCATACGTTAAGGTCAGTAGCAAGCTTTTCCCAGTCTTCTGCTGTATTCTTGTATTCTGTCTTATAGGAAACTGTGGGGTTGGGAACAGCAATTTCTGTATGCTTTTCCGCACCGTTGGAGTTTAAGAATTCACGGGAAATATCGCAGATTGTCTTGCCGTTCCAGTTCATTCTGAGTCTGGGCTCAGCTTCAACTACTGCTACGGGAGTTGCTTCAAGGTTTTCAACGCCTGCAAGCTCAATGAACTTTTCAACATCGTTCTTGTCAACAACAACTGCCATTCTTTCCTGGGATTCGGAAATTGCAAGCTCTGTACCGTCAAGACCGTCATACTTCTTGGGAACTGCGTTAAGGTCGATTGTAAGACCGTCTGCAAGCTCACCGATAGCAACGGATACACCGCCTGCGCCGAAGTCGTTACATCTCTTGATTAATGTTGTAGCTTCACGCTTTCTGAATAAACGCTGGAGCTTTCTTTCGATAGGAGCATTACCCTTCTGAACTTCTGCACCGCAGGATTCAAGGGATTCTACGCTGTGGGACTTGGAGGAGCCTGTTGCACCGCCGCAGCCGTCACGCCCTGTACGTCCGCCGAGGAGTACGATAACGTCGCCGGGAGCGGGTCTTTCACGTCTTACGTGGTCAGCAGGAGCAGCCGCAATAACTGCACCGATTTCCATACGCTTAGCCATGTAACCGGGGTGATAGAGTTCTGCAACGTGACCTGTTGCAAGACCGATCTGGTTACCGTAGGAGGAATAACCTGCAGCAGCGGTTGTTGTAATCTTTCTGGGAGGTAACTTGCCCTCGATTGTTTCGGAAACAGGGAGAAGTGGATCAGATGCGCCTGTTACACGCATAGCCTGGTATACATAAGCACGGCCAGAAAGGGGGTCACGGATTGCGCCGCCGAGACAGGTAGCCGCACCGCCGAAAGGCTCGATTTCTGTGGGGTGGTTATGTGTTTCGTTTTTGAACATAAGGAGCCATTCTTCGTCCTTACCGTCAACGTCAACAGTGATCTTTACGGAGCATGCGTTGATTTCTTCGCTTTCGTCAAGGTCGGGCATAAGGCCGTCAGCCTTGAGCTTCTTTGCTGCAAGTGTAGCAATGTCCATAAGGCATACAGGCTTGCTGCCTCTGCCGAGCTCTTCACGGTTTACCTTGTATTCCTTGTATGTTTCAGCAATATAAGGAGCTTCAATATCAGCCTTGTCAATGATTGTACCGAATGTGGTGTGACGGCAGTGGTCAGACCAGTATGTATCAATCATACGGATTTCTGTAATTGTGGGGTTGCGGTTTTCTGTCTTGAAATAATCCTGGCAGAACTTTATGTCATCGTTGTCCATTGCAAGGCCGTAGCTCTTTACAAAGTCAGCAAGACCGTCCTTGTCAAGGTCAAGGAAGCCGTCTAAGGTTGCAACCTCGGTAGGAATATCATACTTTACCTTAAGTGTTTCGTATTCTTCATAGCCGCATTCTCTGGATTCAACAGCGTTGATAAGATACTTCTTGATCTTTGCGAATTCTTCATCTGTGATACTGCCGCTTAAAATATAGATCTTTGCATACTTTACAGCAGGCTGGTCACCCTGACAGAGCATCTGGATGCACTGTGCAGCACTGTCGGCTCTCTGGTCGAACTGGCCGGGGAGGAATTCAACGGCAAACATACGTTCATTCTCGCCGATTACGGGGAGATCGTAGTAAACATCATCAACGGGAGGCTCAGAGAAAACTGTGGGGATAGAACGCTCAAGATTTTCCTTGGAAATGTCTTCAACGTCGTAACGGTTCACGATTCTTGCGCCTGTAACGCCTTCGATTCTGAGAGAGGTACGGAGGTCAGATAAAAGTGACTCGCCCTCAACCGCAAACTGCGGCTTCTTTTCAACATAAATACGATAAACTGACATAAACTGTCCTTTCTCCTTGTTTACACATGGAAGTATAATTTTTCAGCGGTTTTCCGCATAAAATATCATTTTAATTGTACCACAACCGACATTTTTTGTCAACAGAAATAAAACTAAAAACAATACAAAAAGGCAGGTCACCGACCTGCCTTTTTTGTTATTTTTCAATCTCTTCCATTACCGCACCGAGAATATCTCTCTGCGGTGTTTCAACGCTTTTCTTCACAATCGTTTCGGTATCACCTGCGGTAAGTCTGCCGCCCTCAGCAACAACACCTGCGGTAGTCTGCTTCACTCTCGCCCTGTTTACTGCAAATAATATTACAGCACCCAGTACAACAACCGCTGCCGCACATACCGCAAAAATCCACAGCCTGTTATCAGGTTCGGAAGCGGGCGCAGGAGTAATAGTCGTAGTAATCCCCAGCTCTTCTATGGTTACGGTAGGCACATTCTGATAACCGCCGCCTGCGTCGTATGCTCCGATTTCAGCAACTGTTTCATCACCGCCGATTGAAGGCGTATACACGGCACCGTCCATACCGCCGCCTACACTGTCTATAAGACCTTCGGACTGGCAGTCAAAGGTAATACCGCTTCCTGCTTCAAATACAAGCTTATCGCCGTACTGTCCGAGAAGCTTCTCCACATACATTTCTGCATTGGGATTGCTCATATCAATATCGGCATGAACCTTGTTGTCCATTTGATTGACGCCCATACCGTAAATGCCCGATTCGTCGCCCATAAACTGAGAAAGCTCATCCTGTAACTGTCGCAGCTCCTTATAGGTATAGCTCTGATAGGTGAATTTTACGGAAGCGTCATTTTCGATAAGGGAAAGTATTTCCTGCTTGCCTGCTTCACCTGCTTCGTCCTTTGTTACAGCTACAACAAGCTCGGACATATCCCCTGTTTCTGTCCATACGCCGCAGACATAATCGGGATAATGATATTCATATTCTTCGTTTTCAAACCACGCCTGATACAAATCGCCCATTGTCAGATATTTTGCGATAGGAGTGCCATCCTCACGGGTAGCAGGAACGATTTCGTATCCGCCTATGTAGTCAGGCGGATAAACCTTGAAGGTTTCTTCGGGAACAGCCCCTGTATATTCTTCCTCGGAAAGTGTAAAGGAAGGCTCGATTGTATCATCAGTATATGTGGGTACAAGTCCGCCTTCTTCGGTGCTGTAAAAATCATCGGCAACGGAAATTTCCGTTGCGGGAACAGCGGTTTCCACTGCCGTTTCCTCAGCAACCGCAGCCGAAGCGCAGACAGAAAAATTAAGACATAACACAGCCGATAAGGCAGTTAAAAATGGTTTTCTCATTATTCTCCTCCGTTCAATATATTACGAAGCTTGTTTATCGCCTTTCTGTACCGCCACAAAGCAGTACCTGTGGGAATATTCATAATTTCCGCAATTTCACGGAACTTAAAGCCGCCGTTCAGATGCAGCGTAATAAGCTGCCTTTCTTCAGAGCTTAATTTTTCAAAGGCTCTTTCAAGGTCAATCCGTGCATCGGCATCATCCGTTTTATCGGACAGCATATTCTCGCAATCGTCAATATTCATATGTGCTTTTTCCAGCTTGTCTATGGTAAGATTATGTACCATTCTGAGCAGATAGGCACGGGGCTTCTCAAGCGGTGATTCAGGCGGCTTTCTATACAGCTTCACAAAGAATTCCTGAATAATATCCTCCGCCAGATGCCTGTCGCCCGTGATACGGTAGGCAACGGTATATGCGGCGGTATTTATTTCATGATATATCTCTTCAAAAGCGTTCTTATCGCCCGATTTAAGTAATATAAGCTTTCCGGAAAGCTCTTTATCGGTCAACTCTATCAACCCCTTTCATAATATAAGACGGAAGAGAACTGTAAATTATTGGAGTTTTTTAAAAGATTTTTCAAGCCTTTTGTAAAGAAGTCAAGCAGCAAGCTGCACCGAAAACTTTTATTCCTCGCTTCGCTCGTGTTTTGAGAGCCTTTGTCCATCAAAAAAGCACCCTTCCGGGTGCTTTTTTAATGTCAATGTGCTGACGAAGCAGATACTCAGTTTCAGTTGATTGCTGCCTTGAGTGCTTCAACCTTATCTGTCTTTTCCCATGCTACGCCCAGTTCTTCACGACCCATGTGGCCATAAGCGGAAAGCTCCTTGTACTGGGGCTTGCGGAGTTCGAGTGTGGAAATGATAGCTGCGGGACGAAGGTCAAATACCTTGTTTACAGCTTCGCCGATCTTTTCGTCGCTTACCTTACCTGTGCCGAATGTGTCAACAAGTACGGATACGGGAGTTGCAACACCGATAGCGTATGCAAGCTCAACTTCACACTTTTCAGCAAGGCCTGCAGCTACGATATTCTTTGCAACATATCTTGCTGCGTAAGCTGCGGAACGGTCAACCTTTGTGGGGTCCTTACCGGAGAATGCACCGCCGCCGTGTCTTGCGTAGCCGCCGTATGTATCAACGATGATCTTACGTCCTGTAAGACCGCTGTCACCCTGAGGTCCGCCTACTACGAAACGGCCTGTGGGGTTTACATAGTACTTTGTATTTTCATCGAGGAGTTCTGCGGGAATTGTTGTCTTGATAATCTTTTCGATAACGTCCTTGCGGATCTGTTCGAGTGTAGCGTAAGCCTTGTGCTGAGAGGAAATAACAACTGTATCAACTCTTACGGGCTTGCCGTCAACGTATTCAACTGTAACCTGGGACTTACCATCGGGGAGGAGGTAGTCAAGTTCGCCGCTCTTTCTTACGTCAGTAAGCTTCTTTGCAAGCTTCTGTGCAAGAGAGATAGGAAGAGGCATAAGCTCGGGAGTTTCTGTACAAGCGTAACCGAACATCATACCCTGGTCGCCTGCGCCTGTATCCATAGCGTTTTCTTCTCTGCCTTCGAGAGCATTGTCAACACCCATAGCGATATCAGGGGACTGCTTGTCGAGAGTTGTCATAACTGCGCATGTGTTGCAGTCAAAGCCGTATTCAGCATTATCGTAGCCGATTTCACGTACTGTTTCACGTACGATTGCGGGAATGTCGATTGTAGCCTTTGTTGTGATTTCGCCCATTACCATTACAAGACCTGTTGTTGTGCAGGTTTCGCAGGCAACACGGGACATGGGGTCCTGAGCTAAGAGTGCGTCTAAAACGCTGTCGGAGATTCTGTCACAGATTTTGTCGGGATGACCTTCTGTAACGCTTTCGGAAGTAAATAAAAACTTTGCCATTTTACATTTTCCTTTCTTTGTCTTGTGTTTATGCTTCCAAAACAAAAAAGCCCCCATTGGGAGCCGTTGAAATCTTTGCTCCCTCATCTTCCGCCTTTCGGCGCAGGAATTGGCACCATTTTCGTTTCCGAACGGTTGCCGCAGCTTCACAGGACCTGTTCCTCCGCTGCTCTTGATAAGGATTTTTTGTTTACACTATAATTGTATCACATATAATATGTGTTGTCAATAGAAAATTATGGTTTTTCAGCTTTTTCGTGCCTTATACTGCTCATATCTGCCCATTACCTCGTGCCTGCGCTTTTCGGGTGCAGCCTCACGTTCACGCACACGGCGTACAAGCTCGGCTTTTCCCTCTTCAAGGCGCACCCGTGCAGCCTTTCTGAGTTCGATACGCTTTATGAGATTCTTGTTGACAAAGCTGTAATCATTGTACTTATTGAGCTTGAAGGTTTCAAGCAGTGAGCAGTACTTATCCACCGCACACACAAGCCAGCTTTCGCGATACTGAGGAATTTTCGTCAGCGTCAGCGGCCACATATGCTTACGGATAATATCCAGCTCACGGGGGCTGAGCCTGAATTCACGGATTGCATTCTTTGATGCGGTATAGGGGTGGGCAAAGCCGTGAAGTCCGTCGCCTATATCTGATGTTTCGTGCCAGTCGTAAAGAAAGAAATCGTGAAGCATTGCACCTCTCACAAGGCTGTCGCAGTCATAGCTGATGCCGAGCTTATCCGCAAGCGCCTTGCTATATGCCGCAACCGCCATGCAATGACCGAAAACAGATACATTACCATGCTGCGTAAAGGTTTTTGTGAGCTGCATATTTTCATTTTCCAGCACCGTTGATACAGCGCTCTGAAACTGCGTATTGTTCTTCACTCAATAACTCCTTTTAGTTTGCTTCTTTCTCCAGATCTTCAAGCAGGGTATCCGTATCATCCTGCTCGTCATCTGCGCCCAGCTCAAACCTGAGCTGAGTAATGAACTTTACTATACGCCTTCTTCGGCGCATAACAGCACCGCCAAGGCTGATAAATTTGATTGTGATAAGTCTTTTCGCTTTTTCGGGAGTAAATTTCTTAAGGTATTCCTTATAATGGATATGGCGGGAAATACTGATAACGATATCCACAAGCATTACAACCGCAAATATCAGGTCGTAAATCATTGCAAATTCCGCTGACACAAAGTTTGCAAGCTTATCAACGGGCGCATAAAGCACATACACAAGGAAAAGGGATAAAAGTCCCCAGAAAAGCGAGGGTATAAGGGAAATTCTGTTCTTGTACGTGAATTTCAGCATACTGTAATCCCAGAACTGCTTCTGGAAGATTGTTTCCATGACCCAGCCCACGAAGAATTCAAGCGCCGTACAGGAAAGAACACCTACTATATATACAAGAAAACCGTTGTGCCGGAACGGCATACAGCAGATGAGTATTGTCATTCCGCCGAAGCCGTAGATGGGAATATAAGGACCGTTCAGGAAGCCTCTGTTAATGAATCTTCTGCGGTAAAGGGATTCTATTGATGATTCGATTACCCAGCCTATGTTGCAGAAAATAAAGAAAAGAAACAAAAGGCGGTACCATTCGTAGTGAAACATATAATTTCCTCTGATTCTGATTATTATGCAGCAGCTGCCGCATTTTCCACAGTTTTATGTCTTACTGAGGTTATATTGCTGTTGATCTCGGAAATATCAACACTTATCCACGAGGGAGTGCCGATTGAGATTTCACGGTGTGCCGCTTCGATTTCATCCGAATAGTTCTTCAGGATGCTTGCCTGAATACGTATTTCGGGATCTTCACTGTCACGCATAGCAATATATTCGGGACTGGTTTCGTCCAGTAAATAATATATATTTATTGTGTTGGGGTCTGTTTTATTAACAGTTACACGGTATTTTGAGGGTGTAACATTGTCATCAAAGGCAGTTATCGCATAAAGCACACACTCATCAACCGCCGAGCCCATACGTACATAAGCGTCGTAGACAAAAAGCTTTTCATTCACTTCAAGAACGCCGTTAAGAGCATTTGCGGATCTTATGGCAAAAGCCTCTTCTCTTGAATGAGGAGGGTCCATAAAAATAAACATAGCTATACAGAAGCCGAGAGCAAGAGAAACTGCCGCTGCAGCTATTGTCACAGCCATGGAAAGAGTTTTTCCGTCTGCGGCTTTTTTCTGCTTCGGAGCTTTTTCCTTTTTCACCTTCTGCTTTTCCGCAGGTGCAGACTCCCCTGATTCCGCCGCATCATCCTGATTCTTTTCGGTGGGCTTTTCCTTTTCCTGTTCAGGCTGAGGTGCTGCCGCCTGCTTTGCGGCTTCCTTCTCCCCTGCCTGTGCAACGGCAGCGTCAAGACCTGTAAGGTCAACAACGTTTCCGTCAAGCAAAGCGTCAATCTGGCTCTGGGAAATGGAAATATTACCGTTATTTCCGGCTGATGAGGTTTCAGCTTCCTCGCTCAGCTTCATATTCGCTTCGCTGAGAAGATCATTGAATTCTTCCTCTTCAGCATCGAAGGTAGCAAGATCAAATCCACAGCTGGGGCATATGGTTTCGTTTTCCGGAATCTCACTGTCACAATCCGGACAATAAATAACTGCCATAACGACTCCTTTCATCATTAAACAGCATAATCCGCACAATACTTACAATTACATCAATTATATCATAGCAATTGACAAATGTCAATTGAAATATAAGGAAACCGCATTGCAGGATATTATACCTGCAATGCGGTCTGATAATTTATGCATTTTCTGCTTCTGCGGGCTTTTCGCCTCTGAAAAGAAGCTTCATTAAAATAGGCGTAAGTATTGACGAAACGATAATCAGCAGAATTACCGAAGTGAAATAAACGGAATCGAGAAGACCTACCGAAAGACCTTTCTGCGCTACAATAAGTGCGACCTCGCCTCTGGTCATCATACCGATACCGACCTTCAGGCTGTCCTTCATATTATAACGGAAAATCTTCGCAACAAGTCCGCAGCCGATAATCTTTGTCAGCAGTGCAACCGCCACAAACAGCAGGGAGAAGACAAGCAGCTCTGGGGTGAATCCCGAAAACTCGGTTTTAAGACCGATACTTGCGAAAAATACAGGACCGAACATCATATATGAGCTGATATCCATTTTTTCCGCAATATATTCGGAGTCACGCAGGTTGCAGAGAATAAGGCCTGCTACATAAGCACCCGTAATATCGGCGATTCCGAAGAAATGCTCAGCGCAGTATGCCATAATCATACAGAGAGCAAGACCTAAAATCGGGATACGGCGCTGATGGGGATGGCGCTTGTCGATATATTTGAAAATATAGTAACAGATAATACCTGCAAGTATACAGAACAGGAAGAATAAGCCTGTATTCTTGACAACATCGAGAGGCTGTGAATCGGGGTTCTTCATACCGATTACAAAGGTGAGCACAATAATACCGATTACATCATCAATAATCGCCGCACTTACAATAAGTGTTCCGATTTCGCCCTTGAGTCTTCCCAGTTCCTTGAGAGTCTGGACTGTAATACCTACCGATGTAGCGGTCATAATTGTACCGATGAATACCGCACGGTAGAACTGTTCGCTTCCGATTTCACCGAAGCCGTAAAATCCGCCGTACAGCAGCGTACCGCCCGCAAGCGGAACAAATACACCGACTATCGCTATAAGCAGCGCCTTGGGGCCTGTTTTGAGAAGCTCCTTGAAATTTGTTTCAAGGCCTGCACCGAACATCAGCAGCACAACACCGATTTCCGCCATTGCGGCAAGAATATCCGACTGTTCTACAATTCCTAAAATGCTGGGGCCTATCAAAAGGCCTGCTATGATTTCACCTACAACCTGAGGCGCTTTAAGCTTCTTTGCAAAAATTCCGCAGACCTTAGCTGCAAGAATTATTATGGCAAGATCTTTGAAAAGTTCTATTGTTGTTTCCATTTCTGTTCTTCTTTCTATATAATAATTCAAAACCTTTGCTATTATATATCTTTTGTTTCCACTTTGCAACAGGATTTTATCCGATTCTATGTTTTAACCTTTTTTAACAAAAAATTGTCGAAAGAATTGGGCGAATTTACAACAACGGCGGGCGGGCGCGGAGCGCCATCCGGACAAAGTCCGGATGAGCCGCAGGCGGCAAAGCCGCCTGCGGCTGTTTTTGCGCTTGGCGCAAAAACGCGCTCCGCGCCCGCCCATCCTCCATTCAGCAGATTTTTCAAAAAAATTCCAAAACCCTATTGACAAGAACTGTATTACCTGTTATAATACAACTGTACCAAGTGAACTAATACAGTTACACTATAACGCATACACATAAATACAGAAAGGAATGGTGATGAAATGTTTGTAATGCAGCTGGAAGGCGGAGCGCCTATCTATGAGCAGCTTATAACACGTATAACCGAGCTTATTTCAAACGGCACTCTCAGGGAAAACGAAAAGCTCCCTGCGGTACGTGAGGTTGCCAAATCCCTGGGCGTAAATCCCAATACTGTACAGAAAGCTTACGCAATGCTTGAACAGGACGGACTTATCTACTCCATACCCGCAAAGGGCAGCTATGTAGGCAAAGCTGAACAGACCGAGGAAATTATAAAAAGAAAAATACTCGGCACGCTCTCGGTCAACATTTCCGAGGCATTTAAAGCAGGCGTTACGGAAGAGGAAATTATGCTGCTTATAAAAAATTTAAAGGAGGAATCAGGCAATGATTGAGCTGAAGGATATAACCCTTGATTTTGATGGAAACAAGGTTCTTGACGGCGTGACAATGACAGTTCCCGATGGCAGGGCTTTCGGACTTTTAGGTTCAAACGGTGCAGGCAAATCCACGATTCTCCGCCTTTTATCAGGTATCTACAAGACACAGGGCGGCACACTCACCATTGATGGCGAGGATGTTTACGACAACGTAAAGTTAAAGGAGCAAATATGCTTCATAAACGATGAAACAATACAGTTCACCGACTATACCCTCAAGGGTCTTAAAAACTATTACAAGAAGTTCTACCGCACCTTCTCGGAAGAAAGATTTGAAAAGCTTCACAGCATACTTAACCTCCCCATGAACAAGCGTCTATCCACTTTTTCAAAGGGTATGAAGCGACAGGCTGTTGTAATCTGCGCTCTCGCCTGCTGCACAAAGTATCTGTTCTTAGACGAAGCCTTTGACGGTCTTGATCCCACAATGCGTATAATCGTAAAGAATATGATGATTGACGCTATGCTGGATAACGGCGCTACAATTATTCTCTCCTCACATAACTTAAAGGAAATTCAGGAATTCTGCGATACCGCCGCACTTTTACATAACGGAAAAATCGTGTTCTGCCGTGAGCTTGACACAGTAATGGGCAATATCAGAAAGGTGCAGACCTCTTTCAGCACACCTGCCTGCGCTGAGGATTTCCCCGAAATTGAGATACTGCACATTGAAAACAGCGGAAGCGTCACAAACCTGATCGCAAAAGGCAGCGAGGAGGAAATCCGTGCTGCGGTTGAAAAGTGCAATCCCAAATTTGTGGATATAATTCCCCTTACGCTTGATGAAATATTTATTTATGAAATGGAGGGTCTCGGATATGAAGGAAAAAACCTTTAATTATACTCTCAGATACTACCTGTTCCAGATGGGCAGAGTAAAAACCCTTACAATCTTCTCATGTCTGTTCGGTGTGCTGGGCTTTCCCCTGTTATGCATCGGAAGCAACTTAATAAATTTCTCCAGGGATTTTGATGATGTCGGCGTACCCATGATGATTATCTCCTACATCAGCATGACATGTATGGCTCTGCTCAGCTTCATAACTCCCATTGCGGTGCTGAAGCATCTTTACACAAAGACCAGTGCCGACAATATCCTTTCCCTGCCTCTTACTGCAACCCAGCGCTTTATAGGCGACATCGGTGCAATTCTCTCCTCCTACTGTCTGCCTATGCTTATGTCGGCGGTTCTCTCCTTTGCAGGCGAAAGCATTACCGTTGCCGTGCTCGACAAGAAGGTATGGGGCGCAGACGACAACTACTATCAGTACGCTTTTATCGCATTTTTTGCAACTCTCGAATTCATCGCCCTCAACACCGCAATCACTACCTGCTGCGGACGTATGGCAGAGGCTATTCTCTACCCCTTTGCAATCAACATTATGCTGCCCCTTACCATTGCTTTCGGCGGTATGATTGCTTATCATGAATGCTACGGCGTATATGACAGCGGAAATGAAATATTATATTCCGCAGTGATGTCAATGTCGCCCTTCGGTCTGCTTTTCAACGGAAACAGTCTTGTAAAAATGATAATGTGGGGACTTATCTTCTCTGTAATCTACTTTGCTCTGGCTTATTTCGGCTATACAAAGCGTCTTGCGCAGAATATCGGCAAGCCCTTTGTATTCAGACACTCTTACCTTATTACCTCTACCTTTGTAGGCCTCAGCTTTATCGTGTGCTACACATGGCTTTCCGAGCTTGCTCCCTTCCGTGGCGACAATATCCCGACAACATTACTTACAATCGGTATTATACTTCTTATAATGATGCTGGTTATGGAAGTGATCAACTACCGCAAAATCCACAGCCTCCCCAAATTCTCCCTGCATTTCGCCTCAACTCTGGGCGGCGGTCTGCTTATCTGCTTCCTGCTTCTTTTAAGCAAGGGCTTCGGCGCAGGCTACTATGTGCCTGATGTCAAAAAGGTTGAAACAGCAAGCTTAACCGGCTTCTACCGTGAGGAAGGCTGGGAAAACGGTGTTACAAACAATATCGAAGCAATTGATGAAACCGCAATCAGCCTTGTTCTTGAAGAACAGCAGCTGCTTATAGACAATTACGACCCCGATAAATATACAGATGAACAGAAATATGACGGTCAGCTGGGCTATACGATTTTCAACACAAGCTTCAGCTACACCTTAAAGGACGGGTCACAAATCTGGCGTAACTATTCTACCGATGTTACTGTTCCCGACCTGTGGGAAAGAATTTTCCAGACTGAAAGCTATCGCCTTGACCGCCTTACTAACATTAACTTTTTCTCATCCAGACTTGCAGATGAAGCAGAGATAAGACTTGTAAACCGCCACAGCAATAAAATTTATATGACATTCATTCAGGAAGACCTGTTTGAAAGCGAGCTTTACAAGGCGCTTGAAGCCGACCTCAAGGCGGATATCGAGTACGGAAGACACGACGAAAGCTCTGTGGGCGTGCTTTATATCGGTCTGGTCAGCGACTACACCAAAGGACTTGTCCAGTATGATAATTTCAGCAGATATACAGATATCGTGATTTACGAAAGCTATACAAACACCATTGAAGTTCTTAAAAAGCACGGCGCCGTTCCTACTGCCGAGGAAGCAACCGAAGACAGCGTAAAGGGCTCTGAAGTATTCATGCTGTACCGTAGGAAGGCAAACGGCATAGACATCGCCGCCGAAGAAGTTTTCGGAACTGAAAACGGCTCTTCCGCAGTATTCGTTACCGCAGAAGAATTCAAGGACCTTACTTCAAAGCAGGTAAGATACAACAAGTTTGACGGTGACGACGAATATGTTTATTACCTTGTTCCCAAAATGTGGCATTATATGCAGAATGCATCCAGACAGGATATCATCAACGCTCTCGAAAAGGACGGAATGGGTCTTGACAACTACGATTTCCTTGAAATAGGAACTAATTACGGCGTATATTATATCAATTCCATGATAAATACCGAGTATAACGACCTCTGCGCTTCCATCTTTGAAAGCAGAACAGAGTTTCTGTACAACGAAACCGAAATCGGCGTAACAATTACCACCAGATAACACAAAAGGCGAACCCTCCGCCTGAAAACACTTACCCCCGCAGTAAAGACTGCGGGGGATTTTTTTGCTTTTATTTATACAGATATTCTGCAATACTTCTTGCAAGCCACTTTGCTTCTTCCTTGTCTGCGATTTCCCACAGACGGATTGTAAGGGCGAGGATTTTTCCGTTTTCGGTTTCCTGCTCATAGATAATGCCGTAGCGTTCTGCTCTGTGGGGATTGTCAATCATCCACACAAGCGGCACGATATCTGTTCCGTCCAGGTTTTCGCAGTGGCTGTGCATTATTGGCTCAAACCACCGGGGAGTAGAATAAAACTCTGTGGGGAAGCTTTCAAAAATCGGGTGCTTTTCCTGAATCAGACAGCCCATTGTTCCCACAGGAAGAGGTCTGCCCATGGATTCGGAAATTGACGAGAACATGGGATAGCACCAGAAATCGGTGCAGTATGTACCCTCAAGCTTACCCTCTGAGGCTGGCACGTAAATTGCTTTCTTTCCCTCTGCCGCAAGCTTTTCGGCTTCTTCAAGAGTGCCTGCAAAAGCAATCTTCTTATTTCCGCAGGTGATACCCTTTTCGTCTATCTGAACATCAATTTTCGGATAAACCATAAAATCGTAGCTGTTGCGGATTTCTGTACCGTCAATAAACAAATCGAGAGTATATTTCTGGGGCTTAAGCTTTCTGGGTACAGAAACCGAAGTTTCGCCCAGCCTTGTAACCTTTGCATTAAGTGTGAAATCCTGCTCGCCGCTTGCAACAGTCTTGCCGTCACAGGTGAGATTATAACGGATTTTACCCTTTCTGAAAGAGGGGTTTGTATTGAAAACGGTGATACCGAAGCTTATCTTTTCATCGGAGCTGAACACGAATTTAGCAAACTCCGCCATAACAACCGTGTCGCCGCAGAACTGCTTCCACTCTTCCGCTGTAACAGTGTCCTTAGGCTCCATAAGTGAGTTCAGAACGCCCACAAGGGCTGTGCCCTGACCGGGGAAATCCTGTAAATCAAGGAGCTGGAAGCCTGAAAGATTTTCGGATTTAAGTGCCGTTTCAAGCTCAGCCTTGTAGCAGGCAACCGCCAATTTACCCGAAGCGTAGAAGAACTTGTCCGCATAGGGGAGAAGTCCCTTTTCCTCTGCCTTTTCACGGTAAAGAGCAATATTTTCCGCCTTGATTGAGCCTGTATAGTGAGATATTTCACGATAATCGGGATAGGTTTCATACTGTCCGATTTCGTGGGAAATCACAGGAACGTCAGGGATAAGACCCTCTCCGCCGTCAGCTTCAACCTCCTTGACGCCTGTACCGTACTGGATGAGGATTTTTCCGCCTGTGCCGCCCTCTGTTTCTATTTTATCAGGTCTGATGATGGTGTCATAATTATGCACCGAGTTGGGAGCGTCAGTCTGTATATGACCCAGAGGTGCGTCGCACATAGCGTACGAGCCACGGTAAAGTCTTTCCTTGGAAAGTCTTACACCGCTTAAAAAGTCGGAATTTTCAAGCACCGCAGGCCAGAACTGGAAATTGTTTGAGCCGTCGGTGTAAAGATGACGGGGGTCTGCTGTGCGGTAATCCTTAAGAATCTTGTCCATAACCTCCTTGCTGCCCCAGAGTTCGTTACCGAGAGACATCATGGCAAAGGAGGGGTGATTGCCGAACTCCTTCAGCATTCTGAAGCCTTCGTCAATAAGGAACTGCTGTTCCTCGGTGATTTCGTCGGGTACAGTTCCCCAGAAAGGCAGCTCGGGCTGCATATAGATACCCAGCTCGTCCGCAGCGGTAAATGCCGCTTCGGGAGGACAGCAGGTATGGAAACGGTAATGGTTTATACCGTAATTCTTAGCGGTTTCAAGCACTCTGCGCCATTCCGAAACAGTTGTGGGCGCATAGCCTGTAAGCGGAAAGACAAGACCGTCGTGCTTGCCGCGCATAAAGGTTTCATTCCCGTTTACGTAAATTTTCAGACCGTCCGTCCAGATTTTTCTCATACCGAAAGTATGACGCTGTTCTTCACCGCCGAATTCGGTTACAAGTGTAAGGACTTCGGGTGTGTATTCACTCCAGAGAGGCATTTTTTCCGCAGGAGAGTAAAAAAAGCTGTTTTCACCCTGACGAACGGAAAATTCCTGCTTTTCATAACCCTCAACGTATGCCGAAACAACACCGCCGTCGGTTGAACCGAACTTTACGGTTATACCGTTCTTGCCCACGTCGGGAATTATCATCACATCATCAATGTGTGCCTTGGGTCTGCACCACAGCTCGATTCTGCCGGTGATACCGTTCCAGTTTGTCTGGGTATCGGGAGAGGTAAGGTGTCCGCCCTTGGTGATATAATCGGTGTTATCCACGCAGATTGTGATTTTATGCACGCCTGCGGAAAGCACGGGCAGAGAATAATAATGGGGCGAACAAAGGCTGTCGCAGGCACCGATTGTCTTTCCGTCTATATAGACAATCGTCTTTCTCGTTCTCTCAAGAAACAGTGTAAGCTCCTGCCCACGCATTTTCTCCGTAACGGTAAAGGTGCGTTCAAACCAGGCGTGACCCTCAAAATAGTATGTATCCGTAAGATAGCCCGTGGCACGCCAGTCGTTATTCTTTCCTTTTCTTGCGTGCGAAGTGGTGTCAGGCAATGTAATCGTATCGGAAAAAGCAGGGATTACGCCCTTTCTTTCCTCATCCATACAAAGCTTCCATACACCGCTTAAATCAATTTTTTTCATACTTTCTTATCCTTTTATTCGTATATTTCCGAATGCCGCAAGAAGCACACGCAGACGAGGAAAAAGCCGCTGTCGGCGTACATTTGTACGTTAAGCGGTTTTTGACGAAGTAAGCAAAAATATTTCACCGTGCCGTGTATTCGGCACGGTGAAACAATTGATTTTTACCTGAGTTTTCTGAACGAATTACTTAATCCTCATTTTTGCGGTGCGTGGGTTTATTGCGGCATTTTGTTTTTTAGTCGCCGAATGATACGCCAATATTTCTTCCCGCAACAATTACCTTATCATCAGCAGGAACAAACTTGGTCTTCATTGTAACATCGGAAAGCTTGTTTTCGGTTATCTCGCTGCCGATTTTTGCAACAGTATAACCAAAGCCGCCGTCCTTTATAAGCTGGGCTGCTCTTGCACCGAACTTTGTGGCAAGCACTCTGTCATAAGCAGAGGGGCTGCCGCCACGAAGCATATGACCTGGAACAACAGTTCTTGTTTCAAAGCCTGTTGCAGCCTGAATTTCTTTCGCAACACGTGAAGTAACTGTGGTATAGCCTTCTTCAGCACGCAGAGCCATACGCTCTTTCTTCTTCATCTTGGCTTCAGCCTTGCTCATTGCGCCTTCCGCAACAGCAATTATCGAGAAGTCCTTGCCTGCTTCCGCACGATCATTGACAGCCTTTATAACCTTCTTTATATCATAGGGAATTTCAGGAATAAGTACAATATCCGCACCGCCTGCAATACCTGAATAAAGAGTAAGCCAGCCAGCCTTGTTGCCCATGATTTCGATAACCATGATTCTGCTGTGGGAGTCGGCTGTTGTGTGGATACGGTCAATAACATCGGTAGCAATATCCACCGCCGTATGGAAACCGAAGGTTACGTCAGTACCCCAGATATCGTTGTCGATAGTCTTGGGCAGACCGATGATATTAAGTCCTTCTTCAGACAGCAGATTTGCAGTCTTGTGTGTGCCGTTGCCGCCTAAGGTAAGAATGCAGTCAAGCTTCTGTTCCTTATAGGTCTTCTTCATTTCGGCAACCTTGTCCACTTCATCCTCTTCGATAACCTGCATCATCTTGAAGGGTGTACGCTTTGTACCCAGGATAGTACCGCCCTGTGTGAGGATTCCTGAAAAATCGGAGGGCTTCATTTTCTGGCAGTTGTTATGAATCAGGCCATAGAAACCATCCTGAATACCCACGATTTCAACCTTGTTTTCGCCGAAAAGCTGATAGCACGCCTTTGCCGCACCTCTGATAGTTGCGTTAAGGCCGGGGCAGTCGCCGCCGCTTGTAAGTATACCGATTCTGAGTTTTGCCATAAAAATCGCCGTCCTTTATATTAAATTTCTAACTTTAATTATACACATTTTTGCATAAAAGTCAATATGATTTTAAAGTTTATTTGTGCAAAGCTTACAACTCTCTGCCGCAACCACCGCAGAATTTCGAGTTATCTTCAATCTTCTTTCCGCAATCGGGGCAGACCCTCTTTCTGCGTATTATGAAAATTACTGCAACAACAACAGGAACAAGTGCGGCTATGCAGCACAGGATGATAGCGATCTCAGGGCCTGCAGGCTTGTAGGTGGCAGGGTCATAATTGTAGATTATTATGCTGTCCTTGAGTCTGCGGTTGTTGATACCTATGTCTATATCCTTCCACTCAGTTTCGCTGCCCTTGTAAAGCGTCCTTTCCAGTTTATAGCATCCGAAAAAGGCATTGCCGCGTATTACCTCCACGCTGTCGGGAATTACGACATAATCAAGCTTCTTGCAGTTATGAAACAGACTTGCTTCCACAACTGTGATTCCGTCGGGGATTTCCGCATTTGTGATTTCCTCGCAGTTTGCAAAGCAGTACTCGCCCATTTTCTTTATGCCTTTTCCGAGAGTGATTTTTTCAAGGCTTACGCAGTCGCCGAATGCTCTGTTTCCTATGGTTTCAACACTATCGGGAATGATGATTTCTTTGAGTTCCGTGCAGTCCTCAAAGGCGTTGTCGCCAATTTCCCTGACGGTTGACGGGAGAGTGATGCTTTCCAGCTTTTCGCAGTTCTTGAAGGCATTTTCACCTATTATTTCAAGCCCCTCATTGAGAGTTATCATTTCAAGGGAACGGCAGTACCAAAAGGATTTTTCGCCTATTTCCCTTACAGTATCGGGGATTTCCACCGAAATTATATCATTCCTCGTTTCAAAACAGTTGTCCGCTATAACTGAAACAGGATAACCTTCAATTTCCGAGGGAATTACAACGTTTTTTTCCGCTCCCGTATATTCAGTTAACGATACGGTTTTATCAGACTTGATCTTATAAAAAAAGCCGTTGCTTTCATTATACGGTTCATAATCAGGCAGTTCGGACAAAGCGAAAGTAACCGCAATATTGTCAAATTCACTTTCATCCTTTTTGATCTGCCTCCATTCATCAACTGTTCCTTCATAATAAATCATCATATGGGGAGGACAGCCCTCAAAAACATCATCACCAAGTTCCTTTAAAGTAACAGGAAGAACAACAGTGGCAAGGGCAGGACAACCCGAAAACGCTTCCTTGCCTATGCTTTCGGTACCGTAGGGAATCAGCATAGCTGAAAGTGCGGAACAATTTGCAAAAGCATAATCGCCGATTGCTACGATATCCGCAGAAAGATACACATCCTGCAAACCGAAGCAATTGGAAAATGCGCCTTCTCTGATATATCTCGTGCCGCCTGATGCAGAATTGAAATCATAGCAGAAATCCACTCTGTTCAGTCCGTAACAGTTTTCAAAGGCATAGTCGCCTACCGTCACTACTGTTTCAGGAATTGTAACTGTAAACAGACCCGTTTCACCCGTAAAGCTGCGGTCGCCGATTTCTATAACTGTATGTCCTTCAATTTCAGCAGGAACAACAACATTACCGCCGTATTTTGAAACGGCAGGCGCACCCGATGTGATTACCGCAGTATCATCGGGATACAGGCTGTAAAGCCATTCATTATTTTCGGAAAGTGCTTCGGCCGAAGCTGTAACAACAGAAGTTCCCGTTATAAACAAAGCGGAAAGTGCCGATATAATTTTTTTCATTTTCCTCTCTCCTTATATCTGTTTTTCTAATTATACATCCATATTTATCCTGTGTCAATAAATTTCCTTTTATTTATTGTGCAAAAGCTATAATTTCCCTTGACATTTTTATTGCTTCATAGTATAATCAGTATTAAGAAATCGTTTTCAACAAACGATAATAAAGCACGAAAGGAATTTACTGCCATGGCTTACATTTTAGGTGTAGATATCGGAACTTCGGGCACAAAAACCGTACTTTTTGCTGAAGACGGCACTCCCGTTTCCTCCGCTACATACGAATATCCCCTTTACACTCCCCGGAACGGCTATGCCGAACAGGACCCCATTGACTGGTGGAATGCAGTTGTAAACAGCATTTCCGATGTTGTACGTGAAAGCGGTGTTCCCGCACAGGATATCAAAGGCGTCGGTCTTTCGGGACAGATGCACGGTCTTGTTATGCTTGACGGCGACAACAAGGTGCTGAGAAACAGCATTATCTGGTGCGACCAGAGAACAGGCAAGGAGGTTGTGGAAATCACAGAAAAGGTCGGTGCAGACCGTCTTATCGACATTACCGCAAACCCCGCTATCACAGGCTTTACCGCAGCTAAAATCATGTGGGTGAAGAACAACGAGCCTCAGACTTACGAAAAGTGCCGTCACATTCTTCTCCCCAAGGACTATATCCGTTTTATGCTCACAGGCGAATACGCTACCGAAGTGAGCGACGCTTCAGGTATGCAGCTGCTTGACATTCCTAACCGCTGCTGGTCCGATGAAGTCCTTGAAAAGCTGGGTATTGACAAGGCTCTTCTCCCGAAGGTTTACGAAAGCCCCGAAATCACAGGCGAAATCACAAAGAAGGTTGCCGAAATGACAGGTCTTGCCGAGGGCACTCCCGTTGTAGGCGGTGCAGGCGACAATGCCGCTGCCGCAGTAGGCACAGGCGTTGTTGAAGACGGCAAGGCGTTTACAACTATCGGCTCAAGCGGTGTAGTTTTCGCTCACACATCCGATATTTCCATTGACAAGCTTGGCAGAGTCCACACATTCTGCTGTGCAGTTCCCGGCTGTTGGCACGTAATGGGTGTTACACAGAGTGCTGGTCTTTCTCTGAAATGGTTCAGGGACAACCTCTGCTGGGGCGAGCTTGAAACTGCAATCAACATGGGAGTTGACCCCTATTATTTGATGGACAAGGCTGCTATGGAAGTGCCGATAGGCGCAAACAAGCTCCTTTATATGCCCTACCTCAACGGTGAAAGAACTCCTCACCTTGACCCTAACGCAAGAGGCGCTTTTGTAGGTCTTTCCACAATGCACAAGAAGCGTGATATGCTCCGTGCGGTAATGGAAGGCGTTTCCTATTCGCTCCGTGACTGCGTAGAGGTTATGCGTGAAATGAATATCAACGTAAGCGATATGATGGCGTGCGGCGGCGGCGGCACATCTCCTCTCTGGAGACAGATGCTTGCTGACCTTTATGAATGCCCCGTAAAGACCACACAGAACAAGGAAGGCCCTGCTCTTGGCGTTGCACTTCTTGCGGCTGTGGGCGCAGGCATTTACAGCAGCGTTCCCGAAGCCTGCAAGGCTGTTATTGCCCCAGACAAGGTTCAGGAGTCTATCAGGGAAAACTCCGAAAAATACGAAAAGGTTTACCGCTTCTACACAAAGCTGTATCCTGCTATGAAGAAGACTTTTGAAGAGCTTTCGCAGTTATAAAAACAAGACGGACTTACTGAAAGGTAAGTCCGTTTCTGTTTTTAAAGATTTTCAAAAAGATATTCAAGCCTTTTGTAAAAGGCTTGACCGAAAACTTTTGTTTCTCGCTTCGCTCGGACACAGCTGTTTCAAAAAGAGAATATCACGTAAAGTGAGTTTTTTTCACGCAATGAGTGAATTACTCATACAAATAAAGGCGGTCATAGACCGCCTGTTTTTTACTCGTTACGTTTCGTAATCTTCCCTACAACCGCCGCAATTAAAAAGCAGATAAGATTCAGCACAACTATTCCTGCACCTGTGGGAATATCAATATAATACGAAGCGATAAGACCTGCTGTAAAGCACAGTACAGACACAATCACCGAGCAGATTGTAACACCTCTGAAGCTTCTGCAGAAGCGCATTGAAGTAAGTGACGGGAAAATCATAAGGCTGGAAATCAGCAATGCACCCATAAGGCGCATACCCACAACAATGATTATAGCTGTAAGCACAGCGATAAGTGTGTTGTAGACCCCTGTGCGTATGCCTGTTGCGCTTGAAAAGCTTTCGTCAAAGGTTACTGCGAAAATTCTGTGATAGAACACAAGATACATCACGCAGACAATAGCTGTACAGATTACCGAAAGTATTACATCATTATCTGTAAGAGCTAAAATACTGCCGAACATATAGCTGTTCACATCAATTGAAACCTTAGTAACGGACAGCACTATCATACCTATGGCAAGAGCGCTTGACGACAGAATAGCAATAGCGCTGTCACCGTTTATCTTGCTGCTTTTGCTGAGTCTGAGCAGAAGAAACGCCGCAATAATTACCGTGGGGATTGCCACATATAAAGGTGTGAGATTTGCCGCCGCCGCAATTGCGAAAGCACCGTAGCCCACATGGGAAAGGCCGTCGCCTATCATGGAATATCTTTTCAGCACAAGGCTTGTACCCAGAAGCGCCGCACAGAGCGCTACCAGAACGCCTACAATCAATGCTCTGGACATAAAGCTGTAACTGAAAATATTAATTATCTCATTTATCATTCAGACAACCTCCTGCCATTGCTTTGAATTCGGGTATCTGCTTATACTCTTCCTTTGTACCGAAGAAATATTTACCCTGCGCCATATGGAGCATCTTGTTGCAGCAGTGAAGAGCATTATGAATATCGTGGGAAACCATTATTACGGTAACACCCTTTTCACGGTTAAGGCTTCTGATTGCGTCATACATTTCCGCAGTAACAACAGGGTCAAGACCCGATACAGGCTCGTCTAAAAGCAGAAGCTTTTCGGTAGCACACAAGGCACGTGCAAGCAGAACTCTCTGCTGCTGACCGCCTGAAAGCCCACGATAGCTTTTTTCTATGATATTTTCAAGCTTCATCAGCTTTATCATTTCATCCGCACGCTGACGGCTTTCCTTTGTGTAAAAAGGATTGAGGGTATTGCGGTTAAGACAGCCCGAAAGCACAACTTCACCCACCGTTGCGGGGAAATCCTTCTGTGCCGCCGTCTGCTGGGGAAGATAGCCGATTTCACGCTGTTTTACGCCGTTGAAAGTAATAGAGCCGCTGCTGTACTGCTTAAGTCCCAGAATACCCTTTATAAGTGTGGATTTACCTGAGCCGTTTTCGCCTACTATACAGAGGAAATCCCCTTCTTCCACTGTGAAGGTCACATGCTCAAAGGCGCTGATTCCCTCATATTTCATGCAAAGGTCATTGCATTCTATAAGCTTCATACCACACCCGCCTTTCTGCACTCGGAGCATGTGCCGTAAAGAGTTATCTTTGTTCTGTCCAGCTCAAAATCATGGTGCGCCATGAGATGCTCGCTCAGCTCACCCAGGTAATCACATTCAAAATGTATTATTTCGCCGCAGCCCAGGCATTTAAGATGGAAATGCTCGTGGCATTCTCCGCCCATATACTGATAGCAGGCAGGCTCGCCCTCTTCAAGACGGAAACGTCTGATTTTTCCTTCGGCAATAAGCTTTTCAAGATTGCGGTACACGGTGGTTGTTCCCACAGCATTTCCCTCAGCTTTCAGCAGAACACATATTTCCTCCGCTGTCAGATGACGGTCCGCATTCTTTTCAAGTATGCCGAAAATAAGCTCGCCCTGTTTTGTTTTGTATCCCATAAAATTTCTCCGAATCTGAAATTGATTTTCATTTTCATATTGTAATACATTTTGTCCCGATTGTCAAGACTAAAAAAACAACCCCACAGATAAAACCGTGGGGCTGAACGCATTATTCACATAAATATCCGAAAAGAAATACCGCAGGAGAATTCCAGTAGATTGTGATTTCATTAAGAGAATAGCATCCCACATCATCGGCAAAGCACTTCATAGGCAGAGTGCCTTCGGGAATAAGGATTTTTGCATCAGGGTCACCGGGGAATCTGTTGGGACCGCCGCTTACCATTCCGGGAATACTCTCTTCGATGCCGTCTGCATGGGCAGGACGCAGATGAGGATAATTGCAGCGGTATTCGCCTGTTCCTGTGACATAGCTTATACCCATTGCGTTTACACCGAGAAGATAATCTGCCTGTTTCTTTGCATAACCGATATATTTTTTGCTGCCTGTGATATAATCGGCAATTGCAAAGGTCATACCATACTTGAGCAGCTCCATATTACTGCCCCAGTGATAGTCATTTTCAACCATTGACGCACCGTATCCGCAGTTATCGGAAACCTTTGCCAGTTCCTCTGCTCTGCTGATAAAGGCATCCTCAAATTCTGCCGCAATCTGCTTATCCCTGTTTTCACAGCGCAGATATGAAAGAACGCCGAAACCGCCTACATCACCATAACCGAGGGCGGTAAGACAAACGCCTTCCCTGAGATAACGCTTCATATCATCATGATATTTTTCATAGCCTGTAAGGGCATACATTTCAATCGCAGCCCAGAAACGGTTGGAAATATCGTCTCTTTCGCCGTAAGGGCCTGTGTTGCAGCCCTCAGGATTCCTGAAACCGATGAATTCAGGATTTTTTTCAAGCCAGCCATATGAAAGAAATGCCGCTTTTGTAAGTCTTTCGGAAAATTCCTTGTCAAAAGAATAAATTCTTGCCGCAAGTGCGCATATAGCCGCCGTATCCGCAACCGCCATTGAAGAAACAGGGAAAACATACATCTGTGCTTTATCGTCCTCAGGCATAATAAACGGAGCATGCAGTTTTGTGGTTGCTTTATGATAAACGCCGCCGTCGGAACGCTGCATTTTCAGTATCCATTCCAGCTCAACACGGCATTCATTCAGAATATCGGGAACACCGTTGCCGCTTTCGGGAATATCCAGCACGAGCTTTTCCAGCTGAGGAAACATAAGGTATGCGTTCAGGATATGTGAAAGAGCACATACACCTGCCGTTACGTATCTGCCGTAATCGCCCGCATCATGCCAGCCGCCTTTTACATCCAGCGAAACGCTGTTATCATCCCATAAAACCGCTTCCGCCGTATGGCACTCCGCATGTCTGTAATCGCCTGCGTGCTTTTCGCAGAGCTCAGTGCCGCAGCGCAGGAAATAAAGTGCTTTTGTAATACTTTTAAGCACAGGCTGATTTACATTCTCACCTATTTCAAATATTGCAGAGGTTTTTCCGTCTGCATTTATACGATATCTGCCGTCGGTATCCAGAGCAGAAAAATCTGCGGTGTACACATCATCGCCCGACTGAGCATCAACACCGAAATGTCTTGTATTACCCGAGAAAACAATCTCTCCCTTTTCGTTTACAACATCGAAGCGGTCACAAGGAAAAGGCATCACCGCTGTTTTTTTGTCCTGCGGCTTATATCCTGCCTGATTTACAAATATTCCGAAGGGGCTTGTACGGGCAGCCGCTTCTTCCCTGTCAAAATATGTCTTATCCACGGTCAGCACCTCCGTAATTGCGAAGGTCTGCTGTGAAAGCCTTTTTTAATGTCATGATAATTTCCTTTCACCCGTAGGCGCATTTATTTCTTTAAAGTATACCATAACAGAAATGAAAGGTCAATCACAAACCGTACATTTTTAACATAAATCAGACATTTTAAACTTCAACTCTCGGGAAATACTGAAGTCTTAATCTGTCAGCAACAAGAGCCACGAACTCTGAATTTGTAGGCTTGCCTCTCAGATTGTGTACCGTGTAACCGAAAATACTGTTCAGCACATCCACGTCGCCTCTGTCCCAGGCAATTTCAATAGCGTGGCGGATCGCTCTTTCAACACGTGAAGAGGTTGTGTTGTAGCGCTGGGCAACAGTTGGATAAAGCAGCTTTGTAACACAGTTTATCATTTCTTCGTCATTGATTGAAAGAATGATTGCTGTGCGTAAATAATGATAACCCTTTATATGTGCGGGAATGCCTATCTGATGTATTATATCCGTTACTACATATTCGATATTCACAAGCTCGTTCTTTACTGACGAGAGCACATTGCCTGCCTTGAAATTGTAGAGTGACAGCACCTTCTTCACCATGACCGACGGGTCAAAGGGCTTCACCATAAAATAGCTTGCGCCTGCGTCCATGACCTCTTTTTCAAGCTGAGGTGTAGAGTAGTTGGATACCACTATAACCATAGGCGGACAGGGAGTGAAATCCCTGATGCGTGAAATAAGCTCCGCCGCATCCATTTCAGGCATCTTTGCATCAATAATGAGAAAATCGGGAACGTCAGCCTTTACGCAGTCAAGAATTATTCTGCCGTTTTTCTGTCTTGTGATTGCAAACATTCCCTCGTTCTTCAGAAGACTTGCCCATGCAAGTCCGCTGTCGGAGCTGTCATCTCCGATAAGTACCCTGATCTTTTCGTTTCTGTCTAATTCTGTTTTTTCTGTCATTTTTACAAATCCTCCATATTGTTTCTACGGAATATCGTGTTTTCCGTGTTTTTATCTTAGCAGATTTAAGGGAATTATTCAACATTTTACAGAAAAACAACGTCTCATATAAAAGGTAAATATTTCCTGAGCAACACTTGTTTATCTGACGATTTATCCGTTTTTCCTTTTTAATATGCCGTTTTCAAAGATTTGCGAAAGGGGGCGAAAATTCAGTTTTCCTGTCGAAAAACAAATGAATATTTCCTGAATAAAAAAAGAATAAACCGCATACGCAGAATCTGCGAATGCGGTTTAAGGTAATCAGCCCATATTGAGTTTTCTGATGTGTGAATCCTCGGTAAAGGTTATAGCGTTATAAAGAATAAGAACGCTGTCATATTCCTCCATATCCACAAGAGTGTTGTAGGATGCGTTGATATAACGCATATCAAGCACTGTTATCTTGCTGTAATGGGATGTGAGGAACGGAATAAATGCGTGTGCGTAGCTATCCTTGAAAATAAGGATGGACTGCCCGTTGTTGTTTTCCTCTGAGGTGATAGTCATGACAGGGGAGTTTGTTCCCATGAAAGAGGAATATTTATCCTTGACATCAAGGTACTCACGGAAGTAAAGGGAATCGTAATCCTTGACAGACATACCGTCGTTTATGGTAAGAGTAAGATTGCTGTCGGATGTGTTATGATAGTAATCAATTATATCGGGAGTAATGCTGTCATCAAGGGTCTTTGAATAAAGCGTTCCTCTGAAATCGCTGCTTGCATGCTCTATATCAAAGGCTGAAAGGGGAAGCGGCTGATAACCCAGCGACTTTGCCGCCTCGGCATATGCAAGATATGCGCCGTAGCTGGTCCAGTGATGGTCTGTGCGGTAATAGATGTATTCGTCAGCATGGCTCTTCATTGTGGGAAATATATCAATAAATCCGCATTCCAGATTTTCACGGCAGTATGCGTTAAGCTCGCTCTGGTTGCCTGTGGGAGTGCAGTCGGGAAGCAGATAGGAATAAAGCTCCTGCGAGGTGGGTGCAAGCATGAAATATACGGGAATGCCTGCATTCTTTTCGGTGAACTTGTTTATTGCTGCTAAATTCTTATCAATAAATGCGGGGTCATATCCCTCCCACACCTGCATCATGCGGTCATCAACAGTAAAAATTCCGTTTACTTCGGTTTTGCCGATAAAACGTTCTGCGCCGTTTTTAAGCTTTATCCAGGCCTCTCTTCCGAAAAATCTGTCTGAAAACCAGTCTTCAAAGCCTGTCATAGCTGATTTGTCAACGTAGCTTTCGAAGGAAATTTCCGGGAAACCTGAAAGATAGCGGTTTTCATTTTCCGAAAAGGGTCTGTCCTCCTCTGGAAGATTAATAAGGGTGAGTATCGGCATTGCCAGAAGGAAAAGGAAGAATGCCCCTACTAATATTATCTTATGGATTTTATTTTTCATAGCGGCACCTCCTTAGAAATTAAAGTATAAGAACGGGTTGTAGGTTGCATCGGCAAGGTATGCAATACAAAGAATAAACACCGCAATTTTTGCAATGGGAGTAATTACGTTTACTGCAACAGGGGACTTTGCAGTTACCTTTTCAACAATTATCTTCCATGCGTCTGTGCAGGCGAAAATGCCCAGAATAAGCATCACGCCGTAGTTGATCAGCAGATAAAGTGCTGTGCTGTCGGCAAGTACGCCTGTGCTGCCGAACATTATACCCATATATCCGAATGCGGTAGGTAGGTCGGGAGTTACGAAGAGCACCCAGCCCAGTACTACAAGCAGCATTGTATACAGCCAGCGTACCGCTGTGGGGAGCTTTTCGAGAAGCTTTCCGAGGAACAGCTTTTCGGCAATAATGAATACGCCGTAAAGACAGCCCCAGAGAATAAAGTTCCAGCTTGCGCCGTGCCAGATGCCTGTAAGCAGCCATACAACCGCAAGGTTGAATACGTTTCTCCACTTGCTGCAGCGGTTACCGCCCAGAGGAATATATACATAGCTTCTGAACCACGCGCCGAGCGTCATATGCCAGCGGCGCCAGAATTCGCTTATACTCTTTGAAAGGTAGGGATAATCAAAGTTTTCGGGGAAATTGAAGCCCATCATCTTACCCAGACCGATAGCCATATCGGAATAACCCGAGAAATCAAAATAAATCTGCAAGGTGTAGCCGATAATACCCAGCCAGGCTGTAAGCACGGACATTTCAGAGCCCATAAGTGCAAAGGCTTCATTCCAGAGCTGACCGATACCGTTTGCGATAAGGACCTTCTTGCCTGCACCTGTGATAAAACGGACAATTCCTTCATAAATAAGATCAAGGTTGATTACACGGTTGTCAAGCTCAGCAGCTATGTCATCGTAACGTACAATAGGTCCTGCAACAATCTGAGGGAAGAGGTTTACAAAGGCTGTAAAGGAAATCACGTTCTTCTGCACCTTGATTTTTCCCAGATACATATCTATTGTGTAGGACATGGACTGGAAGGTGAAGAAGCTGATACCGATAGGCAGCGGCAGATGGTTTTCAGGCTTTGCACCGAATACCGCACCGAATACATTGTTTGTAATATCAAGGAACGGATTTTCAAGTGTAAGTCCGAAAATATCGTTGATACTTCCGAAAATGAAATCGCTGTACTTGAATATTCCCAGCAGCGACAGATTCATTACCAGCGAAACAATGAGTGCTATACGCTTTATGACAATATTGTTGTTGTACTTATGCATTGTAAGTCCCGCAAAATAGTCAATAAGCGTGGAGATGAGCATTACTGCAACGTACTTGGGTTCGCCCCATGCGTAGAATATGAATCCGCTTACAAATATTACGAAATTCTTGAACTTAAAAGGTACTGCATAATATATTCCAAGTGTAAGCACCAGGAACATGAACACAAATACCAGGCTTGAAAATACCATATGCTATTCCCCTTTTATTTTTGTCAATGCTTTTTCATAACTTTCTTTATCATAAAGGCGGTTAAGCACCTCTAAAAGTGCGTTTGCGCTTATTCTTTCAGGCAGAGAAAACTCTGACGCAAGCTTTTTTCTCAGCTCGCCGCTGTTTGCGCCGCCTACAAGACCGTCATCGAAAAGATCGGCCTTTGTCAGCCACTGTTCACGTGGTTCGCTGCCGGATAATACTCCTGCGTCAAGAAATGCCTTCCGCAGAATATCCGCATCAATTCCCTCCACGCCAAGCTTACCTTCCTTTGAAGGCTTTTCCTTGCGCTTTTCCTTACCGAAAATGTCGGGAATATAGATGTTTATTATTTTTCCGCCGCCGATACAGCTTTTCAGATGATTTCTTATCTGAAATCCCGCACCGTCGCTGTCGGTAAGTACAATTATTCCGCCGTTATCCGCAAAGGCACGGATAAGTGACAGCTTTTCCTCGTCCTTATATATCCTGAACCCGTCAGTTGTGATTATAAGTCCGTCTACAAGACTTTCCAGCTTTATCTTATCGTACTTGCCTTCAACTATTATGGGCAGATTTACATGAATCTTACAGTCAGACATATCTTTTTTCTCCTGCAAGGAAAAGTTCCGCTACCGCCTGTTCAATCAGAGTACGGCTGTCTACGGGAGAGGATTTCATGGCGATATCCGTTTTCGACAGTATTGAAACCGTTTCTCTGAGATAGCCCAGCCGCAGCTTTGAAACAGCATTCATAGCCTTGTTCAGCACCCACTCACGGTTTTTCGGATAGCCGAACTGCTCCGCCGCCTGTGAGGGCAGAACGCCTGTCATTTTCGCAAGCTTTGCACGGTAAAAATCAAGATATGTGCCCGACATCGCCGAAAGTATCACAACAGGCTCGATTCTCTCCGCCATAAGGTCATCAAGAATCCTGAAAGCTTTGGCACGCTCCCCTGAATTTATCGCCGTGGCAAGCTCATACACGCTGGTATCCAGAAGCTTTCCAACAAGCTTGTCGATAATTTCCCTTGTAATAACTCCGCCTGTACCCACATAATTCATCAGCTTGGTGGTTTCCTCGCTGACAAGGGTCATATTGCAGAGAACACGCTCGGTAAGATACATAGCGTCTTCACCGGAAATTACAATACCCTGCTTTGCGGCTTTTTTTACAATAAGACCTGCGATTTTCGCCTGCGGTATTCCGTCAAGCCTGCATACCGCACCCGCCTTGCCTGCCGCAGCTATGAATTTCTTTGTCTTCGCCTTCTTTTCATCGGGCTGAAAGCCTGTAACCGTGAAAACCAGCACCGTTGTATCAGGCACGTTCTCAATTGCGGTTACATATGCGTCAAGCTCTTCCTTATCCATTTTTTCGGGGTCAACGTCATTGACGATGATAGTCTTTACATCGGCAAAAACAGGCAGACCGTCAATATAGTCGTTAAGAAGTCCGATATCGGGATTTGAGCCAAGCTTTATAAAGTTGAAATCTATCGGGTCAGTACCTACGGTTTTCTTTACAATCTTGTCCGTGTAGGTTTTTACGAGAAAAGGCTCTTTTCCGTACAGATAATACACACGCTCGATTCTGCCGCCACGTATATCCGCATTGAGCTTTTCTTCGGTCAGTACCATATCGCCACCCCTTTCTATTTCACAGAGAGAGCATACATTCCCTCTGTATTGATTATTATTTCGGTTTTATCAAGGAAAGCATTTACTGCCTCCCCACAATTATAATACTTTTTATCACATAAAATGGTTGCAGAGTTTCCTCCGCTTCCGTATTTTTCCTTGTATCCGCAATAAACGGCAATATCGCACTGTGTTTCGCTTCCTGCGGGAAGCAGTCCCACCGTAACGCCTCTTATATCAAGCAGAATTTCATCCTCTGTTGTCTTTACGCTGTATTCGCCGCTTACATCATAAAGCATACAGCCGTTTTCGGGTGTATGGATGTTATTGCAGAGTGATGAAAGCTCGCCGAGATTTCCAGCCTGTGAGCATATGCAGACAAAATTCGCAGTCTGCCCTGCAGAATACTCATATATCCTGTCAGCGGAAGAGCTGTCCGAAGAAAGCATATAGAAGCTTCTGCCCGTTTTGTCGCTGACGCAGAGCATAGTCTCCTTACTGTCGGCTGTTATATTTATTGTGATATCATCATAGCTGATTATTCCGTAAAGCGATTGTGACGCCACAAAGGAAAACGCTGAAAAAGCGCAGAATACAATTACAGGCTTCGCCTTGCCGGAAATATATCCGCTGATAACAGCGCCCGAAACCGTAAGCAGAATAAACAGAACCACCGTTTTGCCGTCAAGAGGGATATAGGAAAAATCAAATCCGCCTATAAACGAGGAAATAGCGGCTGTAATATCCGCACAGACTCCCGAAACAAACAGAATGGGACCGGAAAGAAACGGAATTATCAGCGCAAAGGGCACCAATGTAATCATCACCGTGAAAAACGGCTGTACAAGAACAGTAGTAAGCGGTGCTGCAAGAGATATACCGTCAAAGCACAGCGCACCCACAGGCATAGTGCATGCGGAAGCACAGAAGGAAGCGACAATAAGCCTTGTGAAAACCCTTTTCCTGTTTATATTGAACGCATCCGAAACCGCAGGCGATACAATACCTACGCCGAGTGTTCCCGTAACGGAAAGAAGAAGCCCTATATCACGGCAGGCAAGAGGATTTACCGCCAGAATTATCATAAGTGCAGCGCCTACCGACGCCAGTGTATCGGATTTTCTCCTGAACAGCTCCGAGCCGTAAAATACAAGCATCATAAAGCCTGAACGCATAACCGAAGCCGTCATTCCGAAAAACAGCATCAGGAAAAATATATACACTGAAATTATCAGAAAATAAAGTCTGCCCTTACGTCGGAAGAAAAAGGAAAGCATTCCTGCAAAAAGATGTATCATCAGCGAAAGATGCGTACCTGAAACAGCGGTCAGATGAGAAATCCCCGAGCGCTTCATATCAACGCTTGTGCGGTGAGAGATTCCCGACTTGTCACCGAAGAACATCGCTTTGAGCAATCCGCCTCTTTCGTCGGAAAACTGAGTATCGACAATGCTCTTGAAGTAATCGGAAATATATCCCGTATACTCCGCAATTCCGCCGCTGCCTTCGGTAACGGCTATATCGCTTACCGCATAGGCTCTGAGAAAAATACCCTTTGAGAAATTGTAGCTGCTTTCGGAAAACTCTGCAGAATCGCTGAGCTTTGAGAAAACCGCTTCAAAGTGGATTCTGTCACCGACGTTTATACCGCTGTCCTCCGCAAAAAGCGAAAGCTTCAGAGGTCTGCCGTCAGTTTCTCCCGAAAGAGTAAGCAGTACCGTATCGTTATCAGGCGCACGGCAATCCGTTACAACGGCATCGACCGTAGCCTTCTGCCCTTCAAGAGCTGTCAGCGGCTGAATGAATACAAACCTGTACAATCCGAAAATAAGAAATGCCGCCGCAAGAAACGCCGAACTTATTTTCAGAAAATTATCCGCCGAGGATAACGAAATACCGAAAATGAGAGCAAGCACCGCAAATACTGCGACGCACGCCCAGGCATCCAAAAAAGAAGCACAAATAAGCCCGAAAAGGTATATAAAACCAATCGTGGCATATCTGTGCTTTGCTGTAACTTTCATTTCAGCTCAATCAGCACATCTGCTCAGAGAGCTTTTTTCCTCCGATAAGGTGGAAATGAAGATGATGAACAGTCTGTCCGCCGTCATCACCTATGTTGGTGATGACACGGTAACCGTTGCCGAGGCTGAATTCCTGAGCCAGCTGCTTTGCAACCAGCATGATTTCCGCAGTTACGCCTACGGTGTCTTCTGTGATTTCAGCCAGGCTTTCAATGTGGAATTTAGGAATAATAAGAATGTGTACGGGAGCCTGGGGATTGATGTCCTTGAATGCTACCACTGTTTCACTTTCGTAAACCTTCTGAGAGGGAATATCTCCCGAAATAATCTTACAGAATAAGCAGTCCATAATAAACTCCTTCTATTACTTGAGCATTTCCTTTGCGATACTGCTGAGAGCCGCAAGTGCTTCATCAATCTTTGTGATATCTGCGATACCTGCCATAGCGCTGTCAGGCTTACCGCCGCCCTTACCGCCTGCGATTGCCGCAATCTGCTTTACAATCTGACCTGCGTTAGCGCCCTTTTCGATAGCTTCCTTGCTGCAGATGCACAGGAAGTTGCCCTTGCCGTCTGCGTGACCTGCAAGAACTGCGATAAAGCTGTCATTCTTGGACTTGAGGTCGTCGCCTGCCTTACGTAAGCCGTCGCCTACTGTGCCTGCGAGAACAGCGGAGAATACCTTGATGCCATTGATTTCTTCAGCACCGCCTGTTACGTCAGCCATAGCAGCTGCGGAAATCTGTCTTTCAAGCTTGTCGATTGTCTTCTTTGCATCGGAAAGCTCGTTCTGGAGAGCTTCGCAACGCTGAACAAGCATATTGGGGTTAGCAATCTTAAGCACGTCAGCAGCAGCCTTAACTGTGTTGTTTGCTTCTGCGAGAGCTTCAAGCACGCCTGCACCTGTAACTGCTTCGATACGTCTTACACCGGAAGCAACGGAGGTTTCGGAGATAATCTTGAAAAGACCTGCCTTGGAGGTGTTGTCAAGGTGAGTACCGCCGCAGAATTCTGTGGAACAGCCGTCTGTTACGCTTACTACACGTACAACATCGCCGTACTTTTCGCCGAAGAGAGCCATAGCGCCCTTCTTCTTTGCTTCTTCAATGGGAAGTTCCTCGGTAACTACGGGAACTGCCGCTAAAATTTTCTTATTTACGATAGCTTCAATCTGCTGGAGTTCATCGGCTGTAACTGCGCTGAAGTGAGAGAAGTCGAAACGGCATCTCTGAGGGTCAACGTAAGAACCTGCCTGGTGAACATGATCGCCGAGAACGGTGCGTAAAGCAGCCTGTAAAAGGTGAGCACAGGTGTGGTTTCTTGCGGTTGCCATTCTCTTATCCTTGTCAACCTCAGCTGTAACCTTGTCGCCTGTCATGAATGTACCGCAGTCAACTGTGCAGTAGCATACGAACTGACCGCCGCCGATCTTCTTTGTATCGAGAACACGGAGAACGTTGTCGCCGTTTGTGATTGTACCTGTGTCGCCTACCTGACCGCCGCTTTCAGCGTAGAAAGGTGTTGTTTCGATTACAACAGCAACATCATCGCCTTCGGAAACGCTGTCAGCAACTGCGCCATCCTTGAGCATTGCGAGAATCTTTGTATCGGCTGCAAGCTCCTTGTAGCCTACGAATGTTGTTGTAAGACCGCTGAGCGCATCAGCCGCAGCATCGTCCCAGCCGCCCTTGAACGCCTGGTTTGCACGTGCTGTAAGCTTCTGCTCCTTCATGAGTTCCATGAAGCGTTCTTCATCAAGAGTAAGTCCCTTTTCTTCAAGGATTTCCTTTGTCAGATCAAGAGGGAAACCGTAGGTATCGTGAAGCTTGAATGCGTCGTCACCGCTGAGCACGCCGTTTTCGCCAAGCTTTTCAATAAGCTCGGAAAGCATCTGCGAACCCTTTTCAACTGTGCGGTTGAAGCTTTCTTCTTCAGTTGCGATAACCTTGATGATATATTCACGCTTTTCCTCAAGCTCGGGATAAGCGTTCTTGTTTTCGAGAATAACCTGATCAACGATTTCTGTAAGGAAGGGCTTTGTAACGCCTAAAAGTCTGCCGTGTCTTGCAGCACGTCTGAGAAGTCTTCTGAGAACGTAGCCTCTGCCTTCATTGGAAGGTCTTACGCCGTCGCCTACCATGAAGGTTGTAGCTCTTGCATGGTCGGTGATTACACGGATAGATACATCTTCCTTGTAGTTTGCGCCGTAGGTCTTGCCTGCAACGGAGCAGATACGCTTGATGATATTCTGGATTGTGTCAACCTCAAACATATTGTCAACACCCTGCATTACGCAGGCAAGTCTTTCAAGACCCATACCCGTGTCGATGTTCTTGGTTGCAAGCTGTGTGTAGTTGCCGTGACCGTCGTTATCGAACTGTGTGAATACGTTGTTCCAGATTTCGATGATTCTGTCGCAGTCGCTTGCCTGTTCAAAGCTTTCAAAAGGACCGTACTTTTCGCCACGGTCAAAGTGGATTTCAGAGCAGGGACCGCAGGGACCGCTGCCGTGTTCCCAGAAGTTTTCGCTCTTGCCGAGCTTGATGATTCTGTCGCGGGGTACGCCGACTTCAGTAGCCCAGATTTCGCCTGCTTCGTCGTCTTCTTCGTAAATAGTAACCCAGAGCTTTTCGGGTTCGATTTCAAGTGTCTTTGTAAGGTATTCCCAAGCCCATGCGGTAGCTTCATGCTTGAAGTAATCGCCGAAGGAGAAGTTACCGAGCATTTCAAAGTAAGTACCGTGTCTTGCAGTCTTACCTACGTTTTCGATATCAGGAGTTCTGATACATTTCTGGCAGGTTGTGACTCTCTTGCAGGGAGGTGTTTCAATACCCTGGAAGTACTTCTTGAGAGGTGTCATACCGGCATTGATTAAAAGAATGGAGTTGTCGCCCTGGGGTACAAGGGGAGCAGAATCCATTCTGAGATGTCCTTTGCTTTCAAAGAATTTAAGATAGCTTTCTCTTAAATCGTTAAGACCTGTCCATTTCATAGTCTTAAGTTCCTTTCATTTTGCATTTAAAATAGAATAAACATACTCTTTAATTATATCAGAATATTGAAAAAAGTCAATATTTTTCAACAATTTTACCGCATTTATACCGTGATTCCGAGAAACTCACAGATATTCTTATAAAAAATCTTTTCCCGTGCTGTTTCTGTAAGGTCAAGACGGTCAATTCTGCGCAGTTCATCGGTAGCGCTCCACATAGGATAGTCAGTGCCGAAGAAAATCCTGTCTTCGGTGTAGGCTCTTACGCATTCCTTTGCCTTTTCGGGAGAAATAAATGCAAGTGAGCTGCTGGAATCCACCCAGACATTGGGTAAATCGGGCAGGCACTTCAGCGCACTTTCAACCTCGGTATATCCGCCGAAATGCGCGCCTATCATTCTCTGCTTCGGAAAGCGCTTTGCCGCCGCTGCAAGCCTGTGGGGATTGGAATAACTGTAACGTGTATCTCCTGTATGGAACAGCAGGGGCAGTCTGCCGTCAATTGCTTCGTACATTTCCATTGCGTGCTTGTCATCTATGGCGAAATACTGAAAATCAGGGTGGAGCTTTATGCCCATAAGCCCGATTTCAAGCATACGCTTTACCTCTGCGTCAACCTCGTCAGCGGTCATGGAAGGGTGAAGAGAGCCGAAGCCCACAAATTTATCGGGGTATTCCTTTACACTGGCGGAAATGAAATCGTTGATTTTCTGAACCTGTTCATGGGTGGTAGCAACGGAATGAACGAGGCATCGGTTCACACCTGCTTTTTCACACTCGGAAAGCAGCATGGAGATGCTGCCGTTGAACGCCATTCTGATATCGTAGAACTTACCGATTGTATCGGACGCTTTATCGGCTATTTTTTCGGGATAAATATGCACATGGCTGTCAAAAATATACATTTTGTTTCCTTTCATTTTGTTCTTTTCTTTATCACCTTAAAGTATACCACTATTCATCCCTGTTTTCAATGATTTTAAAGCTTAAATTTCAACAAAAAACAACCGCTTTAAAGCGGTTGTTTTGGTTTATTTTCAGACAAATCAATTTAAAATGCTATTTCCGGCTCATATTCCCTCAGCCACATTTCCATCTGTACAAGATACGCAAACATCTGGGGTGTGCACATAAGCTGACCGTACCAGTTCTTTTCAAAGCTTCTGCCCTCCGAAGCGATAAGCTCATCTATTTTCTGTCTGTCAAGAATTTCCGTAAGGCGGAAATCCTTTTCCGCCGAAAGTGCCCTGAATCTGTCAAACACCAGCTTCATATAATCGGGGTTGTGGGTCTTGGGATAGGGCGATTTCTTGCGCCATACCACATCCTTCGGGAGAAATTCCTCCGCAATCTTTCTCACAAGTCCCTTTTCCCTGCCGCCGAGAGATTTAAGCTCCCAGGGGATATTGTAGGCATATTCCGCAATTCTGTGGTCGCAGAACGGCACTCTCACTTCCAGCCCGTGCGCCATTGAGCAGCGGTCCTTACGGTCTAAAAGCGTCTGCATGAACCAGTAGAAATTCAGCATAAACATACGCCGCATGGCTCTGTCGTCTTCTTTATCCGTATCGAGATAAGAAGTGCGGTCGGTTGTGCGTTTCATTGCCGCTTTTACATATTCATCAGGTGTAATATCGCCCAGGATTCCGTTTTTCAGAAGCTTAGCACGCTCTGCCGTCGCCTGTGACCAGGGAAAGCTTTCGCCGTAAAGCAGCTCCTTTTTATGATACCAGGGATACCCTCCGAAGAGCTCATCGGCACATTCACCGCTTACCGCAACGGTGAAATTCTTCTTCACCTCACCGCAGAACAGATAAAGAGAGCTGTCAACGTCTGCCATTCCCGGCAGATCCCTTGCTCTCATTGACGGAATAAGCGCATCCGCAAGCAAGGGCGAATCTATCTCTACATTTGTGTGCTGTGAGCCGATATATCCGCTCATTCTCACTATCCAGGGAGCGTCCTCGTCAGGCTGGAAGGAACTTGCCACAAAGTTTTTGCGGTTATCCTTGTAATCAACGGAATAGGTAGAAAGCTGTCTGCCCTCTTCCTTGTATTTTCTTGCGGCAACCGCACTGATAAGGCTTGAATCAAGACCGCCCGAAAGGAATGTACAAAGGGGAACATCGCTGACAAGCTGACGGTTTATGCTGTCAACCAGCAGATACCTGAGATGTCCCATTGTATCCGTAAGGCTCTCGGTATGCGGCATCGCCTTAAGCTCCCAGTACCGCCGTTTTGCAAAGCCGTTTATACTGAAAATCCCGCACTCCGCAGGCTCAAGCTCCTGTATATCCTTGAAAACGCCCATACCGCCCTTTCTTGCAGGACCTAAAAGCATAAGAGAGGCGATTCCCTCACGGTCAATCCGTGGCTTTACATAGGGGTGAGAAAGTATCGCCTTTATTTCCGAAGCAAAGATAATTCCGTTTTCATAAGCGTAATAGAAAAAGGGTTTTACACCGATTCTGTCACGGGCAATGAACAGCTTTTCTTCAACGCTGTTCCACACTGCAAAGGCATAAATGCCGTTGAGCTTTTCAAGGCAGTTTTCACCCCATGTAATGTACGCTTTCAGCAGCACCTCTGTATCGCTTTTTGTAGCGAATACACAGCCGTTTTTCATAAGCTCGCCACGTACTTCTTCCGTGTTATAAAGCTCGCCGTTGTAGACGATTGTATATGCTCCGTCACTCATGGGCTGTCTGCCCTTTTCAACGTCAATTACCGCAAGCCTTGTATGGGAAAGACAGCAGTGCGTATCAAGAAAATCCCCTTCGCTGTCGGGGCCTCTGTGTGATATACACTGCCTCATTTTTTTCATTATTTCGTTCTTGTCGGATAAATTGCTCCGAAAATCAACCCAGCCTGCAATACCGCACATAACAACACCTCCAGAATTTAAGCGCTGTTATAGTATATTCAGAAAAGGAAAATTTGTTACAGGGTAATAAAAAGCGCCTTGTTGAGGGCGCTTAAGAATATCAGAGATTTTCCAAGCCTTTTGTAAAAGGCTTGACCGAAAACTTTTATTTCTTGGTCTGACCTGTATACGAATACAACCTGCACAGCAGCATACCGTTATACAGTTTTCTGTTCTTGTCTGCCTTTTCGCCGAAAAGGGTTTCAAAATCCTCTACGGAGGTGATTGCATAAAGCTCGTTTTCGCCTAAAGGCAGCATACGCTTGCCCATGGTCCTGTAGATTTCCTTCGCTTCGTTTATATCGCCCATTCTTTCCGCATATGGAGGGTTTGTGATAATCTTCGACTTACCGTCGGGGTAGACAAAATCCTTTACGGCTCTCTTTTCAACCTTTATATACTTGTCAACCCCTGCCTTCCACGCATTTTCACGGGTAAGCTCACAGGCCGCCCTGTCAATATCAAAGCCGAGAGCAGTAAATTCGCAGTCCTTTCTGATAGCTTCCCTCGCTTCGTCAAAGGCATCCGCCCAGACTCTTCTGTCAGCAAAGCCCCACTCCATCGCCGCAAAGTTACGGTTGAGGCAGGGAGCAATATTAGCTGCCTTGAATGCTGCTTCAATAAGGATTGTACCGCTTCCGCAGAACGGGTCAATGACTCTGTCGGAGCTTCTTACACGTGCAAGGTCGATTATACCTGCCGCAAGGGTTTCCTTGATAGGTGCGGCGTTTGACATGGCACGGTAGCCACGCTTGTGAAGACCCGTACCCGATGTATCGAGAGTTACCGTCATCTGATTTTTCATCAGAAGAAAATGTATAGGCAGAGTAACACCTGTTTCGGGGAGAGTGTTTATCTTATACTTATCCTGCATACGGATAACAAAGGCCTTTTTCATTGTACGCTGGATTGCGGGAATACTGGTAAGCCTTGAATTAAGGGAATGACCCTTTACGATGTGGATTTTGTCGTTCCTGCCTGCGTATTCTTCAATAGGCACATTCTTCATATGGTTGAAAATATCGTCAAAGGTGTTCGCCGTGAAGCTGTCCAGCACGATGCCGATTCTTTCGGCAACGGAACAGGTAATATTCGCCTTTGCGATAACGCTTTCGTCGCCTGTGAAATCAACACGGCCGTCATTTGCCTTTATATTCTCGCCGCCTGCTCTCTTTATCTCGAAGGACAATGTCTTTTCAAGCCCGAAGTGGCAGGGCGCAGTAAGATTGTATGTCATATTATTTTCCTTTTCTTTCATAAATTTACCGTGCAGTAATTTCACCGCACGGTAAAAGAATTATTCAAATTCAGGCGGCTCTTCCTCGTCATGCTCTGCCCAGTAAGTGCCGTCATGCTTGGAATCACAGCTTGCGGGATAGTTGGACTGACGGTAATAGCCTACCGTAGTTTCGGGACACTTGGACTCCGAGGTTGCAAGCAGACCTGTTTCGTTACAGTAGTTGAGTACAAGTACGTCGCTGTCAGGTACAAAGCTCTGTTCAACGCTTGTGTCAACCATATCAACCATTACATCATGCCAAACCATAGCAAGAGTACGCCAGCCGGCATAACCTGCTTCGTTCTTGGTAGCGATTTCATGGTTATCGTCATGTGCGATACGATAGCAGGCAACATACTGAGGTGTAAGGCCTGCAAACAGAAGATTCGATTCGTCGTTTGCGGTACCTGTCTTGCCGACAACCTCAATATTGTCAAGCTTTGCGTACTTACCTGTTCCGTACGGATCGTCGATAACCTTCTTCATCATACGGTTGGTGATCCATGCGCTGTCTTCGGCAATAGCACGTTTACCGTTTGTATCCTGTTCAAGAACAGTCTTGCCGTTGCTGTCAACAACCTTTGAATAGAAATAAGGCTTATAGTACATACCGCCGTTGCCCATTACCTGGAAAGCGGCTGTAAGTTCAACTAAAGTTGCACCGTTTGTAAGAGCACCTGTCGCAAGAGGAGCATACGCCATATCGTTTGTGCTGTCAAGGTGGGAGAAGCCCAGCTTGTTCACAAGATGGTTGAAGGAATTTGCAAGACCAACCATGCTCACAGATCTTGCGGCAATGGTGTTGGTGGATTTCTGAACCGCATACCAGGCAGGATAATAATCTCCTGTACCGTAGTTGCCCTCATAGTTCATGGGCCAGTTTATTGTGCCCTTTTCTTCGTCATATTCCTGAGCCTCTGTATACTCATCTTCCTTGTCATAGCCTACAAATACTCTTCCCGAAGCATCCTTGATGAATGTGGAATAAGTGATTTTGTCCATATCAATGGCAAGAGAATAGTTGCCGATAGGCTTGATGGTAGAACCGATAGCGCTGACCGTCTGGGTAGCACGGTTGAAGCAGTTGTCACCGGGCTTTTCGCCGATACCGCCTGCAACAGCCTTGACGTTTCCTCTGTAATCCATGATTACGAAAGCACCCTGAATAAGGTCATCGCTGTCTGAAGGAAGGGATGCGTCATATTCGGAAAGACAGGTATAGGGGTCTTCAAACTTTGCCGAAAGCTTGTTCTGCATATCAATATCCATATTGAGGTACGCAGTATATCCGCCGCTGCAGAACTTTTCCCATGCAGCGGAATAGGAGATGTCAAAAAGGTCAGCCAGATCGGTTACAATCTGGTTAAGCGCAGCGTCCATATACCAGTTCTGGCTTACTTCGTAATCGCCGTTCCACTGGTATGCAAAGGCTGTATCTTCGCCGAGAATGGTATCCCATGATACATTTTCATAGTAAAGATCGGTTTCATCATTCTTTTCCTGGCTGCGTTCATCAATATAACCGTACCAGTCACCCTCAACAGGATTTCTGAATCTTACCTTTTCCGCAACAGCATCCTCATACTCCTGAGTGGTGATATAACCCAGGTCATACATATGGCTCAGGGCATATTCCTGACGTGTCTTGGACTGCTGAAGGCTGGAATAGGGGTTATAGTTGGTAGGCGAACGTACGATACCCGCCAGAATAGCCGCTTCCGCTATGGTAAGCTCGCTTACCTCCTTGTCAAAGTAGTGGTAAGCTGCAGAACCGATACCGTAAGCAGTACCGCCGAAGCCGATTCGGTTAAGATAGCTTTCAAGAATGTCGAACTTTGTATACTTGTTTTCAAGGGATAACGCACGGAAAATTTCACGGAGCTTACGTCCGAAGGTGGTTTCGTTATCCTTGGTGATATCACGCACAAGCTGCTGTGTAATGGTGGAACCGCCGTCTGTACCGCCCGAGAAAACCGCACGGAAGGTTACACGAAGCGTTCTTGTCCAGTCTACACCGTCATGCTCGAAGAAACGTTCATCCTCTACCGCAACGAAAGCGTCAAGAACGTGCTGGGGGATATCCTCGATTTCAACCCATACACGGCTTTCATCACTGCTTATCTGCTTTAAAAGCACATCCTGATTATCCGCATCCTTTGCATAGATAAAGCTGGAGTAGGAAAGCTCCACGTCTGTAAGATCAACATCAAAGCTGCTTTCCGCAAACTGCATTACATATACGCAAAGTGCGGTAGCAACGATACAGAGCGTGATGATGAGTATGAGAATCATACTGAGGATTGCTGTTCCCGCCATGGAGAACACACCGCCTATCGCACCGAGAACGGGATGTCTGCGTGCGCTGCGGTATTTTTCCGCCTTTTCCTGACTCTTGCTCTTTCTGGGTCTTGTATCTGCTGCGTAATCCTCATCGCTGATTTTTACGTATTTTATCTTTTTGTTTTTGCTCATATAATTTCCTTTTTCCTTTGTCTGATGCCCTTTGATTTTATTCTATCCAAATATTATAACACATTATTAAGCAAATGTTAATACCCAAATGAAAAAAATATGAAATTTTTCGCAAATTCAGCGTTTACAGCAGTATAAACGCTGCACCTGCACCGTTAATTGTTATCTTTTTACTATCAAGCGCCGCATCAGCACCTGCGGAGTATATTATCTCCTTACCGTCACAGCAGACCTCGCAGGGCTTATTGGCGGGATTTATCACAACGAGAATCTCCTGCTCATCACAGCTGCGCTTATACACAAGGGGATAACCGTCGCTGAGGAACTCGATTCTTCCGTTGCTCTGAAGTGCAGGATTTGCCATTCTTACCTCAATAAGGCGCTTTATTTCGCTTCTGAGGGAGTTTTCATCCTTCATCTGACTTTCCGCATCGGGTCTGTCGGGTGAATCATCCTGCTTTATGTATAATTTTTCCTTTGCAGCTGAGGAAAAACCTGCATTTGTGGTCTTGTTCCACTGCATGGGAGAGCGTGAGCCTGTTCTGCCGTAACCGCCCTCTACCGAAATGAGGTTTTCCACATACCTCATGCCGATTTCATCGCCGTAATAAATGAAAGGCGCACCCGGCACCGAAAGAAGAAAAGCAAAAGCTACCTTCATTTCTTCGTAATCAAGGCGTCTTGCAAGTCTGTCCATATCGTGGTTGCCCGACGGAATACAGATAAGTCCCTTGCCGTCTGTCTTGTCGTAATTTTCCTTGTATGCAGCGATAAATTCCTTTGCACTGCCCTTTCCTCTGCGGCTGAAATAAGGCTCGTCACAGCGGAAAAGGTCATTATAATGGGAAGGTCCGAAATGAAGCAGAAAATCCATATGGAAGCCACCCAGAAGCGACTTGTCGGGTTCGCCCCACTCGGAAACGATTGCCGCTTCGGGGAATTCCCTGTCAAGAAATTTTCTGAAATCCTGCCATAAGGCGATTGTACCCTTGCCGTCCTCGTCGTTCTTTACAAGTGAGCCTGCCATATCCACTCTGAAGCCGTCACAGCCCTGTCCCAGCCAGAAACGCATTACATCCTTCATAGCTTCTCTTGTTGCCATAGGGCCTTCGGCGTCCATTGCCTGGTGCCAGCTTTTTGAAGGCTTGTAATAGCCGTAATTAAGGGCAGGCTGCATGGAGAAGAAATTGAGGGCAACCGAACCGTCACGCTGGGTAATGCCTCTGAGGCAGTGAAGCTCGGTGGATTCCCATATACTGTCCGTCCAGATATAGCGGTCGCTGTATTCGTTACGGGTGGGCTCTGCGGATTTTTTAAACCATTCGTGCTCAACAGAAGTATGCCCAGGCACAAGGTCAAGTATTACGTGCATATCACGCTTATGTGCTTCGTTAAAAAGGTTGACTAAATCCTCGTTTGTGCCGTATCGGGGTGCTACCGTGCAGTAATCCTGCACATCATAGCCTGCGTCACCGAAAGGCGAAAGAAAGCAGGGATTTATCCAGATTGCATTACAGCCAAGCTCCCTGATATAGTCCAGCTTTTCGGTAATGCCGTTGATATCGCCGATACCGTCACCGTTGGTATCGTTGAAGGACTGGGGATAGATTTCATAGAATACTGCGTTGTCGAGCCATGCGGGATTATTCCTTTTCATAATTATTCTCCTTATAATTTATTGCTGCGACGCTTGCAATCAGCGTCCTCATGTAGTATAATAATATAAAAAAGCGACATTTTCTACTGAAATAATACCATTTTCTGATACTATAATACTTTGCGGAGGTTTTATGGCTTTAAAAGAAAAACGAAAGCACAGTTCTGAACTTGTACCTTTCAGCTACTACAAATGCCTTATCCCGGATTTCTTTCCCTGCGTACCGCTGCACTGGCACAGCGAATTTGAAATAAACTATATTCTTGACGGAAGTGCGGAATTTCTGTGCGGGGAAGAACGCTTCATCACCCGAAAGGGGGATATTGTCATAATTCCGCCCAACATGTCTCACGCAATTTACACGTTCGGTAATTCAACCCAGCGATATGATACCATAGTTTTCAGCGCAGATATGATAGGTGCGCACGCAAACGACAGAAGTGCCGCCGAATGCATAATACCGCTGATGAACAGTCATTCCGTCATTAAACCCCACATAACAGCAGAGCATCCTTATTACAGTGAATTTAAAACCATAACGGAAAATATTTTTTCCTGCGCAAAAGGCGATTCATACAAGCTGGATATGCTGATGAAAAGCGAGCTTCTGCGCCTGTTCTGGCTGCTTGAAGATAACGAAGACATTCATGCTGCCGCAGACTGCGGCAGCGAATACAGCAGCATCCGCTCTTCGCTGGAATACATAAATGAAAATTTCTGTGAAAATATTACCGTTCAGCAACTTGCTGACATATCGCATCTCAGCAAAAGCTATTTTATGAGTCGCTTCAGACAATCCGCAGGAGTAGGCGCAATTGAATACATTAATCAGCTGAGAATCAAAAAAGCCTGCAGACTGCTGCTTGAAAGCAGCATGAGCATGACCGAAGCAGCCTTTGAATGCGGCTTCAGGAATATTTCCAACTTCAACCGCCAGTTTAAAAAGCTGGTTGGTTGTACTCCCTGCGAATACAGAAAACATTCAGGTTCTGCAAATTATTCGCAGGCTTCCAGATAGAATTCTATAATGTTGTCAAAAATCTCATAGTCAAGCATATATCCGTATGCCTGTTTGTCAAAGTTTTCCGCATAGAACGCTGCCACATCGGCCTGGTAGCGTTCCTTGTTTTCCTCCGCTTCGGTATCATAGCCGAGGGTTTCTTTCCAGGCTTCGCCCTTTGCCTGAAATTCCTTCTGGTATTCCCTTGCTTCTTCCGACTGCATTATAGCGCTATGACCCTTGTCGGTGAAGGGTATAAATGTAAAACGTGAATCATTCTTATATTTTTCATACCAGATGTCATAGCCGTATTCCATGGGTACGGTGGTATCGTTGCTGCTGTGCAGCACCATAACCTTCGCCTGGGTTGCTTCAAATGCCTTTGAAGCGGTATTCTTCGCATATTCGCCGAAGGTCAGGGCTTCATGTATATTCATGAACGGCATAACCATATCAACGGCATCGCCTGCCATATCCTTTCCCTGTGAATAAATAAGGTCGGTGGACTTGTCAAAGCCTGAAAAGGATACAACCGCCTTTACATCAGGGTGATATGCAAGCACATTTGTGACGCTGTAACCGCCCCAGCTGTGACCCAGAAGCAGTATATCGCAATCCGCAGAGCCGTCGAGGCTTTTAACATAATCAATTGCATATCTGAGATCAATTACACCCTGAGGAAGACCGTTGACCGCCTCGCCCTCGCTGTTGTCGTTGCCTGTTGCGTCGTAGGCGAATACTGTAAAGCCGTTTGCCGCAAAATAGTTGCAGACATCCATGTAGGAATTATGTCCGCCGCCACCGAAGCCGTGTGCGATTACCACGATTTTATCAGCGTATGTGCTGTCATTGCTTGTATAAAGATAGCCCGCAAGCTTCTGTCCCTTGTCCGAGGTGAAGAAATGCTCCTCGCACTTAAGTCCCTCAAAATCGGAAACGCTGAATGCCATAGGCTCATAGGTTTCATATCTTACACCGAAAAATTCATTATAAATCATTACAGATAATGCGTAAAGTCCTGCAGTCACCAGAACCGCAAGCACCAGAAGCACGATAATTATTATTTTTAAAATCTTTTTTGCTCTTCCTGTCTTTGCTGTCATATTATTCTCCTTATGTGCTCAATTTTTTCTATAATAACACATTTTTGCCGTAAAATCAAGCAAATACGGCATTATCCGTTGACTTGAACGGATATAAATGTTATAATGAAGCTGTACATAAAACATCGGGGGTGACCGCATCTGACACTTCTTGTTTACTCAGTCCTGAGCATCGCAGGAGCAGTTATAACAACTCTGCCTACAGGAATTACGCCTGCATGGGGAATAGCGCTGTTTTTCGGCTTTTTTACGGGCTTTCTGCTGCTCCATGTGTTGATTCTGCTTATAGGCTCATTATTCATCAATCCCCAAAAGCTCCCCGGAAAGAACGGCTTTCACCGCTTTATGACGCTGGCGACAATTGATGTCATGCTTACCGCCATGAGAATCCGTGTAACGATAAACGGCAGGGAAAAACTTCCGTCAAAACCGTTCGTGTATATATCAAACCATCTGTCCGTTTTTGACCCTATGATTGCTATGTTCCACCTCAGAAAGCATAAGCTTGCATTTGTGTCGAAAAAGGAAAACATACAGATTATCGGCGCAGGAAAATTCATGCTTGCAAGCGGCTGCACCTCACTTGACAGAAACAACAACCGTGAAGCCGCAAAGGCTATCACAACCGCAATACAGAATATCACAAGCGGCAGAAATTCAATGGGAATATACCCCGAAGGCAAATCAAACCTTCATCCCGAAAATGTAAAGCTTCTGCCCTTTCATCACGGCTCGTTCAGAATTGCAACCAAGGCAAAAGCCCCTCTGGTAATCGCCGTTATCGGCAACACAAGAAGAGTATTCAGACAGCTTTTCACCCATATTGAGCTTGACATCGTCAGAGTGCTTGAATACGAAGAATACAAGGACCTTTCCACAGGCGAGCTGAGCGATATGGTCTATGGAATAATGCTGGAAAATATAAAGTTTTAAAGGATTATAATGAAATGAAAATCTATTTTATAGTAAACCCCATGTCGGGACAGGGAAAAGCATACCGCACAATCGAAAAGAAGCTTGAAGAAGCAGATTTTGAATATGAAATCTACCTTACTACCGCACCTCACGATGCAACGCGGTTTGTAAAGGAAAAGTGCGAAGAGCATGCAGGTGAAACCGTAAGATTCATCGCCTGCGGCGGCGACGGAACACTGAACGAAGTGGCAAACGGCGCTGTCGGCTTTGAAAATGCGGAAATAAGCTGCTGCCCCTGCGGCAGCGGAAACGACTTCGTGAAATATTACGGAGGCGCTGACAGGTTTTCCGACCCCAAGACAGTTGCCACAGCGCCCGTACAGAAAATCGACCTGATAAAAGTGGGCGATAAATATTCGATAAACGTGGTGCATTTCGGCTTTGATACGCAGGTTCTCAGAACAATGCTGAAGGTAAAGCACATGAAGCTTATAGGCGGTAAAAATGCCTATAATACAGGTGTTGTATCGGCTGTGCTTACAGGAATGAAGAACAAGGGCAAGCTTTATGCAGACGGCGAGCTTCTCAACGAGAACGGAAAATTTCTCCTCTGCACCGCCGCAAACTGCAGTCACATAGGCGGAAAATTCTACTGTGCCCCGAAAGCGGAGAATAACGACGGTATGATTGACGTGTGTGCAGTAAAACCCATATCCCGTTTCAGACTTATGAATCTTATAAACGCATACGAAAAGGGCGAGCACCTTGACGACCCACGCTTTGCGGAAATCGTAAAATACCGCCGCTGTAAAAAGTTCACTGTTGAAGCTCCCGAAGGCTTCTGCATTTCAATTGACGGCGAGCTTACTGCCCTGAATAAATTCACCTGCGAGATTGTGCCCGCAGCAATAAGTTTTGCCGTACCTGCCGTGAACGCAGAAAGCAAAGATACTCAGAAAGAAGAATTACATACATGACACCGCCGCACAACGGATATCCGTTGTGCGGTATTGCTTTTTATACTAAAATTTATTGTTTTTGCGACATTTTTTTCATATATATTCTATTGAATTTTTTGTATATATATGGTACAATGTTTTATGTATAATTTAACGTATAATTTGCGTAAAGAAAGGACAGCTCATATGGCAAAAACACGAGTAGCCGTACTTTTCGGCGGTTCAACAAAGGACCATAAGCTTTCATTGCAATCAGCTTTCTCTGTCCTTAACGGACTTTCAGCGGATAAATATGACGTAACCCCTATCGGAATCACCAAAAAGGGCAGATGGCTCTACTTCCCCGGTGATTATGAGGAAATCAGAAACGGTACATGGGAAAGCAACAGCGACTGCTGCTCCGCAATAATCAGCCCAGACCCCATTCACGCAGGCATCATCACCATCATGAGCGACGGTGACACTGCTATAAAGCGTATCGATGTGGTGCTTTCCGCACTTCACGGAAAATACGGCGAGGGCGGACGCATTCAGAGCCTTCTGAAGCTTTCACGTATTCCCTACACGGACTGCAATCCCGATACCGCAAATCACTGCATGGATAAGATAATGACTCATTCACTGCTCAGCGACGCAGGTATTGATGTGCCCCGATACACCGTGCTTTCGAGAAGCGAGCTGAACCGAATTGATGACAACATTGCGGAAATCGAAAAGAATTTCACATATCCCGTATATGTTTCCGCTTCCAGCTGTTCTTCCACAATCGGCGCAAATGTTGCCCACAATGCCGAGGAACTCAAATCGGCGGCAAAAATTGCCTTTTCCCACCATCACACAGCTATTGTTGAGGAATTCCTTTCAGGCAGAACTCTCTTCTGTGTGGTTTCGGGCGGCGCATACAACACCGAGGTTTCGGAAATCGGCGAAACGGTGAAAACACGCTGTAACAGCGAATATGCATGCTATACCGCTGATTTCATCCCTCAGGCGGACCTTACAGCCGAAGAAAGAAAACAGGTAAAGGAAACTGCCGCAAGAGCATTCAGAGCGCTCAATTTCAAGGGTTATGCAAAAATGTGCTTCTGCCTTACAGAGGGACGTGTGCTGCTCAGACGCATTTCTGCAATCCCGGGCTTCTCCCCCGAAAGCGCAATGCCGCTTCTTATGAACGAAAGCGGATATACTTATTCCGAAATGCTGGATAAATTCATAACCCAGGCGATAGAATCTTAATCAAAGGAACAATAAATGAACAACGCAGACATTACACTCATCAGCGCTGCCACCACCGAAGAGGGCCGTGACGAAACGGAATTTTTCACAGTGGGCAGCTTCACACAGGACGGCGACAGCTACATTATCCGATACGGCGAAAACGCCGAAATCGGCTATGAATCCTGCTTTGTAACCATCACAATCAAGGGTGAAACGGTTCTTATCGAACGCTCCGCACCCGCCCCTTCCCTGCTCACCGTTGAAAAGGGCAAGAAGCATCACATGGTTTACGGCACACCCTACGGAGATTTCATGATGGGCATAAACGCATTCGAAGTAAAGAACGATATGACCTCCGCAGGCGGAAAGCTGTATCTTAAATACAGCATAGACATCAACTCGGATTTCGTGTCTGAAAATGAAATAAATCTTACCGTAAAGGTAAACCAATAACAAAAGAAAAGGACGTACAGAAAAATGAACGATATGATTGAAAAGGCAAAAAAAGAAGTCAGAGAAATAGTTCTCAAGGCACTGGGCGATGCTGTTGCAGACGGCGTGCTTCCCGCAGAGCCTATTCCCGATTTTACAGTTGAAATTCCCAAGGATACCGCACACGGCGACTTCTCCTGCAATGCGGCGCTTGTTTCCGCAAAGGCTTTTAAAAGCAACCCCAGGGCTATCGCAACCGCTATCAGCGAAAAGGCTGTCCTTGACGGCACAATGTTTGACAAAATCGAAGTTGCAGGTCCCGGCTTCATCAACTTCTTTGTAAGCGGAAAGTGGTTCTCCGAAACAATCGAAAAGGTAATCTCCCTGGGTGCTGATTACGGTAAGGTTGAACTGGGCAAGGGCAAAAAGGTGCTTGTTGAGTTCGTTTCCGCAAACCCCACAGGTCCTATGCATATCGGTAACGCAAGAGGCGGCGCAATCGGCGACTGTCTTTCCTCGCTCCTTGAATATGCAGGCTACTATGTAGAGCGTGAATTCTACATAAACGACGCAGGCAACCAGGTAAACAAGTTCGGTTTAAGCCTTGATATCCGTTACAGACAGCATTTCGGCGATGATATTGAAATGCCCGAGGACAGCTATCACGGCCAGGATATCATCGACCACGTTGTAAACTTTGCAGAAATCCACGGCGACAAGTATATGTCTGCCACCGAAGAGGAAAGACGTGCTGCGCTGGTTGAATATGCTCTCCCTCTCAACATTGAAGGTCTTGAACGTGACCTTGCAAAATACAGAATCCACTATAACACATGGTTCAGAGAAAGCACACTCCACAACAGCGGCCGTGTGAATGAAATCGTTGAAATCCTCAAGGAAAAGGGTCACACCTATGAAAAGGAAGGTGCAATCTGGTTCAAGGCAAGCGACTTCGGCGACGACCAGGACAGAGTTCTTGTAAGAGCAAACGGTGTTCCCACCTACTTCGTACCTGATATTGCTTATCACTACAACAAGCTTGTTACAAGAAACTTTGATATGGCAATCGACATTCTCGGTGCAGACCATCACGGCTATATCGCAAGAATGAAGGCGGCTCTCTCCGCACTTGATGTTGACCCCGAAAGACTCAACATTCTCATCATGCAGATGGTAAGACTTGTAAGAAACGGCGAAACAGTAAAGCTCTCCAAGCGTTCAGGCAAGGCTATCACCCTTGCAACTCTCCTTGATGAAATTCCTATGGACGCTGCAAGATTCTTCTTCAATCTCCGTGACCCCGATACACATCTTGAATTCGACCTTGATCTTGCTATTGAGGAAAGCTCCAAGAACCCCGTATTCTACGTACAGTACGCACACGCAAGAATCTGCCGCATCATCGAAAAGATGAAGGAAGAAGAAAACAAGACCCTCACAAGCTCCGCTGCAAAGGATATCAGCTTCAGCGAGCCTGCTGAGCTTGCCATCATCCGTCATCTTGCACTTCTCCCCTCTGAAATCACAGACGCCGCAAAGAGCTACAATCCTTCGGTTGTCACAAGATATGTACAGGAGCTTGCACAGCTGTTCCACAAATTCTATGACACCTGCAAGATCAAGGGTGAAAGCGACGACGTAATCAACTCCAGACTTGCACTCTGCGAAGCTGTAAAGACAGTTATAAAGAATATGCTTGACCTTCTCAAGGTTGAAGCACCTGAAAAAATGTAAGCGGCGAAGCGCCGCAGCAAATTCCGCCTTTTTACAGCTTTGTTTTCCCCAAAGTCTGTTTAACGGCGGATAGAAAGCAACAAAAAGTAAAGAACATGATTTAAGCGGCGAAGCGCCGCAGCAAGTTCCGCCTTTTTACGGCTTTATTTTCCGCAAAGTCTGTTTAACGGCGATAAAAACAACTGAAGATAAAGAACGAAAGGAAATATTATGAACAGTGACGGGTGTAGTACGCTTAACGTACCGCAACTAAAAAATGCCGCAGTAATCACTCCCTGCGGTATGTTGATAGAACCTTACGGAGAACATAAGTTCTCTGAAATAAAAGCCGCCTATTCGGCGCAGGCTCAGAAAAATTCAGAAGCATCCGCTTTTATCCTGAAAGGCATGGTTATGCTGTCAGACCTGCGTGCGGCGCTTCTTGCCTGCAGAAAAACGGGTAAGCCCGTTTATGCGGAGCTTATGATAGATGAAGAATTACGCACAACCGCAGAGCTTCCTGCCGATGCTGCCCTTATCACCCTGCAGAGTATGGGGCTTTCGGGCTTCGGCGTGAAATCCTCTGACGAGGAAAACACGGTTGCAGCTGTAAAGCGTCTTGTACAGTTTGCGGATATTCCTGTTTTCGCACGTATAAGCGAAGCTTCTGCCGATGAAATTGCCGCTTCGGATATCAACATCAGCACAATTGAAGATTACTGTGTTTTTTCAATCACAAAGGAAGAAAAGGAAACCGCAATAATGCTCTCCAATGAGCGTGAAGCATTTTTCCTCGAGCCTGACACGACAGAGCTTTCCGAACCGATTCCCTGCGAAGCGAATATGGATGAAATTCTCTGTGACCTGTCACAGGAAAATTTTGACGTGCTGAGAATTGAGATTAACACTCCCGATGACGCAGTAGCCTTTACTGAAAACGCACATATGGCAACTCTGCCTGTAATGTTCACCTGCGAGGATGATATTTCGGTAATGCTGGCTCTTATGCTGTACCAGGGACGTGCGCTTATTGACAGCACCTGCACTCTTGACGAAGAAACACTGAAAAAGGCTACCACAAAATACGGTGCCGTTATATATTAAGGAAGAAAACTATGCATCTTGAAGAAAAAACACTTGAAAGCAATCTTGTCTACAAGGGCGGCATACTCGAAGTATACAGGGATACTGCCCTGCTTGAAAACGGTCAGACTGCCGGCAGGGATGTTATAAAGCATTCAGGCGGCGTATGCGTGGTTGCGGTGAATGAAAACAAGGAAGTATATTTTGTAAAGCAGTTCCGCTATCCTCATCAGAAGGTGCTGCTGGAAATTCCCGCAGGAAAGCTTGAATGGGGCGAAAATCCTCTGGAATGCGGAATGAGGGAGCTTCGTGAAGAAGCTGGCTTCACCGCCGATGAATTCACGAAGCTCGGTTGTCTTTATCCTACACCCGCATATGACACGGAAGTAATATATATGTACCTTGCGAAGGGACTTCACAAGGCGCAGCAGGAGCTTGACGAGGACGAATTTCTTGAAGTTCTCACCATTCCGCTTGATGAAGCTGTAAAAATGGTAATGAACAATGAAATCGAAGATGCAAAAACACAGCTCGCACTGTTAAAGGCTTCCGTTCTCCTGAGCTGAAGCGGAATCCCTGAGCTTTTCCTCGTATGCGGAAATGACCGATTTCTCGAAATATTCCCTGGCTTCTGAGCTTATAGGGTGAACGATATCACGGAATATTCCTATTTCGTCACGGCGGCTGGGCATTGCCACAAAAAGCCTGTCATCGCCCTGTACCACCTTCACATCGTGAACGGCAAGCATATCGTCCACAGTAACTGATACCACGGCTCTGAGCCGTCCGTCATCCAGCATTTTTCGTATACGTATATTTGTTATATTCATTATGACATTTCCTTTCGGGGTTATTGCTCTATTATTTTAAGCATAACCGCCGTAAATATTCATAAAATTTAATGGCGTGCCGTTACCCGGGATTATCATTCCCTGACAGCGGGCATACTGACAATAACTGAGAGAGTATTGTTAGAGAGGTAATCAGATGGAAGATTTCTTAACAGGAAAAAAACACATACATTTTATAGGTATCGGCGGCAGCGGTATGTATCCTCTGGCACAGATACTCCACGGACAGGGCTTTTACCTTACAGGCTCCGACAATAACGAAACCGAAACCTTACAGCTTGTACGCAACATGGGTATTCCCGTATATCTCGGTCAGCGTGCGGAAAATATCGAAGGTGCGGACCTTATCGTTCACACAGCCGCTATTATGGCAGACAATCCCGAGCTTATTGCCGCAAAGGCAAGCGGTGTTCCCGTAATTGAACGCTCCGTTCTGCTGGGGCTTATCACCAGCCGTTACAGCAACGCAGTCTGCGTCTGCGGAACACACGGAAAAACCACTGCCACATCAATGCTGACACATATCTTCCTTGCCGACGGTATTGACCTTACCGCAGTAATCGGCGGAAAGCTTAAGGCAATCCACGGCAGCGGAATCTGCGGAAAAAGCGAAACCATGGTCTGCGAAGCCTGCGAGTTTGTTGATACATTCTTAAAATTATACCCCGATACATCGGTTATTCTCAATATCGACTGCGACCATCTGGATTATTTCAAGACAATGGATAATCTCAGACTTTCCTTTACAAAATTCTGCAACCTGACAACCGAAAGACTTGTCTACAACGGTGATGATGAAAACACTCTCATTGCTGTAAACAACAGCGATTTCAAGGGCAGCAGAGTCACCTTCGGTCTTTCACACAGCAACGATTATTATGTTGACAACGTTCAGCAGATTTCTGATTTCCACACACAGTTTGACCTTTATCATAGGGGCGAAAAGGTGGACAGAATTTCCATTCATGTTCCCGGCGCACACAATGTCCTGAACGCCCTTGCCGCTTGTGCAACAGCCCTTGAAAACGGCTGTAAAAAGGAATCCTTGAACAAGGGACTTTCCGACTTTTTCGGTGCTGTAAGAAGGTTTGAACGCATTGCAGAAGTCGGCGGAATTACAATAGTTGATGACTATGCACATCACCCCACCGAAGTAAAAACACTGCTTGAAACAGCTAAGAAAATGAATTTCAGGCGTGTATGGGCTTTACACCAGCCCTTTACCTATTCCCGCACAGCTACCCTGCTTGACGAATTTGCAGAAGCCCTTTCCATTGCCGACAAGGTAGTTCTCACCGAAATCATGGGCAGCCGTGAAAAGAATACCTATAATATATATTCAAAGGACCTTGGCGCAAAGATTGACGGCGCAGTATGCGTTGACACCTGTGACGACGCAGCGCAGTATGTTTCGGAAAACGTACAGGAGGGCGACCTTGTGATAACCTTCGGCTGCGGCGACGTATACAAAGCGGCATATAAGCTGACAGAGCTGCTCGGCGGCACAGTGCAGCATTTCAGTTAAAAAGAAAAGAGGCGAAAAAATGAGAATTGCAGTATGTGATGATGAAACTGCCGTACTTAAGCTTGTTTCGGTATTTGTCAGAACAGAATTTGAAAACCGCAGAGAGCCTGTTACGGTTTCCTCTTACACAAGTGCGGTAAGACTGATTTCCGACCTGGAAACAAAGCAGTTTGACGCAGTTTTTCTTGATATAAGAATGCCTGAAATGGACGGCTTCAGAGCTGCGGAGGAGCTGAGAAAGAATGCTCCCGAAGCGAAAATCATATTCATCACAACAGAAGACGACCTGGTTTATGACAGCTTTGACTTCCAGCCCTTCGCCTTTATACCCAAAACTCCGCCTGAGCTTATGAAGAGCAGACTTTCACGCACTGTGGATAACCTTCTTGCAGCCTGCAATGCGGTGAGAAAAATCTGCATCGAGCTTCCCTACAACGATAAAATTTACCTCCGACCTGATGAACTTATATATGTCAACAGCGAAAAGAACAATCTTATCTATCACACAAAGGAAAACGGAGATATAATCACGAGAGCGAAAATTCAGGACGCCGAGGAAATTCTTCCCTCTGAAATTTTTGTACGTATACATAACCGCATTATTGTAAATATGTCGCATATCACAAATCTTGAATATACTCACGCTTCGCTTACCGTCACAGGCGGCGAGGAGCTTGGTATAAGCCGTACAAGAAAGACCGAATTTGAAGCTGCTTACGACGATTATCTGCGGAAAAAGGCTTAAAAAATTCCAAACTTCACAAAATTTTACAAAACTTCACAATATGTTTGACTTTATTTCAATCTGTGTTATACTGAAATCACATCAAGGATTTCTTCATGACTTTACAGTTAGTCATACATAGATTGAGATAAGATTGATGAAAAATGGGAAAAACAGACAGCTGCTGAAAAGCGGCTGTTTTGTTTTTTGACAAAGGATTGTTAAAAAATACACAAATAGACACATATGTTTTTGTTTAAACATACAGACTTGTATTTTCAGGTTGATTTTTCCTTTTTATACTGATATAATATAACAGTATTATTTTTTAAAGGGGTTATATAATGGACGCATTTTTTAAATCACTTACCGACATAAACGGTGCTGTAAACAGCTTCGTATGGAATTACGGTCTTGTAATTCTCATTGGCACAGGTATTATCGCTACAATTGTTACCAGAGTATTCCAGGTTTTACATATAAAGGAATGGTTTGGCACTACCATCGGAAGTCTTTTTAAAGGAAAAGGCAGAACAAAGGATGACAGAGGCTCTGTTTCCCAGTTCCAGGCGCTCTGCACCGCTCTTGCCGCAACAATCGGTACAGGTAACATCGCAGGTGTTGCCGCAGCTATCGGCACAGGCGGTCCCGGTGCGGTTTTCTGGATGTGGCTGGCAGCGTTCTTCGGCATGATGACAAACTTCTCGGAAAACGTCCTCGGTATCTACTACCGCAGAAAGAACGAAAAAGGCGAATGGTCAGGCGGACCTATGTACTATCTCCGTGACGGCCTCGGCAGCTACAAAAACTGTAAGGGTATCGGTAAAGTCCTCGCTGTAATTTTCTCAATCTGCACTATCCTCGCTTCATTCGGTATCGGAAATGTAGGTCAGGTAAATAAAATCACAATCAACCTTGAATCAGCGTTCCTTTCAAACGTAGATTTAGGCTATGCTTTCAGCGAAATAAAGTGGACTTCTCTCATAATCGGCATTGTGCTTATGATTATTGCAGGTCTTATCATCTTCGGCGGTCTTCAGAGAATTGCAGCAGCTGCTGAAAAGCTTGTTCCCTTCATGGCATGCGCTTATGTTCTCGGTTGTCTCGTTGTATTCTTCATAAACATAACCGAAATCGGCGATATGTTTGCAGCAATCTTCAAGTTTGCTTTCGGCACTGAGGCTGTTGTGGGCGGCTTTACCGGTATTGCTGTAAAGGAAGTAATCACACAGGGCTGTAAGAGAGGCGTCTTCTCCAACGAAGCAGGCCTTGGCTCTTCCGTTATCGTTCACTCCGCTTCTTCTGTAAAAGAACCTGTTGTTCAGGGTATGTGGGGTATCTTTGAAGTATTTGCCGACACTATGGTTGTCTGCACTATGACAGCTGTTGTCGTTCTTTCTTCCGGCGCTATTGACCTTCAGACAGGTCAGTTCATCGGTGAAAATGCCGACACTCTTGTGGCGCAGTCCTTTGGTAAGATTTTCGGTGCACCCGGCGAAATGTTCGTTGCAATATGCATACTTATGTTCGCTTTCACAACAGTTCTGGGCTGGTCACACTACGGCTCCAAGGCAGTTGAATATCTCTTCGGCGTAAAGGGCGGAAAAGTATACAAGCTCATATTCGTACCCGTTATCGTGACAGGTGCTCTTATGACTTCCAGCATCGCATGGGATATTTCCGATACCTTTAACGGAATGATGATGATTCCTAACCTTATTGGTGTTCTCGCGCTCCTGCCGATAGTTGTAAAAATCACACGCAACTATGTTGACCGCAAGATAAAGAAAAAAGAAGTTACTCCTATGCTTTCGGCAATCCCCGAAATCCAGAATGTATATGCGGCGCATGTTCTTATGGAAGATAAGAACGACGCTTAACCCGATTCCACATCTATCCACCCCACCGTTTTAGGGCAGTGGTCATATGGAAGCTTTATATGTATTTATCGGAGGAAACCTTTCTGAAGAAAGGTTCTCCCCCGTACCCCCTTCCAAAGACTTTTAATATCAATTACAGCCTGACAGGTTTACCCTGCCAGGCTGTAATTAATATTTGAAGTTTTAGGAAAGGAG